>CAZRSG010000021.1:6946-21022 GCA_964602705.1 uncultured Oscillospiraceae bacterium
AAGAGCTGGCAACCTTTGACAAGAGGGTAATACTATTTGGGTCTGAAGGTAAGGCAAAAATATTCCAATCCAACTATAAAGAAGGTGACTTCGATCCCCAATTATGGAAAAAGACAAATATGCCAAAAGCTAAGGTAGAAGTTGTTGATCCAATTTGCTTAGGAGTTAGATTGGCGGATATTAAAGATAGATTTTGTTGCAGTGATATTGATGTTGCCGGTATACCTGAAAGTGTATGCAAATGTTTTGATGACGAAATAGTAGCAGGGGCGGAAAGGAAAAAAGTATATGTTTCTTTAGGTTTATTTACAATAATTAAAATCGAAAGAAATGTGCAGTTACTTATTCCTGCATATGACTTCTGTTACCCTAATAAAGAATGTATTGCAGCAACAGAAGA
Source organism: uncultured Oscillospiraceae bacterium (assembly GCA_964602705.1). GTDB lineage: Bacteria > Bacillota > Clostridia > SK-Y3 > SK-Y3 > CAZRSG01. The sequence goes on from CAZRSG010000021.1 coordinate 7,347, forward strand.
TCACCCTTGTGATCTATTTGAAACAATTAAGTTTCCACTTGATGAATTTTTCCCGCTTCAAGAATTTGAATTTGGATGCAGAGAAAGACCTAATAAAGGCGAAAGATTTATTAGCGACATGCAGGAAGGGGAAATATAACTTAGGGCTTAAGAACAATTTTTATTAATCCTTAGGATATAAATAGAAAGTTAGTATTGAGAATTTATAGAAATGTTAATTTAGGGTTTCTTTCTTTAAATTAAAAAAAATATATGTTATAATAAAAATTGCTAAGGTTTCTTTAAACTTTGGCAGTTTTTATTATAATTACTAAACAAATTTTTAAAAAGGGGCTCCTAATGTTAAATAATATAAAAGTAATATTTATAGCTATATTAGTAATTGTTGTAATTTCCGAAAATACCATAGTTAACACTAGTATAATAAATACAGATGAAGTAGACTTACCAATATTATTGTACCATAATATACAAGACACTTATCCGATAGAAGATGATAAATTGCATATATCACCTGATAATTTTAGGAAACATATGATTACACTTAAAAACAATGGTTTTAATACTATAACTTTTAATGATTATTATAATTATGTAGCAAATAATATCGATTTACCTAATAACCCTATCATTATTACATTTGACGATGGATACGCAAGTAATTATAAGTATGCATATCCGGTTTTAAAAAATTTAAATATGAAGGCTACTATTTTTATTGTAACCGGTCGGGTCGGACAAAAATTTGATATTGTATACCCTCACTTTACTTGGGAAGAGGCAAATGAAATGTATGAAAGTGGACTTATAGATATTCAAAGTCATTCCAACTGGCATTACGATCTAACAGAATTAGATGAAATTGAAATTATGTTAGAAATGAGACAATCAAGATATATAATAGAAAAAGAACTTAATAAAAGTTGCAATGTCTTTGCTTATCCTTATGGATTATTTAATAGTACAATCCAAGATATTGCAAAGAAGGCAGGATATCACCTTATGGCAGCTGTAGGTGATAAAGGGGTCAATAAGAAAAGTACGAGCCTAATGGCACTGAAACGTTTGACTGTTTCCGGTACAATGACATCCTATGACTTGATTAAAATGATTGCAGATAATAAAAAGTTGAATTAAGAAAAAAATAAGAAACTTATAAGAAATTAATACCGGGTGGGCTTTATAAGCGGAGGGCACAATAGGGTGGCACATTATAAAAATAACAAAAAAAACACTAAAAACTTATTATGGTTTATCATTTTTTCTGCAATACTATTAAAATATGGATATTATGGTTTCAAATATTATCCGGTTATAGATGATTGGATTCAGTATGGTGTATATGGCTTATATGATAATGTTTTTCGTGAAGTAATAATAAGAATGAACCTATACACTATACGTCCAATTGCAAATATTTCAGATGTTTATTTGTTATCACCATTTTGGAATAATATGAAGATACCATTTTTAATAATTACACTTATGCATGCCTATAGTGGATATTTTTTTTATAAGCTATTAGAAAAAAACAAAATACCCATGTCGATAGAATTTCTTATAATATACACCTTACTACCATTAGGAAGTGAAGCTACATATTGGATTTCTGCCTCTGCCAGGGTAGTGGTAGGGAGTTTTTTTATGAGCCTATCCTTATATTTATTAAGCTTATATTTTCAAGCCAATAAAAGGAGATATATAATTTTATTTTTTATTATTAATATGGTTTCCATGGGCTATTATGAAGAAATTATAGGACTATCATTCTTATCTTCATTAACACTTATATTTATTAATCGTCATAAAGTAAAGCATAAAATTATTAAAATAATCCCTATTATAAATGCTATCTTTATATCCATATATTATCTAATCTTTTCAAGGGTTGGCAATATAGCTGTTAGGGGATCAATAATAAAAACTGATTTTATTAATCATTCATTTAAACTTATTAAAGAAATTATTAAAGTATATACAAAAACACACATTCCAATATACACTAATGGGTTTTTACGAGGAATGGAAGTTCTTCTTATTAATAAATCTTATATATTCTTTTTATTAATAATCATAAATAGTATAGCAGCCGGCCTATGGTTATTAATTAATAACCTATCATTAAAAAGGCAGGATAGAAGTATAAGGTACGATTTTGCAAAAATTATAATAGGCAGCATTCTTTTCTGGATAAGCTTTGCCCCTAATTTCTTATTAGACCTAATATGGATTTGTAACCGTAATACTTTTACATCCTTTTTGGGTTTTGCTTTAATAATTGAAGGCCTAATAGGTATCATTTTTCGGGGTAAGGCAGGTGTATACTTGCGAAGCTTCTTGGTCATTTTATTAACATTTACATTTTTAATTGTCAATGTTTCCGAGCTTACAGATTATAAAAATGCAAGTGAGGCAGATAGGCTTATTGCAGAAAATATTATTAAAAATATAAAAGATAACACTTTTTTTAATGGTGATAAAAGTCTAATCTTATTTAATGCTGAAACAAGCTATATTGAACAAAATTCTTATTATAATGACCATATACATAACATAACAGCAAGTGACTGGGCATTAACCGGTGGAGTTAGAGCGGTATCCCAAAATTCAAGGATAAAATACTTGCTTCCAATCCCTAAAAATACAGAAGTAGTGATTACAAAAGATTTATTGGATGAGGCTATAATAATGGGCATAAATGATGATTTATCAGTGATTGATTTATATATAGATGAATTTAAAAATGGCTATATACACCTGTATGATAAAGATGGAATACTATTTGGGCTTCTTTATAAAAAAGACTATAATGAACCGATTAATAATCTTTACATTTTTGAAAAACAATAATATAATAGTTGATATATATGGGCACAGGAAGGGAACTTATGTTAAATAAAAAAGAAACTATTAGGACAATGAGCTTTATAGTCTTTGCAACCTTTTTTGCAAAGATACTTGGGATGTTAAGGGATATATTATTGGCAGCACATTATGGGACAAGTACGGAAGCAATTGCTTTTCTAACAGCCAGTAGAATTCCACTTTTGTTTTTTGACGTTGGGTTAGGGGCAGCTATAACATCTACCTTTATACCAATATTTAACCAATACTTAGAAAAGGAAAGCAAAAGTAAAGCAATAGAGTTTTCCAATGTTTTTATAAATATTGTCATATTAATTACAGGCCTTATAACAATATTAGGAACAATGTTTTCTAAATGGATAATAAGATTAATGGCAGGTGGATTAGAAACCGGAGCCTATGATTTAACTGTAAAGTTAGTAGTTATTCTATTTCCTATGATAATATTTACAGGGATTGCTTTTTCCCTTGTGGGCATCTTGCAATCTTTTAATGAATTTAATATTCCGGCACTAATAAGCCTACTTGCAAATCTAATTGTAATAGCTTACTTTATATTTTTTAATAAATATTTTGGTATATATGGTTTAGCAATAGTTATGTTGATAGGTTGGATTTCACAAGTATTGGTGCAAATTCCTTCCTTAATAAAAAAAGGATATAGATATAAATTTATTATAGACTTTAAAAATGAAGGTATAAAAAAAGTAGGTCTATTAATGGTACCTGTATTAGTTAGTACATGGGTACAGCCTATAAATGCTATGGTAAATATGAGGTTAGCATCATATTTAAATGAAGGTAAGGCAATCGCTGCTTTGGACTATGCTAATAAACTATATATTATTATCGTAGGGATATTTACATATGGGCTTACTAATTTAATTTTTCCATCCTTATCAAAATTAAGTGCAAGCGGCAACAAAGAAGAATTAGCTAACTTAATTAACAAGGCTTTAAGATTTGTAATTTTTTTAATATTTCCCTTAATGATGGGGCTTATTGTTATGCGTTTTCCCATAATAAAGTTGGTTTATGAAAGAGGCGAATTTGACATGGTTTCTACCAAGTTAACATCAGTAGCACTCCTATATTACTCAATGGGCATGTTAGCATTTAGCATCCAAGAAATATTAAATAAAGCATTTTATGCAATACAAGACTCTGTAACCCCAATGCGTATAGCTATTATTGGAATTATAGTAAATGTAATATTAAGTCTTATACTATCCAAATATATGGGCTTGGGTGGTTTAGCACTTGCCGCCTCGATTGCAGCAACTATAATTGCATTATTATTACTTATTTCTATAAATAAAAACATAAAAGGTATTATTGATAGGAAAATAGTTTATAATTCTATAAAGATAGTTATTGCTTCAACCATAATGAGCATTGTGGTATTATTAGTGAGGGGCTTACTGGAAGATAAGGTGAAAATGCTTAATATAGTAGGAAAGCTATTAATACTTGGGCTTCCGGTAATTATAGGCATAATTACATATATACTTATAGCCTTTATACTAAGAATTCAAGAAACAGGACTTATAAAAGAAATTATGGGTAAGGGTATAAGCAGGAAAAGGTTCAATTGAAATTAATAAGTATTAAATAATTAGTCAAATAAAGGAGTGCTAAGATTGCAAGATAGTATAATTGTAAACTTATATATAAAAATTGTAACAAAAATAAATAATTATTATAAGAATAGTGTATTAAGCAAGCTTTTAAAAACTTTATCCAAATGGATTTCCAACCAAATTAGGGCAAGTAAAGTAATAAATTTTTTTTCTCGGGATTGGAAAGAAGATAAGTGCTGGACAAATAGCTTTTTCTATAAGCTATTTATAAGACCGATTATAGGCATAAAAAAGATAAGGGTAAAGAGTCATATTCTTTCATCTAAATATGGCATAGTTAATATAATACAAAAACTATTATCAATACCGATTAAAATATACGCCTTCTTCTTATTTACTGCACTTAGCTTAGAACTTTTTCTGGCAGTATTATATAAAGATTGGAATATAAAAAATATAATAATTAAACTAAGCATATTATTTATCCTTTTTATCTTGACAAAGAATAACAATACAATGGTAAACCTACTACAAACGAGTAGAATTTATAGGTTTATAACAAATATGCTAAAGAAACTGGGAGATAATTATACAATAATAAGCAAGGAAGAAAAAACACCTGTAAATAATAACCTTTACTACCATTATATTATTGCCATAGGATTAGGGCTAATTATGGGCATAATAGGTTTTGCCTATCCAATAAAGACACTTCTTGCAATAATTATAATTTTCATAGGAATACTTGCAATCTTGTGGAAGGTAGAATTAGGGGTATCTTTAATAGTTTTATTAGTTTCATTCTTACCTACAATGGCGGTAGTGGGGCTTATAATACTAACACTAATATCATTTTTTCTACATTTAATATTTGATAATAAACTTAAACTAAAGACACATTTTCTAAATATATTTATATTATTATTTACTAGCCTATTAATATATAATAGCCTTACATCATTTGCCAGAAACAATAGCTTACAAGTAGTTATGGTATATTTAGTTTTTATTATATTTTACTTCTTATTTATTAACACTATAAAAGATGAAAAACAATTATATAAAATTGTAAGCACATTTTTATTTGCAGGATTTATTGTTTCCCTATATGGCATATATCAATATATAACAGGTAACATCAACACTGATTCGTGGATAGATGAAGAAATGTTTAAAGATATAAAAGTTAGGGTTTATTCAACATTTGCTAACCCTAATGTCTTAGGAGAATACTTATTACTCTTAATTCCATTATCAATAGGTTTTCTATGGGCTGCCAAAGGGTGGTTACGAAAGGCAATATTTATGGTCTTTTCCCTAACAATGCTCCTATGTCTTATGCTTACATTTTCCAGAGGATGTTGGTTAGGCTTACTATTTGCACTTATGATATTTGCATTTTGTGCAGATAGAAGGCTATTACTACTTGCATTTATAGGACTTTTTATTCTATCAGCCCTATTACCGGCACCAATACTTAATAGGTTTACAAGCATAGGAGATTTAAAAGATACCTCATCATCTTATCGTTTATCCATATGGCTGGGGACAATTAACATGTTACGTGATTATTGGGTTTCCGGTATAGGAATAGGCAGTGAGGCATTTAATAGAATATATCCATTTTATGCATACTCGGGGACCCAGGCACAACACTCACACAATTTATACCTGCAAATACTTTCAGAAATGGGTTATTTAGGACTTATTTCATTTTTATTAATTATATTTTTATTTTATAAGCAAATGCTAACAGCCTACTTTAAAACAAACAATAAGTTTATTTCAATATTTTTAATATCTATATGTGCCAGTATTTCCGGCTATTTGTTACAGGGCATGTTTGATAATGTATGGTATAATTACCGGGTATTTTTAATATTTTGGATTCTTATATCATTTGGTATAGCTGCTAATAATTTAACATTGGCAGAAGAAGCAAATCAAGAAAGTTAGGAGATTACAATGATAAAAGTAGTTAATGTAATTAGTGATACAAATATAGGTGGTGCAGGTAAATGTATTTTAATATTCTTAAAAAACTTTAACCGAAAAAAGTTTTCTGTAACAGTGGCACTACCAAAGAATAGTTTATTAAAAGATGAAATAGAGAAATTAGACATCAGGGCAGTAGAAATTGATGGAATAGGAGATAAATCCCTATCATTAAAAGGAACAATTAATCTATATAAGTATTTTAGAAAAGAACAACCGGATATAATACATACTCATGCCAGTATGTCAGCTAAGCTTGCAGGTAGAATGGCTGATAGTATACCTATTGTTTATACAAGACATACTGTATTTCCGCCGAGACCATATATGACAACCCTTGTAGGTCGAAAGATAAATAGGCTGATTAACCATAGTTTTTCTGATCAAATTATAGCAGTAGCAGAAGCGGCAAAGAAAAACTTAACTGATACTGGAATAGCAGATGATAAAGTTTTAGTTATACAAAATGGTGTTGACTATGTAAAAAGCCTAAATGATGACCAAAGATTAGAAATAAGAAAAAAATATGGTATAGGAGAAAAAGACTTTGTAATTGCTATAGCTGCACGATTAAATATATATAAAGGCCATAAATATATAATAAAGGCAATAAAATTAGCCTTAGAAAAAGAATCCAATATTAAACTTCTTATTGCAGGTATAGGAGAAGAAGAAATATCATTAAAGGAACAAGTAAAAGAATTAAAAATAGAAGACAATGTAATATTTACAGGCTTCATAGATGATATAAGCGGGATAATGAATCTTATGGACATAGGGATTAATGCATCTTTTGACACAGAAGCAACGAGCTTAGCCTTATTGGAAGGTATGAGTTTAGGTAAACCTGCCATTGTTACTATAACAGGTGGTAATCCTGACGTGATAGCAGATGGTGAGAATGGTTTATTAGTACCGGTAAAAGACCCTGAAAAGTTAGCCAATGCTATTTTAAAATTGGCAAGGGATAGGGACCTTATGGACTACATGCAAAAGAAAAGCAAGGAAATCTTCAAGAAAAAATTCACATCAGAAATTGTTACAAGAAAAATAGAAACGCTTTATGAAGAGCTAATATTAAGAAAGAGAGGTACAAATTATGTCAACAAATAAAAAGAAAAATTTTTTAAGTAGGGTAAATATTATAGATATACTTATTATATTAATAGTTTTGATTACAGCGATAAGTGCAATTTGGGCAAAGGACCATATATTAGGTGAAAATATTGGTAAGGGTGAAAAGATACAATATAAATTGGAGCTAAAATATAAGAAAAAAGAATTTGTAGATGCTATAAGTGAGGGTGGCAATATTAGAAATAGTATAGACGGTAAATATTTAGGCAAAGTAATAGAAAAAGAAGTTCAAACCGCTACTGATATTACTCCTAATATAGAAGAAGGAAAATATATTAAGGCAGAAATGCCGGACCTATACGATATTATTCTTACAATAGAAGCTAATGGAAAAGTTAGCCCACAAGGCATTAATGTCGAAGGTGAAGATATGAAAATAGGAAAACAACTTTTCATATCCGGAAAAGGATATGCAAGCTCAACTTTTGTAGTAGGCATGGAATTTAACCAATAGAAAGGGAGTATTATTATGATTATAGATGAAAAAGGAAAAATCTTTGGAAAGATAAACATTATCGATTTAATAATAATTGTTTTTATAATATTAACACTTTTAGGAACATACTATAAATTTAATATGGCAGGAACAAAAAAAGGCATTGACTATAATACAATAGAATATGAAGTTGAAATAAAAGATATAAGAACACCTTCAGTAGAAGCAATATCAGAAGGTAGTGAGGTATTTGACGATGAAACAGGAAATAAGATAGGACAAGTAGTCACAAAGATTGTAAAATCATCGGAAGGGTTAATATTAAAACAAGATGGCACATATGAGCAATCGAAAGTCCCGGATAGGTATGATTTAAAGCTTGTTATAGAATCAGAAGGCTTTGAAGATGATTATGGCTTTTTTGTAGGAGGAAAAAAAGAAATAAAAAGGGGTTCAGGTTTGAAACTAAGATCCAGGTTAATTACCTATGATTCACTCATAATAGGAGTTAAAAAGAAATAAAACAATATATACGGAAAATTAAAATAAAAGTGGAGGGAAAGTGATGACGAAAAAGCATAATCTATTACTAACTTTGATGGGTTTAGAAATAGGTGGGGCAGAAACCCATGTGGTAGAGCTATCACGAGGTCTAACGAGAAAAGGATTTAATGTAATTGTAGCATCCAATGGTGGCATCTATCAAAAGGAATTAGAAGATAATAACATCAAACACTACAAGACACCACTCCATAATAAAAACCCCTATAATGTTTTAAAATCCTACAAACTATTAAAGACAATAATAAAGGAAGAAAACATAGATTTAGTCCATGCACATGCACGAATTCCAGCCTATATTTGTGGCAAATTACATAAAAAGATGAAGTTTCCATTCGTAACTACTGCACATGGTGTATTTAATAGTAGATGGGGCTTAAAATACATCACAAACTGGGGACAGGAAACAATAGCAGTAAGTGAAGATATAAAAAAATACCTAATAGATAAATATAAAATAGAAGCTAATAAAATCAAACTAACGATAAATGGTATTGATACTAAAAGGTTCTCAAAAGATATAGAAAATACTGATATAAAAGAAGAATTTCAATTAAACGATAAGGACTTACACATAGTATACATTAGTAGATTAGATAGCGGAAATGCAAAAATTGCCTTTCAACTAATGGAAATAATACCACAAATAGCAGACAAGATTAAAAACATAAAAATACTAATAATAGGTGACGGTAACCTATATCAAGAAATAAAAAACAAGGCAGACGCCATAAATAAAGAAACAGGTAAAAAGTTAATTATAATGACAGGGGCACGTACAGACATTAATAAATTTATTGCCCTCTCCGATTTATGTATAGGGGTAAGTAGGGTAGCATTAGAAGCAATGTCAGCAGAAAAACCTGTAATTATAGCCGGCAATGAAGGATATATTGGCATATTTGAAGAATCAAAACTTGACACATCTATACGATGTAATTTTACATGCAGAGGGCAAGTCCCATCTAATAATAAAATGATTTTAAGAGACATTATACACATATTAACAGAGACAGACTCAGCAAAAAGAGCAAAAATGGGTACCTTTGCCAAAGAAATTATAGAAAAATACTACTCAGTAGAAAAAATGATACAAGATAATATAGAAGTATATAAGAAAGTATTAAAAAGGTAGGGAACGGTTCCAAACCCTTCCGCACAGACAGTAACTATGGAAAGGAGACAAACCACATGTACGATATAATGATTTCCGGCTATTACGGATTTAAAAATAGCGGTGACGACGCTATACTTATGGCAATAATAAATAACCTGCGAAGCCATAAAGAAAAGGTAAAAATACTGGTTTTGTCTAAAAACCCGGAAGAAACAAAGAAGATATACAATGTTGACTCTATAAACAGGTTTAATTTCTATAAAATTATAAAAGCAATGAAGAAAACAAGACTTTTTATAAACGGTGGAGGCAGTTTAATTCAAGACATAACAAGCACCCGATCCCTATATTACTATTTAAGCCTCATAAAATTAGCCCAAATAATGAATGTAAAAGTCATGGTTTATGCTAATGGCATAGGACCCATTAATAAAAAGAATAATAGAAAAACTTGCAAAAAAGTTTTAAATAAAGTTGAATTAATAACATTAAGGGAAGAATCCTCCTTAATAGAATTAAAAAAACTGGCAATAACAAACCCTAAAATTAAAATAACAGCAGACCCTGCAATTACTTTAGAACCTGTATGCGAACAAACTGTAAATAAGATGCTTAAAAACGAAGGCATAACAAATATAACAAACTTAGTAGCCTTCTCCATAAGAGAATGGAAGGGGCATGAAAAATATATAGATACAATAGCAAACTTAGCTGATTATATGGTTGAAAAGTACAAAATCACACCTGTATTTATACCCATGCATCATCCAAAAGACTTACGAATTGCCAAAGAAATAATTAAAAAGATGAAACATAAAGCAAAAGTTATAGAAGCAAGATATGATGTAAACGCTAAGATAGGCCTTATGACTAAAATGGACCTGCTAATTGGAATGAGATTGCATGCCCTAATATTTGCAGCAAGTGTAGGTGTACCAATTATTGGCTTAGCATATGAGCCTAAAGTAGAAGGTTTTTTAGAATCTGTAAACCAAATTTCTGCAGGTCATGTTACAAAATTAGACTATAATAAACTAATAGAGATTATAGACAAGGTATGGGAAAATAAAGAAAAGATACATAATGAACTTCAAGAAGCAGTGATACTATTAAAAGAAAAGGCACTTTATAATGCAAAAATGGCTATAGATTTATTAGAAGGGAAACTACCCATAGATTAAAAAAATAAAACTACCATAACCTATCAAAAAATTTAAATCTAATATTACCAAGAATAATTAAAAGCAGGATTGCAAAAATTGGAGTAATAAAGATAAAGAATAAGCTTAAAAGGAGACTGTAGCCATATATATTAAATAAAAACATCAGTAAAAATCTACAAATCAACCCTGAACCCATACATACCAAACCAGGTTCAATAAACCATTTAAAAGAATCAATATATAAGTTAGTTACTTTAAGAACTACAGAAAAATTAAGATAAGTTACAAGAAGATTATTAGCCATAAGACCAATAATAAATCCGTAAATATTAAGCCTTGCATTAGCAACAAGTAAAAATGTAAATATGATTTGTACAAGGTTGCCTATAATAAAATGAAAAGAGGCAATTTTTTGTTGCCCTAAACCATTTAATATACTTGCCAAGCTTTGCTTTAAACATAAAAATATTATAGAAAAAGACAGGGGAAGAAGGTATTTCCCAACATCAGTATTCTTATAAAGGATATTACCAATTAAATGACTATAGGAACTTAATACAGACATAGCTAAAAAGGCAGTCAAACATGTTATATGAATAGACTTAGAAATGCGGTCATGTATTTGCGGCCATTTTTTCAAGACAGAACTTTCAGATAATTCAGGTATTATAACAACACATAAAGCACTTATAATTGTAAAAGGTAGAAAAATAAGTGGCATAACCATACCGGTAACAACTCCAAATGTTCCTATTGCTTCTTCTTGAGTCATACCACTTATAAGCAAGCATTGTGGTATTATAATTGAGTTACACGATGTTATGATTGAAGCAAAAAATCGTGTAAAAGTAATAGGAAGGGAGATGGCTAATATATTTTTAAGTATATGGTGACTTCTTACTCTTGTAAACTTAGATACAAAAGTCTTTTTAAGATTTAATATATACAAACAATATAAAAACATTAAACCCAAAAGTTCTCCCGCTATCATTCCGATAACAGCAATTATAGCTGACTTTTCATCACTTAAATTGCAAGTATTGACAAGAATAAAAAAAACTACACCTATGCGTGTAATTTGCTCAACAATATCACTTAAGGCTGAAGGACTTACATTATTTATCCCATAAAAATAACCTTTTAACACAGAACTAAGACCGGTTAAAATTATACAAGGAAATAGAATTAAAAGTGGCCTGGCAGTCCTTATATCTTTTAAAAATGAATTAGCTATAGTATTAATATTAAATATGACAAGTAAGCATAATATAATGGAAACAATTATAACAATAATAAAAGCCCAAAAGACAGTCTTTAAAATTGAATTATTATCCCTTCTGACCTTATACTCAGCGGTCAACTTAGAAACTGCAATCCCTATTCCTGAAGAAGTTAAAGTATTAGCCAAAATATATACAGGAAAAATTAATTGGAATAAGCCCATACCTTGTGGTCCAATAATACGACTTAAGATTATTCTATATATAAAACCTAAAATCCTAACAAAAAAATTGGCAAAAGATAAAATAAGAGTGCTATATAATAAAGTTTTTTTAAACATCTTTAAATAAATCCTTTCAAGTTATTTATTGTACAATACAGTTAAACATGTTAATAAGGGACTATAAAGGACAATAATTAAATATAAATTTATTCATGTAGATATTTATATTCCTTGAAAAAGATAAATAGAAGGCATTATAATAAAAACCATAAATACCTAATGATATTTATGGTTTTAAAATGTAAAAAGATATGAAATTTAAAAATGTTTTGATAAGGTCTGTATAGCATTACCATCAATTAATAATGTAGCATATTCATTTAAAAACCCCTCTTGGACAAAAGCATGTTTAACTTTTTCACCATACTCGTTTAATAAAAGTTCTGTTTTTTGCAAATCATCTTTTATCTCACAGCTACTGATTAAACTTAAATAATAAAAATCTTTATATTTATATAACTTACTTTCTCCTGTATAGACAGTGTTTAACAATGAACTTATATGGCATGCATCTTCAAATGTATGGAATAAGTATAGCATTACATTAGAATGCAGCATTTTAGTTTTCTTCTTAACCCTTAACTCCGTTCTACGAAACTTATTTTTTATATATTTATGAATTGATTCAAAATCATCATTTTCTTCAACCCGAGTAACGGTTATTACAAAACCTTCTGATGGTAGCGGTCTGGCTTCAACAATTAATTGAGAATTATCAACATAAAAACCTGTCTCTACTTCTGCTCGTTTTAACATATTCCAAAACATTTCTTGTGTTTGAGGGGAGCCATAAGATAAATCATCAATATTAATGTCCCATTTTTGCAAGTCATCCAATGAAAGTATTACTTTAATCTTATTATGCCCTATTCTTTCTATCCTCACTACTATCACCACCATATTAATTATTTTAACCTTAATATAATTATACTGTTAAAAATAGTATTTGAGAAGGATAAACTTATGGCAAAAACAAGAATTATTAAAATATATAAGCATATTACTAACTAATTGGGCACATTGTTGCCTTATACTAACTTAATCAAATAAAATATAAGATTTAGATTTATAAACTTACTAATAAACCCTTAAAAGATAAAATTATTAACATAATAAGAAATAAAAAGCATATACCTATATATTAGTCCGGAAAATGAAATAAAAAAGAGGGGGCAAAACATTGACAAACACAGAAAACACTATGGCAATGATTTTAGCAGGTGGCAGAGGTTCACGTTTAGGAGCACTAACAGAAAATAATGCAAAACCAGCCATACAATACGCGGCAAAATATAAAATTATTGATTTCACAATAAGC
>CAZRSG010000022.1:0-15936 GCA_964602705.1 uncultured Oscillospiraceae bacterium
AAGTTCTTGTTCACTCATATTAGCAGCACTTAAATTATCAATTAAGGAGTTTTCTATGGCCTTCTCCTTTATTTTATTAATATTTATACCAGCTCCATCATCAATTATATCAATATTAACTTGCCCACTTTCATGATAGGCCTTTAAAATAATTTTACCTTTAGGTGATTTATCTAATTTTTTTCTTAGGTCACTATCTTCTAAACCATGATCAGCTGCATTACGAATCAAATGAGTTAATGGATCCGCAATTGATTCAATAATAGACTTATCAAGTTCTACATCCGACCCCATAATTTTTAGCTCTATTTCCTTCTTAAGTTCTTTTGATACGTCTCTGATAAACCTTGGGAACTTATTGAATACATTAGCTAATGGCTGCATTCTTGTTTGCATAATCTTACCCTGTAATTCTGTAGTAATACGATCAATGTTTTGTAATACAGGTTCTAAAGAGTTAATATCTTTTTTATATTGTTCTATAACACGTAAAAGTTGGTTTCTCCCTAAGACCATTTCACTCGCTAAATTTAACAAGTCATTTAATAAAGCTGTATGTACTCGTATGGTATCTTCTTGTCTTATTGGTACAGATTTAATATCCTCATCATTAATCATAGGTAGATTTATTTCATCAGTCTTTATCTTTTGAATTTCTTTATTTTTATTATCTAAAATTAACTTCATTTCTTTAACAAAATGGTTTATATTAACCTTTTCACTGTTATATACGTCTTTTATCATGCCTTGCAATAGGTCGTTAGCTGAAAATAATAAAGTGATATCTTTTTGCTGTAATTCAATATTTTTATTTCTTAGCTCACCAAAAATATTTTCTAATGAATGTGATAACTCAACTATTTTAGATAAACCAAAAAACCCTGCTGTACCTTTTATACTGTGTACAGAACGAAAGATATTATTAATATCACTATCTTCATTTTGATTTTTTTCAATTTTTAAAATTCCTTTTTCTATATTTTCAGTATGCACTAAGGCTTCATCAACAAAATCTTGTATAAATTCTTCGTTAGTTACCATTATGATATCTCCTTTCACAAGATTATAGTTAATATGACAAGTTTTTTAGTATAACTAACTTATTTCCTTTTTTATTTAACTTTATAGTATCGCAAAGTGCCCATACAATTTCAAGTCCCCTACCTCTATCATTTAACATATTTATCTTCTTTTTTTTCCTATTGAAATAATCAATTAATGAATTTGCCTTTAGGTTGGCATAAATGCCCTTACCCTCATCTTCAATAATTAAATAGATTTGATTACAATCTGATAAGCCAACTTCTATAAAAACTTTTTTATTATCATCTTCATTGTTCCCGTGTAAAATTGAATTTACTAATAATTCATTAAGCATTACTTTAATATCAAAAATTGTATTCTCATTAAGTAATACATGTTTTCTTAAAAAACTTATAGTTCTACTAACAACACCTTGAATACAATTAATATTTGAGGGCATAGATAATTTATATTTTATTTCTTTTTTCAATTTATTCACCTGCTAAAAATAATTATTTTAAAAGTTTTATAATATATATATGTATCTACCCATATTATTGCAAGTTAAAACAAAAAAGTGTTAGTTTTAAATAACACTTTTATAGTATTCGTTTTTTAATTTTTGCAGAACTTTTCTTTCTAACCTTGAAATATACATTTGTGAAACACCAAAAATTTCTGCAATTTGTTTTTGTGTTTTATTGCTATAATATCTATATTCTATAAAATCCTTTTCAATATTATCTAATTTATTAAAACTTTTTTCAATAAAGTCTTTATTTTCTATCTCTAAAAGATTGGCATCTTCTTTACCTATAAATTCATATAGAAAAGTATTATCGTCTGAATTAAGTGATTGTTCTAATGATTGTACAAAGCTATTATCAGCATATTCAATAGCTTCAATTATTGATTCTTCATCTATATTTAAATATTCCACTAATTCTGGAACAGTAGGAACCCTTGAAGTTTCCTGTAATAAAGTCTGTTTAGCACTATTTACTTTTTGATAAATTTCATATATTCTTCTTGGAACTTTTATTATACTTGCCTTGTCTCTAAAATAACGTTTGATTTCCCCAATTATAGTTGGTGTAGCAAAACTTGTAAACTTTACACCTTTTTCTATATCAAACCGATCTATTGCATTTACTAAGCCAATACATGCTATTTGAAAAATATCATCATATTCAATACCGCGATTTAAAAACTTTTTACTTATAATTTCTGGAATATACATATATTTCATGAAGATTTTATCTCTTATATCTTTACTATTTATTTCTTTGTATGTATTAAATAATTCAAGTTCATCTAATAAGTCGGTCTTATCTACATTACTCATATAATCTAACTCTCCTTTTTAAAGACAGTTAAAATAATAACTTTTCTGCTTTTATTGGAAAAGTCTATCTTTACATTATCGACTAAAGAATTTAATATTGGTAAGGCTAAGGAATTTTTATTAGTAAAAAGTTTAAATTTATCCGGTTTTTTATTTTCAAGTTTAAAAATTATCTTTAATTTGTCATGACTTGCACAAAATTGAATAGAACACCTATCATTAAGATTTGGTGATTGATTTATCAAAGCATTGCAAACTTCAGAAACAGCAACTTTAATATCTTCAATCTCATCAATAGAAAAATCTAATTTACCAGTAATTGCAGAAGTTGCCAATCTAACAAGTGTTAATGAGTTAGGGACTATTGGAATTATAAGGTCAACTTTATTTAATAAGTTTAAATTTGACTGCATTTTTCTTCACCTCTTAATCACCAAAATTTTATCAAGATTAGTAATTGTAAATAGTTTTTCTATGTTTTTCTTAAGATTATGTATATGTATTTCAATATCCTTTTCTTTTGCTCTTTTATAAGCTGATATAATAATACCTAATCCCGAACTATCTAAATAGACCAGATCAGAACAATCAAGCCGTATATTTTTATTGTTTGTATCTATAATACTAAAAAGAAGTTCCTTAAACTTTTCTGCCGTTGATATATCAATTTCTCCAGTCAATTGTATGTCTACATAGTCCTCTAAATTGTTATTAATAATATCAAAAGTAAAACTCATAAATTACCCTCCTTAATTTGCAGAATTAATCGAGTTTTGTTTAATAATATCATATAAATGCCGATAAAACAACAAAATTTTTGTTTTAAGGTAAATATAATTGGGTATATATAATTAAATAAATATTTTTAATTATAGAAAGGATGATAAATATGAAACTATGGAAATGTGGCGTTTGCGGATATATTCATGAAGGTGAAAGTGCACCTGAAAATTGTCCCAAATGTGGAGCACCAAAACAAAAATTTTCTGAATTAACTATTGAAGATGCTGAAAAAATTTATAATTCTGATAGGACAAATGATATACATATGGAAATGATCACTTTATCAAGCAAAATTATAGAGCTTTGTAAAGAAGGTATAAATCTCAACCTTGATCCCCCATGTGTTGCAGCTTTTAAAAAAGCTAAAGATGATTTATGGGTTATTAAACAAATATGCAAGGCTGAACTTCAAGGACATATGAATAAAGGAAAGTGGTAAAATAAAGGCTATATTTCAGCTTTAATCTTTCTATAGCAACTAAAAAACGGGGCATAATTACCCCGTTTTTTAGTTGCTATATATCTTTTCATAACTTTATTACTATCTTAACATTTCCATAACCTTTAACATTTCTTTAACATGTTTTTTTCTAATAAGAAATTCACATAATCCATTTTTAACTACTGCATAATTTCTATCATCTACACTTATAAAATTAACCGTTACATCATCGGATCCATCATTATGGTAGAAAGTATAACTTACTTCTGCATTCCCTTCAACTGGTATAGAATACACTTGGTCTACTGTCAAACCAATAACTTGTTGATAAAACTTTTTAAATAAACTTTCTTCAATATCTTTACCATTTGCTTTATAGATGAAGGATTGATCTTCATCTCCATCATCTTCATTCTTTTCTTGAATTATTTCAAAAATAGATTCTTTGCCTTCATGTTTGACTATAAATTTATCTACTGTATCAATGTTTATTAAATATACAAATCTTTCTATTAGTGTAAATGGATCTATATCTTTAAATTGAACAGTATTACTTTCAATAGTATAAACAGATTTACCGTCTTCTAATTTTATATAAATTGAGTTACTGTCTTTATTATCCCCTAATAGCAAACTAAAAATATTGTTTTCTTTATCCACTACCTTGATAGTATATTTAGCAGGATTTAACCCATATTCATTAAGATCTTTTGGCATATCGTTAATAAAGTCCTTAATAGTAATTTGTGTTAGGTTGTCCAATATTAAATCATGAATCTTCTCATTATCACCATTTCTTTTATAAGGTCGTATTACATCCCAAATTGAGAGGTATCCATAGCCTTCATCATCAGAAGTATCATCTTTTTTCTGCTGAATGAAAAGTTTCTCCTGTCCTTGGGCTTCTATCTCAATTGAAATTATATCTTCAGCATTAAGATTTACCAGTTGCTTTTCTCTATAATCATTAAGAGTACTTGTAAAAGATTCACCCTTATGAGAGTATATAGTATAAATTATGTTCTCATCATATTTTCTAAAATAATAACCGGTTCCCGTAGGTGTTTTATCACCTACATGAAAAGTTTCTGATCCCCCATCATCCAAAATAACTTCAAGTATGCCTGACGGTTCCAGTAAGCCATATATGGATAAATCTTCTACATCTTCTTCAACCATTTGTTCAGCATTAATTGTTGCAAGGTCATAAGCCAGACTATCTATCTTTGATTGCTGCAGATTGATATCCCCTTCCCTTGCAGTTCTCCACTCTTTCTTTTCTTGTTTTTCTCCATCCTCAGTCTCTTTAACTTCTATTAATTGACTATAAAAAGAAAAAGTGTCTGCCTCTGTTGTAATTTTGATTTCCGAAATATTTTCCTTATCAGTTTTAAAAATACTAATTGTATCTTTTTGCTCTGTTTCCTCCTCCACGTTAGGTCTATTTAGGGTATAATAATAAACCCCCAATAAAACAATTAATACAAGTGATAATATTACTATACCTTTATAACGCTTCATAGATGTCGCCTCCTAAACCAAACTACTCCTCCCATAACAAAAATTATAAGCGGTATTATGATAACGACTAAAATAGCATTAATAATTACTTGCTTATATGTCATTGTAAGCATTTCAGGTCTCATGCTTTTAGGTCGAATTGATATCTTGTCTTCTGTATCTTGGGTCCAATTAAGACTATTTAAAAAGAAATCTAAGTTAGCAATACCTTGCATATTTAACACTTGATCCCTTAAAAATTGTGAATTGCCAGTAACAATAATTTTTGTTTCTTTAGTAGTATCACCATAATTTGGTCGTGTTATTGCAACAGCAATATCTAAAGGACCTGAAAAGTCTCCTTCTTCTTCTTGAATATTTTGAGATTCAAAATTAACCTTTCCCCATGAATTAGTAGATGATTTTAATAGGGATGTTAATTTTATTCCCCTGTTTTCTTCAAATAAAATATTCAAACTTGTTGCCTGAGGTATAAGAAGTTTTAAATTTTTACTTGTTAAGGAACTTAAAATTGTATGACTTTGCAATTCAGGAAAAATAAAGGTTGGCATCTGATAAAATTTGTCAGTATCCCCTTCTATAACTATATCCTTATTAATTGCAAGTCCCCACTCTTGAAGATAATTTTCTAAGTTTGATAAGTTTGCTTTATTTGGATCAAATAAAAATATAGCCCTACCACCTTTATCAAAATAATCATCCAGCTTCTCAATTTCAGTTGAATCAAAGTCTCTGTTTGGGGATGAAATCACTAATAAATCAACATCTTCCCCTATATCGGATATAAATAAATCTATACTATCAGTAATATAATTTTCTTTTTCTAAAACATTCCTTACTGACATTAAATCAATTTCTTCATGCCCTTCCGTAAAATATACTTTAGGCAATTCTCCACCGGAAACATATACTATTGCATTTGTAAATGCCTGTTCAGCTTTTAAGGAGTCTGCTCTACCGGTTTCATAATTATAATTAAATAAATCATATGTTGAAACTATCTTATATAAAGAATTGTCTTCATTGGCAAAAATAATTGAACCTTGAGATAAACCCTGACCTTCTTTATCAAATTGTTTGGCAAAGGTAGGATTTTTAATAGGATCTATCAACTCAATATTTATAAACTTGGAATTATTAGAATACCTATCTAAAATTTCTTTAAACTCTAAAGGTTCATTACCCTTTGCATATAAGGCATATATACTAATCTCTTTATCTAAGCTTTTTAATACATCTAAAGTTTGTTGATCAAGTGAAAATAATTTTTCTTTTGTTAAGTCTAATTTTAAATCTAATGTACCTACAATCAAATTTAATACTACTAATATAGCTATAAAAACTACAGTTAAAATTGTTGCATTAGTGCCATATTTCATTTTTTTTGTATTAAATAAATTTTTAAGAAAATTCATATTCTTCTCCCCTCCCTTAGCTCCACCGTCTTTTTTCAAGAACTTGTATAGTTAAAAATATAAAAATTGCTGAAAATGTTAGATAATATAAAATAGGTGTTAAATTTAGGACACCTATCAAAAAATCTTGAAATCTTTTTAATATTGAAAGCCATTCTAATATATTCGCAAAGAATTGGTTTTGTACAGCCGGAACAATCCAGTCTATAACCCACAAAAATATTAAAACACCGAAACTTACTATAGCTGATGTTATTTGGCTTTCAGTTAAAGAGGATATAAATAAACCAATTGCAATAAAAGAAGTACCTAAAAAGAAAAATCCTAAATATCCACCTAAAGTTTCAGCTGTTGCAGGGCTTCCAAAAATAGATAATATAAGAGGGTATATTCCTGTTATAAGTAAGGCAATCAGTAATACTGCTACTGCTGCAAAATATTTACCTAAAACTATTCCTGTAATATTAACAGGTGACGTTATTAATAGCTGATCGGTTTTACTTCTTTTTTCCTCTGATAAGAGTCTCATTGTTAAAATAGGGGTTAAAAACAGGAATATTATGTTCATATTGCCAAAGACCATCTTCATATCTGCTGCCCCATAAAATAAATTGGTAGTTGCAAAAAAGTAACCGGATAATAATAGGAAAAATCCTATAAAAACATATGCAATAGGAGAATAAAAATATGTTTTAAATTCTTTTTTTAATATTGAAATCATTTTATTCTTCCTCCTTTCGTATTGATTCATTCATCTCTTCATTGATTTGTGTTGAATTAAGGTCTTCTGTTTCTTCTTCCGTTAAATCAATATTTATTTCTAAGCTGTCACTATTTTCTTCTAATTTATCTGTCTCTACACTTTCTTCATTATCATTTTCAATATCATCCTTACCATTAAATAATGCTTTGTTTTCTTCAAGTATCATATCATTTGTAACTTGTAAAAATATTTCTTCTAATGTTAGACTCATGGATTTCATCATAAGTATGGGGTATTCTTTATTACTTAAGGCATAGAACAAGGGCTTTCTTATATCTATATCAGGATATGATTCAATCTCATAATCTGCAGCACCCTTTTCCGGATAAGCTTGAATACTTACATTTTTTATTCCGTCTAAACCCTTAATAAGATTTATAACTTCGGCTTGCTCTCCTGCAATTCTAACTAAAATCTTATTTTCATTACTTAAACGTTTAGAAAGGTTTTCAGGTGTGTCTACTGCTACAATTTTACCTTTATTAATAATAATAACTCGCTCACATACAGCACTAATTTCCGGTAGTATGTGTGAGCTTAAAATAACTGTATGTTCTTTTCCTAATTCTTTAATCAAATTTCTTATTTCTATTATTTGTTTTGGGTCTAAACCTATGGTAGGTTCATCCAAAATCAAAATTTCCGGTCCTCCTAAAATGGCTTGTGCTATACCTACACGTTGCTTATACCCTTTTGATAAGTTTTTTATAAGTCTCTTTTTAACATCTATAATGCCAACTAAGTCCATAACCTCATTAATATGAGCATCCTTATCCAAATTTATTTTTTTTAAATCATATACAAATTTAAGATATTCAATAACAGTCATATCCATATAGAGGGGTGGTAATTCCGGTAAATATCCTATTTTCTTTTTTGCTTCAATAGGGTCTTCCAAGATGTCATATCCCCCAATTGTTACACTGCCTTCATTAGAAGATATGTATCCTGTAATAATGTTCATTGTAGTCGATTTACCGGCACCATTAGGCCCTAAAAAGCCAAGAATTTCGCCCTTCTCTACAGTAAAACTTATATTATCCACTGCTATATTATCACCGTATCTTTTGGATAAGTTCTTTATTTCTATCATATAATACCTCCTGCCCTTCTTAATTTTTCTTGTGTTTATTTTCTCATTATACCATAAGTGATTAAATTGTTTGTAAATATTTTGTGAATTTTAATATGATATAACAATTAAGTAACTATATTTAAGCCAATATGCAGTTGTTCAAGTTGATTAACATCTACATTTGAGGGAGTACCCACCATTAATTCTGATGAGTTTTGAACCTTTGGAAAGGCAATTACATCTCTTATACTTTTACTTTTAGTTAAAAGCATAACCAACCTATCTAAACCATAGGCAATGCCCCCATGGGGTGGTGTCCCATATTTAAATGCTTCCATTAAAAATCCAAACCTATTCCAGGCTTCTTCTTGGCTAAACCCTAATGCTTTAAACATTTTAAGTTGCAATTCTGTATTATGTATTCTTATACTTCCACCACCCAATTCAACACCATTTAAAATTATATCATAAGCCTTTGCCCTCACCTTCGATGGATTTGATTCTAATAAGTCAATATCTTCATCCATAGGAGCTGTAAAGGGATGGTGCTTAGCAAGATATCTACCTTCATCTTCGTCATATTCTAAAAGAGGAAAGTCAGTAACCCATAAAAACCTATATTGATTTTCATCTATTAAGTCTAATTTTTTACCAACTTCCAACCTTAAATGCCCTAATGAATCATAAACAATATCTTTTTTATCTGCAACTATCATTATAATATCACCTGGTTTAGCATTCATTTTATCGAGAACTTTATCTAATTCATCTTTCTTTAAAAATTTAGCTATTGGTGACCTTATCTCATTTTCCTCAACTATAAGCCAGGCAAGTCCTTTTGCTTTATATGTCTTTACAATATCAGTAAATTTATCCAAATCCTTTCTGCTAATTTTCTTCGAAGAAGATTCTACGTTAATAGCACAAACACTTCCCCCTTTTTCTAATGTATCAGCAAAAACTCTAAATTCAGATTCCTGTAAAATATCAGATAAATCTTTTAGTTCCATAGCAAACCTTATATCTGGTTTATCTGAACCAAACCTTCTCATAGCCTCTTTATAAGATAATCTTAAAAAAGGAGTCTTTATATTTATATTGAGAATTTCATTAAATATTTTAACAATATATTGCTCATTAATATTTAATATATCTTGAATATCTATAAAAGACATTTCTATATCAATTTGTGTAAATTCTGGTTGCCTATCAGCCCTTAAATCCTCATCCCTAAAACATTTTGCAATTTGAAAATATCTATCCATACCAGCCAACATAAGCAATTGTTTATATATTTGCGGTGATTGTGGTAGGGCAAAAAACTTGCCTGCTTGAACCCTACTTGGTACTAAATAATCCCTGGCACCTTCAGGTGTACTTTTAGTAAGCATAGGAGTTTCTATTTCTAAAAAACCCTTCTCATCAAAAAAGTCACGGGTCAACTTTGCAACCTTATGTCTAACAAGTATATTTTTATGCATATCCGGTCTCCTAAGGTCTAAATACCTATATTTTAACCGTATTTGTTCATTTGCATCTAAATCCTCTTCAATATATATTGGAGGGGTTTTTGCTTCACTTAATATTCTAAGCTCTTCTGCCTTAACCTCAATTTCACCTGTTTTCATATTTTTATTAACAACTTCTGCAGCCCTTCTATCAACCCTACCAACAATAGCAATAACATACTCACTCTTTATTGTTTCAGCCTTATTGAATGTATCTCTATCTAAATCACTATCAAAAACAATTTGAACTATACCTGTCCTATCCCGTAAATCAATAAACATTAAGCTTCCTAAATTTCTGTTTTTTTGTACCCAACCCATTAAAGTTACCCTATCACCTATGTTCTTTTCATTTATATCTGCACACATATGTGTACGATTTAAGCCAGTAATCATTTCCATTTTATTTATTTTCCTCCCCTAAAGAAGTGGCATAAAACCACCAATTTTATCTTAAAACTCTACAAATCTAATAAAGTTAACTTTGTCAAGTCTATTTCTTTTTCATCACCATTCTTCATATTCTTTAATATTGCCTTATTAGTATTAATTTCATCTTCACCTAAAACTATAGTATAAATAGCACCAATTTTATCAGCATATTTTAATTGTGCCCTTAAACTTCTGCCCATATGATCATTATCAGCACTTATACCTTTTTTACGAAAATCTTCAACCAATAAATGAGCCTTAAATCCGGCTGATTCACCTATATTTGCAATAAATAAGCTTAAAGAATTTGGTTTAGGAATTTTAATATTTTGTTCCTCCATTGTTAATAAAAGTCTTTCAAGACCCAAGCCAAACCCTATAGCCGGTGTTGGTTTGCCTCCTAAATCTTCAACAAGTAAATCATAGCGACCCCCACCACAAACAGTATTTTGGGCTCCAATGCCTTCTGATATTATTTCAAATACAGTCTTAGTATAGTAGTCTAAACCCCTTACAATTAAAGGATTAATCCTATATTCTATCTTCATATTATTTAAGTATCTTTTTAAATTATCAAAATGTTGGGAACACTCATCGCATAAGAATTCCAATAAATGTGGAGCATCCATAGCAAGAACGTTGCAAGATTGGTTTTTACAATCTAATATTCTTAATGGATTTTTTTCTAATCTATCCTTACAGGTTATACATAATTTATCTAATTGAGATACAAAATATTTCTTTAGTTCTTTATAATATGTCTTTCTACAAACAGGGCAACCAATACTATTTATATTAAGTTGTGTCCCCTTAACACCTAATTTATTTAAAAGAGTCATAGCTATAGAAATAATTTCTGCATCTATTGAGGGGGCATCCGAACCAAATACCTCAACCCCAAACTGGTGAAATTCTCTAAGTCGACCGGCTTGTGGTCTTTCATGCCTATAACACGAGCAAATATAGTAAGATTTAGTAGGCTGAAGAGTCGAATGAAGACTGTTTTGAATATAACTGCGGACAACCGGTGCAGTTCCTTCCGGTCTTAAGGTGATACTGCGGCCACCTTTATCAGTAAATGTATACATTTCTTTTTGAACTATATCAGTGGTGTCCCCTACTCCCCTTTCGAATAATTCAGTATGTTCAAATACAGGTGTCCTAATTTCATTATAAGCATAGAGGTTACATACCTCCCTTATCTTATGCTCTATATATTGCCATTTATATGATTCTTCAGGTAAAATATCTTTTGTTCCTTTAGGTGCCCTTATATGCACATTGTCCACTCCCCTATATATAATTAGTTTTTATTTTTAAATACCTAATATTGTTTTCTTTTTATCGAACTTTTTAACATAAATATAATCCCAACAATAATTAATATAAGAGGCCATAGTTTTTTAAATAAACCTGTAACACCTGCCCATATTCTTTTATCAATAAAACCCTTAGAAGTAAGAAATGCAAATACTCCCATAGAAAAAAATATAAGAGATATTATTAAAGGTTTGTATCCTTGATTTTTAAATTCAAATATAAATATTATAAGAAATGCTATAGATAAGTTCATGAATATTAAAGGCCATGTTTCAGCCTTATTCACTGTATCAAGGGTAAGTATGTATTGGTATATACCAATTGCCGGAAAAATTACTCCCGGATAAAGAGACCAACCTTTTTTCTTTAAAAAGTATACAATTAAGAAAATAACTCCTAAAAGTATTAATAATGTAGGGGCAAAAACATTGCCGGTTACTAATTTTGTTGTTTTTAAAAATATTACACTTCCCAAATAAGATATAAGTAATCCCAAGATAAGAAATTCAGTTCTTTTTTTAATAAAATAATATATCAAAAAGATAATTCCTATGACCAGTACTAACCATGTTCTGATATCAATATTATAATTAATCATTAAAAATAAAAGCCCTAAACCAATTAAAATAATGCCGGGTATATTTCTTCGACTTGTAAACCATTGCATAATATTATCACACCTTATTCTTTAATTTAATATTGTAATTATACATTATACTATATTATACTATAAATCTTCCTAAAATCAATTAAATTAAATGACTTATTTAATTTCTAATTTTATTTTCCTTATCAGCCATAAGATTTTTAAAAATATATTATATAAATTTCAAAGAATTAGGTATATTATTGACAAAATAACCCCACCTAACATCTACTTAATACATCTTATAAAATTATCTTTTTTAAAGTTTCACCTTCAACTTTACCAATTCCATAACCATAAGAGAAGGCCTGATACATACCCCCCACAATTAAAAGTGATAGAATATCTTGAACCTCATCATGTATAATTGTATCAGATGCAATTTGAAATTCTCTAACCTTTTCCTTTGCTATAAGTAACATTGCTTCCTTACTTCCTATAAAATCTGTATCTAACCTTTCTTGTGCATGATTAATATTTCTTTTCATACGCTGATTAAATTCTGACATAAATCTTCTCCTCTAAATTATAATTTCCTTATTTTTTACCATCACTTGAATTATTTCCAGCTGTATGAATTTTATTCAAAAAAAAGGACGACAAAAAGTCATCCATTAAAGATATAATATATATCAATGTAAATTAATCAATAATATTTAAAATAAGTTGCCACAATTCTTCTTTACCATCATCTGTATTAATTGAAAATGGAATAAGAATATCATTAGCATGCAAATTTAATTTTTTATTAATACAAAGTATATTTTTACTTAACTGCCTAGGCGATAGTTTATCAGACTTAGTCGCCACTACAATAACTTTAAACCCATAATGTCTTATCCAGTTAAGCATTGTAATATCATCATTAGTAGGATCATGCCTACTATCAACTAATAAAATAATTTGGCATAAATGTTCACGAACATTTAAATATTCATCTATCATATGCCCCCACTTTTCTTTTTCTCGTTTTGAAACTTTAGCAAACCCATAACCGGGTAAGTCCACAAAATAAACTTTATCATCAATATTATAGAAATTAATTGTACATGTTTTACCGGGTTTAGAACTTGTGCGAGCAAAATTACGCCTATTTAACAACTTATTAATTAAAGAAGATTTTCCTACATTAGAACGGCCAACCAAAGCTATTTCGGGTATAGTGTCTTTTGGATATTGGTCTGACCTAACTGCAGAAATTATTAAACTTGCCTTATTTAAATTCATATGTCTAAACTCCTTGTTCCGTATATTTTAGTCATTTATAGATTAAAGTAATTATTAAACTTTAATCTTATTTTATTGTTTTATAATGCTTGTACTTTTATCTATATCGGAAGCTATTTGTTCAAAAGCCAATTCATGATTTCTTTCATGAAGATGATCATCTGATAATCTATATAAAACATTCCTACTACTTTTAATGTTTAAGGCAGCCCCTATTACAGTGTCCATATTATCAGCCAATATAAAATTAATATCTTCTTTTATATTAGCCGGTATATCATCAATATCAGATTTGTTTTCAAGAGGTAAAATAACATTATAAATTTTAGAACGATGGGCAGCTAATACCTTTTCTTTTAAGCCACCTATAGGCAATACCCGCCCTCTTAAGGTTACCTCTCCTGTCATAGCTATATCTCTTCTTACAGGTATAGCTGTTAATGCAGAAATTAATGCAGTTGCTATTGTAATCCCGGCGGATGGTCCATCTTTTGGAGTTGCACCTTCCGGAACGTGAATATGAATATCTAAATTCTTATAAAAATCTTTTTTAATATTTAAAATTGCCGTCCTTGACCTAATATAACTTATAGCTGCCTTGGCAGATTCTTGCATAACGTCACCTAATTGACCGGTCAATTCAATTTTACCTTTACCTTCCATAATATTAACTTCAATGGATAAGGTATCCCCACCTAAAGAAGTCCATGCCAAGCCGGTAGCTACACCAATTTCATCTTCATCTTTAATTAAATCATATCGATATTTCTTATTACCAAGGAATTTATTAAGATTCTTTTTATTAACAGTAACCGTTTTTTGTTCCTTAGAAATTAAAATCTTTACTGTTTTTCTGCAAATATCAGCAATCCTTCTTTCAAGTGTCCTAACACCTGATTCTTTGGTATAAAAATTTATAAGGTCCCTTATTGTATTTTCATTCATTCTTAAATTTGATTTTTTTAAACCATGTTGTAATAATTGCTTAGGAATTAAATGCCTTATAGCAATATTAACCTTTTCATCTTCAGTATAACCAGATATATAAATAACTTCCATCCTATCTAATAAAGGTCTGGGAACAGTATCTAAATTGTTAGCTGTAGTTAAAAATAATACTTGTGAGAGATTATAGGGTATCTCTAAATAATGATCTCTAAAAGAATGGTTTTGTTCACTATCTAAAACTTCTAACATAGCTGATGTCGGATCACCCCTATAGTCACTAGACATTTTATCAATTTCATCCAAAAGAATTAAGGGATTAGAGGAACCTGCCTCTTTTATGGCACTTATAATTCTACCGGGCATAGAACCAACATATGTTCTCCTATGTCCCCTTATTTCAGCCTCATCTTTTACACCACCTAAAGACATCCTTATATACTTCCTATTTACAGCCTTTGCTATAGACTTAGCTATTGACGTTTTGCCAACCCCCGGAGGACCAACTAAACATATTATCGGACCTTGTAAACTTTTAGACATATATTTAACTGCTAAATATTCAATTATCCTTTCTTTTACCTTTTCCAATCCATAATGGTCATTATCCAAAACCTCTTCAGCATGATTTAAATTAAGGTTTTCTTTAGTATAATCTTCCCATGGAAGGTCTAAAACCCAATCCAAATAATTTCTAATAGTCGAGCCTTCAGGTGAAGCCGGATGGATTTTGACAAGCCTATCAACCTCTTTATATAGTTTTGTTATAACTTCATTGGAAAAGTCTATTTTATCAATTTTATTTCTATACTCCTCAACTTCGGCAGTAACACCATCCTTATAACCTAATTCTTTTTCAATAGCCTTTAACTTTTCTCTTAGAAAATGTTCTTTTTGGTTTTTATCCATTTGTTTTCTTACTCTTTTTGTTATCTTTTCTTCAACCTTTAAAACTTCTACTTCTTTGTTAAGTATAGCTATTAACTTTTTTAACCTTTTAAAACCGTCAAATTCATTAAGCAAAGATTGATTATCCTTCTGCCTTAATGAAACATTTGATGCAATAGCATCTGCAAGTTTTCCTGGTTCATCAATTGTCATTATAGATATTACTGAATCAGGTGACAACTTATTATCGAGTTTAAAGTACTCTTCAAAAACTGTATGTGAAGCCCTTATTAATGCTTCAGTTTCTAACTTATCGTATTCCTTTTCAATAAGTTTCTTTTCCATTATCTCACACATAATAAATGGTTCAGTTTGTATAACCTTAGTAACTTTAGCCCTGCTAATACCCTCTACTAATACTCTTACTAAATTACCGGGTAATTTCAATAATTGCTTTACCTTAGATATGGTACCAATTGAATATATCTCATCCCCGGTAGGTTCATCGATCATAGCATCTTTTTGTGTGCTAAAAAAAATTAATTTATCATTATTTAGTGCCTCTTCCAATGCTTTAACTGACTTTTCCCTACCAACATCAAA
>CAZRSG010000022.1:15946-20973 GCA_964602705.1 uncultured Oscillospiraceae bacterium
ATCAAAATGTATTGCCATATTAGGAAACAAAGTTAAATCTCTTAATGGAAGAAGTGGCAGAACTTGTTTCTTAATCATCTTTTTATCTCCAGCCATCTTGACCACCCTTCAATACTAATATATATGATTTGAACATTAAGACTTGTCTAAATATTTTTTTACATGATATTCATTATAACGTTACATAATACTTTTATCAAGAGTTATATTTAACCACATAATTATAATTTTTCAAAGAAAAAGATAGGCTGTAAGTGTTTTCACCTATAGCCTATCCTTTTCTTTAACAATAGTAAAAGAATAACTGTATATTTTATTTGTAACCTTTTTCTTTTGCTATTGCCTCATCTTTTATTTCCTCTTTCATATTTGATAATGACTCTAATCTTCTTTTATTTTTCTCTATTAAATCTTCTTTAGATTTTTTATCATCTGTTATTTCTATTTGCTCCTTAGTTTGTTGATAATTTTTTATAGTGTTATCAATATTAAACTGTATCCTATCAACATTATCCCTTCTATCATCCGGTTTAGGTTCATTTCTCATATATTAATCTCCTTAATTTATTAATTTTAAAATATAATTTGATAACATTTTTATTATATGTATTAAGAAAAATCTTATCCAAATAATATAAATTAAGTAGATTAAAAATTAATTAAACATACTATTAATATAGTGCAAACTAATATCAACTTGCATATTTCTTAACAATTACAATATTTTATCCACCTTTAGGATTGCTATTATAGTCTTAGCATCGTTAATCTTCCCGTCCATAACCATCCTTACAAGCTTATCAAGCGGAATAATTAAGGGTTCTATTAATTCATCCGTATCCGGTTTAAAATTGCCTTTAATCAGTTCAGTTGCCATATAAACATGTAGCATTTCATTAGTAAATCCGGGGGTAGAATAAAATTTCCCTAATAATTGAATTTTATTTGCAATATAACCTGTTTCTTCTTCAAGCTCCCTGGCTCCACACTCATAGGGGTCCTCTCCATATTCTAATTTTCCTGCAGGAATTTCAAGACTTATCCCTTCAACAGCCTTTCTAAACTGTTTTACCATTATCACTTCTCTATCAGCAGTAATTGGAATAATTCCAACTCCTCCCGGATGTTCAATAATTTCTCTTGTAGAAATATTTCCATTAGGAAGCTTAACGGTATCCACCCTTAAGCTAATAATATTTCCTTCAAATATCCTATCTGATTTTATGGTCTCTTCATGAAATATTTTAAACACCTCTTTTATAGGATTGCCCTTAATAACCTTCCTACAATCCTTAATAATTTTTTAAATATAATATAATATAATATATCTTCTACAAGGTTTTTTAAATTCCTTCTTTAATAAATGATTTTATATAAATAAAACATTTAAAACAAACTAATATAATTGTTTTAAATGTTTTATTTATTTTAAATTTTATTTATACTTATAACTATATTTTATTAATTTTAATTTATTCTTGATGCTGTTAAAATATTAAGCTTAGTATCAGGTTGAAAATTAGATACTATTTCTTTTCTATTACTTTTATCAAATACAATCTTCATTAGTTGATCTACATCTTCTATTCCTACTACCTCTATATCCATACTTTCGAATAATTCCTGCCAATTATCTTTTGGTATTAAGACTTTTTTTATCCCTGCCTCTTTTGCAGCTTCCACTTTAGCTACTACGCCCCCAACCGGCTTAACCTTTCCCTTTATAGATATTTCTCCGGTCATAGCAAGTGTTCCATCTAAGGGTATATTCATAATTGCAGAATAAACTGCTGTCATTATTGCTACTCCTGCTGATGGTCCATCTATTGGTATACCTCCCGGGAAATTAATATGAATATTATAATTAGATATATTTACTTGTAAAAAGTTCTTTATAACAGTTAGCATATTTTCTATTGAAGCCCTTGCACTACTTCTTCTTTTAAATTTTTGTCCCTTATTATCCATTTCCTCTTCCTCTATTATCCCTGTAACAATTATTTTACCTTCACTTTTGAGATTTTTAACAGCTGATACTTCAATATCAATTATCATCCCCTGACTTTTTCCTGAAACAGCTAAGCCATTAATACATCCTACCTGTTTCTCATCTAAAACCTTTTTTTCAATTCGTGGATTGTATCGTCCAAATTCAATAACCCATTCTATATCTTCCCTTTTAATTTGCTTTCTATTTTCTATTAAGGCAATACCACATGCAATTTGAATAATATTTACTGCCTCTCTACCATTATTGGCATATTTAGCTATTAAGCTTTCTAATCCCTCATCCATTATAAAATCTGTCTTTTTACATGCATTTATAGATATCTTTGCTATTTCATTTATAGACAAAGGCTTAAAAAATATTTCCAAACACCGTGATCTTAATGCCGGTGGTAATTCTTCCGGTGTTCTTGTAGTTGCACCTATTAAGCGAAAGTCTGCCGGCAATCCTTTTTCAAAAACCTCATGTATATGGCGTGGTATATTAGTATCCTCAGAACTATAATAGGAACTTTCCAAAAATACCTTTCTATCTTCCAAGACTTTTAATAGCTTATTCAATTGTATTGGATGCAATTCTCCTATTTCATCTATAAACAAGACTCCACCATGAGCCTTAGTTACCGCACCATATTTAGGTTGTGGTATCCCCGCCTGGCCATATGCACCGGCACCCTGATATATAGGGTCATGTACTGAACCTATTAAGGGGTCAGCTATAGAACGTTCATCAAACCGTAAAGTTGTCGCATCTATTTCTATAAATTTTGCACTTTCTGTAAATGGTGAAATAGGAATCTTTTTAGCTTCTTCAAGCACTACCCTTGCTGCAGCAGTCTTCCCAATACCGGGCATACCATAGATAATTACATGTTGGGGATTAGGACTGCATAAAGCTGCCTTTAATGCCCTTAATCCTTTCTCTTGACCTATAACTTCTTCAAGTTTAGATGGCCTTGTTTTCTCAGACAAGGGTTCCGTTAATTTTATTGCCCTAAGTTTTCTTAGTTTTTCTATTTCTTTTCGTGATTCTTTTTCAATTGCACTTTTATTTCCTTGTTGGGATTTTAATAGATTTAAAAAATATATACCTATAATTATTGAAAATATAAATTGTATTAATATAATTGCATTACTAAACATTAATATAGCCTCCTTATGTATTTATATAAATAAGAAAAAAGCAAAGATTCTTTTTTTTATTTAAGTCTTTGCTTTTTATTATTAATCATATAAATAAGTTTATACTGTAAACATAAGGAAGTTATATTCCCTTTTGCTTTTAATTATTATTTATGAAACAGAATCTTTTCTAACCTTTACCTTCTTCATTGGATTCTTTTTTAATGGTTTTTTATTTTCATTAATTACTAAATCAGGTTTAGTGTCCTTAGTAATATTATTTTTATTGATTATACATTTTTCTATATTAGTTGAAGATGGAATGTCAAACATTACGTCAGTCATGACATCTTCTAAAATAGCCCTCAGTCCTCTTGCACCTGTATCTCTTTTTATTGCTTTTTTTGCTACTTCCTTCAATGCTGCCTCTTCAAATTCGAGCATAACATCATCTATCTCAAAAAGTTTTTGATATTGTTTTACTAATGCATTTTTGGGCTCTGTTAATATTCTTACCAAGGCATCTTCATCAAGAGATTTTAATGTTACAACTACAGGTATTCTACCTATAAATTCAGGTATTAATCCATATCTTAATAAATCTTGTGGTAAAATATGTTCTAATGTCTCACTCATATTCTTTTCAACATTACTTTCTATTTTAGCCCCAAAACCCATAGTCTTTTTCCCTATCCTATTTTGAATAATTTTATCAATACCGTCAAATGCACCTCCGCATATAAATAATATATTTGTGGTATCAATTTGTAAAAATTCTTGATGGGGGTGTTTTCTACCTCCTTGTGGTGGTACAGAAGCAACCGTGCCTTCTAATATTTTAAGTAGTGCTTGTTGGACACCTTCACCACTTACATCCCTGGTTATAGAAGGATTATCGGATTTCCTTGCTATCTTATCTATTTCGTCTATATATATTATGCCCTTTTCGGCTTTTTCAATATCATAATCTGCAGCCTGTATAAGCTTTAAGATTATGTTTTCAACATCTTCTCCGACATAACCTGCTTCTGTCAATGAAGTAGCATCTGCTATGGCAAAGGGCACATTTAAAATTCGTGCTAATGTCTGTGCTAAAAGTGTCTTTCCTGATCCGGTAGGTCCCAGCATAACAATGTTACTCTTTTGAAGCTCTACATCTCCCGGTACTTGTTCTATATTTATTCTTTTATAGTGGTTATATACTGAAACTGCAAGAATCCTTTTTGCTTGTTCCTGCCCTATTACATATTGATCTAAAATCGCTTTTATTTCCGTAGGCTTTGGAATGTCATCCGTTTTTATATCAATGCTTAAATCATCAAATTCTTCTCCTATTATTTCGGAACATAGGTCTATACATTCATTGCAAATATATACACCGGGTCCTGCTACTAATCTTCTTACTTGTTCTTGAACCTTGCCACAAAAAGAACATTTTAATTGCTTCTTTTCTTCATATCTTGACATATCCACACCTCTTCTTATTTAACATTACACCTATTTTTTTATCATTATTTGATCGATAATCCCATATTTTTTTGCATCTTCAGCTGACATAAAAAAGTCCCTATCTGTATCCCTTTCTATTGTCTTTAAAGGCTGACCTGTTTTTTCACTAAGAATACGATTTAATTTATCTTTAATCTTTAATATATGGTCAGCATGAATTTTAATATCAGAAGCTTGACCTCTGGTTCCACCTAAAGGTTGGTGAATCATGATTTCACTATTTGGTAAAGCTATTCTTTTCCCTTTACTACCGGATGCCAATAAAAATGCACCCATACTTGCAGCCATACCAACACATATAGTTGATACATCAGGCTTTATATATTGAATAGTATCATAAATAGCAAACCCTGAAGATACAGATCCACCCGGACTATTAATATAAATAC
>CAZRSG010000023.1:0-9555 GCA_964602705.1 uncultured Oscillospiraceae bacterium
CATTTTTTACTGCTTCTTCTACTGATGCGGTTTTAATCCTTTGATGGGCAATTAGATAGGCTATTATTTCTGCATCATTAGTAGTTTGAAAGATTGCACCTTTACTTTCCAATTCACTTCGTAATTCCTTGGCATTTATTAAATTACCGTTAAATGCAACTGTTAGTGAGCCTTTTATATATTTAGTAACGAGAGGTTGAACATTCTCCCGAAAATTATCTTTATTAGTTGAATACCTTACATGACCAACAGCTATTTGTCCTTTTAAATGGTCTAATACAAGATCATTAAATACTTCTGATACTAAACCGGTATCTTTATGATGAATAATAGTACCATCATCATTTACTGCTATGCCGCAACTGTCTTGTCCACGATGTTGTAGTGCATATAGTCCGTAATAAGTCAATCTGGCACAATCAAACCCATCTTTATCGTAAATCCCGAAAACACCACATTCTTCCCGTAACTTATCTTCTTCCCATACAGTACTTGTATTACTTTTCATTATTTACAAGACTCCTTTTATAATTATCTTATTTGTAGCGATAATTTAATAATAATTAATCATAGTGTTCTATTCCCTAACGGGCAGACAGAGTCGTCTCCCTTATTATATCTTTTACCTTTATAAATGGCTACTACAGTTCTACTACTTTTCTACCATTCCTTTAAGTGCCTTATTCTTTTGCTCAACTTCTTCAGCCATCTCTTTTTTAAATTTTATAAGTTTCTCTTTTAAATCACTATAGGCAATTGATAATATTTGCACTGCTAATATTGCAGCATTTTCTGCTCCATTTATTGCAACTGTTGCAACAGGTATGCCTTTAGGCATTTGTACAATTGATAACAATGAGTCTAAACCATCCATCATAGAAGATTTAATTGGTAAACCAATAACCGGCAGAATAGTGAATGCAGCCATAACACCTGCTAAATGTGCCGCCTTACCTGCTGCCGCAATAATTACATCTATTTCATTTGATTCAGCCTCTTTTGCATATTGTGCAGCTTTTTCCGGGCTACGATGTGCCGATATTATATTAATATCTACTTCTACATTAAATTTTTTTAAAAGTATTATTGTTTCTTTTACAATATTAAAGTCTGAATCACTTCCCATAATTACTGCTACCTTGGGATTTTTTACTGTTTTCATTTTTTTACCTACCTTCATTGTATAATGGCATTATTAAAGGGGCAGGCACGAATGCCGCCCCTTTATTTTTAATTGTAATATATGTTCGATTTTTTATTATAATAATATTTTTAATATAAACAATATGGCTAATATATATACTGCAACAGGTATTTTTTTTGCTTTTCCTGTTACAAGTTTTAATATAAACCAAGAAAGTATTCCAAACATTATACCATCTGCAATACTATATGCTATAGGCATCATAATTATAGCAAGAAATGCAGGTAAGGCTTCGGTATAATCAGTAAAGTCTATTTTTGTAATAGCTGTCATCATAAATAAACCAACTATTATAAGGATAGGAGCAGTTGCAAATGATGGGATAATAGTAAGGATAGGCGAAAATATTAATGCAATTAAAAACATTACTCCTGTTGATAGGGCTGTTAAGCCTGTTCGTCCGCCTTCTGCTACCCCTGATGCACTTTCAACATAGCTTGTTACTGTGGATGTACCAAGACATGCCCCTGCAACTGTACCAATAGCATCAGCCATTAAGGCTTCTTTTGCCTTTGGTAGGTTGCCATCTTTATCTAATAAGTCTGCCTTGTTAGCAACACCGATTAAAGTTCCTACTGTATCAAATAAGTCAACAAATAAGAATGAAAACACTATAACTATAAATTCGAAACCAAGCTTTAAAGAACCACTAATATCAAACTTCATAAATATAGGTTTTAATGATGGTGGTAATGATATTATTTGCCAAGACGGAATTAAATTAAACATTCCACTATCAGGGTCTACGACATATAGACCGGTTAATTGACAGATAATTCCTAAGATGTATGTTGATAAGATCCCTATTAATAATGCACCTTTTACCTTTTTATGTACTAAATATATGGTGAATAATAAACCCACTAATGATAGGATAACAGTAATACTTTTAAGACTTGCCAATGCAACCAAGGTAGCTTCATCACCAACTACAATGCCTGCATTTTGAAAACCTATAAATGCAATAAATAAACCGATACCGACTGTTACAGAATATTTTAGGTTTTCCGGCATTTTATTTACAAGTTGCTCCCTGAATTTAAATAGTGTTAGTAGTATAAAAATAAAACCTTCAATTAGTATAGCCGTTAATGCTATTTGCCAAGAGTACTTTTGTGCTACAACAAATGCAAAATATGCATTTAAACCCATACCTGAAGCCAAGGCTACCGGATAGTTTGCCATAAAGGCCATTGCAAAAGTTGCTATAGCTGCCGATATTGCAGTTGCAGTAAATACTGCACCCTTATCCATTCCCGTTGCAGATAAAATATCCGGGTTAACTATTAGGATATATGCCATGGTCATAAATGTAGTAATACCTGCCATAATTTCAGTTTTTAAATCTGTTTTATGTTCCTTTAATTTAAAAAGCTTTTCCATGATAAACTTTTACCCCTTTCCTTTATCCAATATTTTTATATGTATTTTAAGTTATAATGAAATAATAAGTTCTTATTAAACTATAACTTTTATAAAATAATACTAACAAAATTCGACCTTCTTGTCAATTATAAATCAAACATTTTAAAATAATTACTGTTTTTCATTTACTATTTGTTTATATTGAAACTTCATCTATATTATTTCTTGTTTATTTAAAAATATATTGTGTTAATATTGATGGGTTTTTACTTGTTTTATCATTAAAATATTCGTAGAATGATAAACCTAAGAAACCGCCTGCAACATTATATACATTATCATAAGCTAAATTTTGTAGTATCATTATAGCAAGATAACTTCTCTGACCTGAGCGACAATTTATATAAACAGGCTTATCTTTTGGAATTTCATTTATTCTGTCTCTTAATTCTTCTAAAGGTATATTAATTGAATTTATAATATGACCTGCTTCATATTCATATTTTTCCCTAACATCAATTATTATTGATTCCTTATTTACTAATTCTCTTATCTGATTTACATGGACTTGCTTATAGCGATTATATAAAATATTTAGACCTACTAAGCCTGCAAGATTAACTACATCTCTTGCTGTCCCAAATGATGGTGCATAACATAAGTCTAAATCTTTTAAATCTTCTAATGTAGCATTAAGTTTAATAAGGGCTGCTACCACATCTACTCTTTTATCTACATTACCTTTTCCTATGGCTTGCGCCCCTAAAATTCTTCCTGTAGGTAGTTCAAATATTAACTTGAAGTGGATAGGGTTGCTTTCCGGCATTATTTTTACTTTATCGTTAGGAATTAGCACTATTGATGTATAATTTATTTTCCTTTTTGCAGATTTAATCATACCTTCTGTTAGGCCTGTTGATGCGGCATTGTAATCAAAGACCTTTATTATTGATGAGCCTATTACACCTGAATTATAAACAGGTTCGCCATATATATGACCGGCTACTGCCCTTGCCTGTTTTTGTGCGGGTCCGGCTAAAGGAAGCCTACAATTTTCTTGTAAGAGACTATGGTATACCTCTATTGCATCTCCGACGGCATATATATCCTTGTCAGATGTATTAAAGTTATGATTTACTGCTATACCACCAGTTTCCCCAATCTTAAGCCCGGCTTCTTTTGCTAAGTTTATTTCCGGTGATACCCCTATTGCCATTATTACAGCATCAGCATGGATAGATTTACCTGATTCTAAAATTAAAGTATCTTTTTGGAACTTCTCAACTTTATCTCCTACGATTAACCTTATACCCTTGTCTATTATTTCCTTGTGTAAAATTTGAACCATATCATAATCAAAGGTTCTCATTATTTGTGGCATTGATTCTATAATTGTTACTTTATAACCGGCTAAACACAAGTTTTCTGCTGTTTCAATACCTATGAAGCCTCCGCCTATAACTGTAATTTCTTTAGATTTATTATTTTCTATAAATTCTTTTAAAATAACTATATCGTTTACATTTCGAATGGTAAATAAATTAATTAATTCTATTCCTTCAAAATTTGGAACAATAGGGTTAGCACCTGGGGAAAGAATTAATTTATCGTAAGTTTCCATATATGTTTTTTCTGTTACTAAATCTTTTACTTTGACTTGTTTATTAGTTTTGTCTATTTCAATTACTTCATTATTAACCCTTGCATCTATTCTATACCTATGATAAAAATCGTCGGGTTCTAAAAGTATCAATTTTTCTTTTCTTTTAATTGTATTGCTTAAATAAAATGGTAGACTACAGTTAGAAAATGATACATGGGGTCCACGTTCAAACATTATTATTTTACATTTTTCATCTATTCTACGTATCCTTGCTGCTGCTGATGCACCACCTGCTACTCCACCTATTATTAGAATTTTTTTTACTTTATCAGTTTCCACACTTTTCCTCCTAACAGTGCTAAATTATAGGTCCCTCCAAATGAAGTTCAATTCCATTCGGAGGGATATTTGCTTTTACAAATTTATTTTTTTATAGGATATTTTTATTGTCTTTTTATTGCATTTTAAATTCTGCATAAATATGTTCATATTCATCTAAAACTTCTTCAACATTTATATAAAAACTTGTGTTTTCTACTATTTCATCAGGCATATTTAACATAATATTATTTTTAAAGTCATCTGATAAATACTCTTCGGCTGCCTTGTTTGGACTTGTAAATTTTGTTTTCTCCGCTATTTTTGCACTTACTTGAGCTTCCAGTATATAATTTAAAAATTTATATGCTGCTTGTTTATTAGGGGCTTGCTTAGACATAACAAAACAGTCTATATATATGGGCATTCCCTCGGTTGGGAAAACCGGCTCTAACTTTTCATCAGTTTCTTGGGCTTTTACAGCCTGGTTTGAATACATAAAGCCTGCAACGGCTTCCCTATTTATTAAGGAATCCTCAGGTGTATTGGTTTCAAACCTCATTATATTATTTCTTAAGGCAAATAATTTTTCTTTAGCCTCTGCAAGCTTTTCAGGATTAGTTTCATTATATTCATAACCTAATGATTTCAAAACTAAGCCCATTATTTCTACAGACCAATCTATTAATACTATATTATCTTTTAACTCAACTTGCCATAAATCATTATAAGCAGTAATTGGTTTTGCACCTAAATTTTCAACTTCTTCCGGATTAACCAATAAAAATGAGGTTGATACCGTATAAGGTAATGAGAATTCATCAGTTATATCATAATAGTTAGATTGATACACCGGGTTTATATTAGAGAAGTTGGGTAATTGTTCCTTTTCAAGTTTTTCAAGATACTCATTTTGCCTTAATATATCAACCATATAATCTGTTACAACTGCTAAATCATACTGATTAGGGTTAGCTTCAAGTAATGATTGCATATCTTCATTTGATGTAACTTCTTTATAATTAACCTTAATACCGGTTTCTTTTTCAAATTCATTAATTATTTCACGTGGTATAAAATCCCCACCCCATGTCATAAGGTTAATTTGACCTACCTTATCGCCTTTATTACAAGCAACTAACGAAACACCTAAAATTAAAACCAAGATTATTCCTATAAATTTTTTTATATTTTTAA
Source organism: uncultured Oscillospiraceae bacterium (assembly GCA_964602705.1). Lineage (GTDB taxonomy): Bacteria > Bacillota > Clostridia > SK-Y3 > SK-Y3 > CAZRSG01. Next base: position 5,688 of record CAZRSG010000023.1, read on the forward strand.
CTATCAACTAAATTGCCTCCTTTTTTGATTTGTTTTTTTATTTACAAATTGGCTAAAGCCAACTATAAAAAACGTTCCTACTAATATTAGTGTACATAAAGCATTTACTTTTGGGGTTACTCCTACACGCATCATAGAAAAGATATGAACCGGCAGTGTGGTCGCTCTTGCCCCCGACATATAGGTTGAAATTATAACATCATCTAATGACATAGCTATAGCAAGTAGTGAAGCTGTAATTATTGAGGAAGTAACCAAGGGTATTATTATGGTTTTAATTACTTGCCATTTATTAGCCCCTAAATCCCTTGCAGCCTCTATAATGGATTTATCAATTTCTTTTAGTCTTAACTGTACCATTATGTAAATATATGGCACACAAAATAAAGAATGTGATAAAACTTAAGTCTGCCAAATGGGAGTTTAAATGATGTAAAAAATATAAGTAATGAAATTCCCAGAGCAACTTCAGGGACTAATAATGGTAGTATCATTAAGCCTCTTATGGTCTTATCCATTTTCTTTGTCACAATTAAAGATATAATAGCTGCAGCTGTGCCAAATATTGCAGAAACGATAGCTGTTAAAAGTGCTACTTGTATGCTTATCCTAAATGACTCACCAATTACTCCATCATTAAATAATTCTTTATACCAAGCTAATGTAAATCCAGTCCATTTTGCAGTTGATGAACTATTATTGAATGAATATAAAACAACACTAAGTACAGGAAGGTATAGCAATATAAAGAATAATAATAAATAAATTTTTCTAAAGCTCTTCTGTTTTATAGGCATCCAAATAGTCCCTCCTCGCTATCTTTTGTAATAATATTATAAATATATAATATTATTAAAACCAAACTAATCATGGCTATAGAAAATGCTGCTGCAAGCGGTTTATTTCTACCTTTTGTAATTTGGGTATTAATTAAATTTCCTAAAAATATAGTTTTACCACCACCTAATAAATCTGATATAAAAAATAAACCCAGAGCCGGTATAAAAACTAAAGTAAAGCCACCCGCTACCCCGGGTATAGTAAGGGGAATAGTTATATTTATAAATGTTCTCCACTTATTAGCTCCTAAATCATATGATGCTTCAAGCAATGTACGGTCAAGCTTATCTACTGAATTATATATAGCAATAATCATAAATGGTATTAACATATATGAGGTACCTATTAAAGTTGTAGTAAATTTATACATCATAGGTATAGGTTTTTTTATAATATTAAGTGAAATTAAAGCATTATTTATAATACCTGAATTACCTAATAAGATAATCCATCCATAAGTTCTAAGTAAGCTTGATAACCAAAATGGTAACATAATTAAACCTATAGCTAATGAACGACTTTTGGCTTGTAAATTAGCTGTAATATAAGCTATGGGATATCCTATTATCAATGTTATTAAACCTGTAAATGTTGCCAATATAAATGAATTTAAAAATACTTTTAGGTATATTGGTGAAAACATAGTTTTATAATTGTCCAATGTAAAAGTAAAGATTATATTACCCAAATTATCCTTAGATAAAAAACTCAATATAAGAACAAAAATAAGGGGAATTCCTACTAACAAGGCTATCCATACTATTATAGGTATAGCAATTATATTATTTATTAAAGTCTGTCTTTTAGCTATCATTTTCTTCATCCTTATATTATCATCTCAATCTATTTTACCATTAAGCGGAAGCAAGATTGCTCCACTATCTTCCCATGTAATATATACCCTATCCCCAATATTATAATCACAATCATCATTTTGATATTCTATTACTATAAATTTTCTACCATCAACATTTAGTTCAGTTCTTATTCGAGAACCAGCATAATGAACTGATAAAATTTCACCCACTAAGGAATTTGGAGTTTCCTGACATGAAATTTTCATTTTATCCATATGAATTGCCAATACTACAGTTTTTCCGGGACCTTCTGAGCAATTAGCCTTGGTAGAACATCTAATCTTTATAATATTGTTTCCCATTTGTATTTTATAATATTCTTTATCCTTGTCCAGAATTTTAACTTTTGCCATATTTCTATCACCAATAAATGTTGCAACAAAGGTATTTTTGGGATTATTATATATTTCCTTAGGTTTTCCAATTTGATGAATAATACCATTGTCCATAACAGCTATACGATCAGACATATTTAAAGCTTCTTCCTGATCATGGGTAATATATACAAAGGTTGTTTGTGTTTGTTTTTGCAGGTGGGCAAGTTCCCTTTGCATATGTTTTCTTAGTTTCAAGTCTAAAGCCCCCAAAGGTTCATCTAATAATAAAATATCAGGTTCATTTATTAAGGCTCTGGCTAAGGCAATCCTTTGCTTTTGACCTCCGGATATTTGATTAACCATTCTTTTTTCATAACCTTGCATTTGTACTAATACTAACATTTCATTTACTTTTTCTCTTAAGTCTTTTTCATTTATAGTTTTTTTAATTCTGGGACCATATGCAATATTATCGTAAACATTTAAATGTGGAAATAAGGCAAAGTTTTGAAAAACAGTATTAACATTTCTTTTATTAGGTGCCAGGTTTTTTATCGAAGTAGCTTTTAATAAAATATCTCCGGAATTTATTTCCTCCAAACCTGCAATACATCTTATTAAGGTTGTCTTACCACAACCTGAAGGTCCTAAAATAGTTAAAAATTCTCCGTCCATTATATTAAATGATACATTTTTTAAAATATGGGCATCGCCATAATATTTATTAATATTAATTAAATTAAGTATGGGCATTTTCATATAAGTCATTCCTTTTTAAAACATTCAAATAATTTTTGTTTATCTTTTTCTGTTGTATTATATATGATTAGGTGTTCATATGTCAATAGTTTATGGTCTTTTTTACTTTATTCTATAAAGAAAAAACTATTTGAAGGTTTATAAACCTTAGACCTTCAAATAGTTAATAATCTTAAGCGGTTAATATTTAGAAACTTATACAATTTTAATTATTTATATATCTTTATTATCTTTTTTATCTTTTTCTTTATCTCCTGCCACTTCAACTTCTTCATTTTTAACTTCCAACCCTTTTAATTGAGGCAAATTATAATGCTCTCTTATTTTATTTTCGATTATTAAAGATTCATTTGGATTGTCCTTAAGCCATTGTTTAGCATTTTCTCTTCCTTGTCCGAGCCGTTTCTCTCCATAAGAATACCAAGCACCACTTTTATCAATTATATCTAAGTCAGAACCAATATCTAATATATTACCTTCATTTGAAATCCCTTCACCATACATTATATCAAATTCTGCTTCTTTAAAGGGCGGAGCTATTTTATTTTTAACTATTCGAGCCCTTGTTCTGTTACCAATCATATCAGTACCTTGTTTTAATGTTTCTATCCTTCGAATATCAATTCTTACAGATGAATAAAATTTTAAGGCACGTCCTCCCGGTGTAGTTTCCGGGTTGCCAAACATTACACCAACTTTTTCTCGTAATTGGTTAATAAATATTGTAGTTGTATTTGATTTGTTAATTACACCAGCTAATTTTCTAAGTGCTTGTGACATTAGTCTTGCCTGTAAACCAATATGGGAATCACCCATTTCACCGTCAATTTCTGCCTTAGGAACTAAGGCTGCAACTGAATCTACTACTACAATATCAATAGCACCACTCCTAACTAAAGCCTCAGCTATTTCTAATGCTTGTTCCCCTGTATCCGGTTGTGCAATAATAAGATTTTGTGTATCCACACCTAATTTTTGTGCATAATTAGGATCAAGTGCATGCTCAGCATCTATAAAAGCTGCTTCGCCACCTGCCTTTTGTGCTTCTGCTATTGCATGTAATGCCACTGTAGTTTTTCCGGATGATTCAGGTCC
>CAZRSG010000023.1:9565-20799 GCA_964602705.1 uncultured Oscillospiraceae bacterium
CAAATATTTCAACTATTCTTCCTCTTGGTATTCCTCCAATTCCTAATGCCACATCAAGACCTAAGGCACCGGTTGGTATAGAACCCATTTGTGCATGCGTTTCTTCACCCAAACGCATTACTGCTCCCTTACCAAATTGTCTTTCTATTTGGTTAATAGCAGCATCAATCGCCTTTTGTTTTTCTGATAACTTCCTCTTTTCTGACATTTTATGCCCCCCAATTACCAATCTTTTGTTAGTCTTTTAATAATATTATTAAAAATATCATATTAATTAAGTCTTAACTTGATTACATTATATACCATTCAAGTTTATTAGTAAAGGAATTTACCCTTTAAATAGATTTTAATTGCTTTTCTAATAAATATTGAAATAATAATAATAATAAGTTGATATGCATTTTATTATTTTAATAAACTTTTAAGTTCTTTTAAAAATGTATCTATATCTCTAAATTGCTTATATACTGATGCAAATCTTACATAGGCTACTTCATCCAATTTTCTTAACTTCTCCATTACAAGCTCGCCTATCTTTTTTGATGTAATTTCTCTTTCTAAAGAATTTAATATAGTAAACTCTATATCATCAATAATTTCTTCAAGTTTACTTAAAGAAATTGGCCGCTTAACACTAGCACGCATTAATCCATCCATTAATTTTTCCCTATCGAATGCTTGCCGACTTTTATCTTTTTTCACTACCATTATTGGTATATTTTCAACCTTTTCATAAGTTGTAAATCGTCTATTACAACTTATACATTCCCTACGTCTACGAATAGAAATTCCTTCTTCTGTTGGTCTTGAATCAATAACTTTGCTTTCTTTATAATTACAAAAAGGGCATTTCATATTTTACTATCCTCCCTTAAACCCATTTTTAACCTAATTTATCTATAATTTATTATATTAAACATTAGGCTAATATTCAAGAAAAACTTTTACTTATGGACTTGAGGGTGATACTTATGTTTTTTTATCCTTTTGGTTTAAATATAAGAGAAGCCATAAAAGCAAATATAATTGCAGCTGATATACCGGCACTTGTAACTTCAAAAATTCCTGTAAGAACACCTATTATACCATGTGATTCCATTTCTGCAAGTGCCCCTTTCACTAAAGAGTTACCAAAGCTACTTATAGGCACTGTAGCCCCTGCCCCTGCAAACTTTATTAAAGGTTCATATAAGCCCAATCCTCCCAATATAGCACCTGTTACAACTAATGTACTTGTCATATGTGCAGGGGTAAATTTAAATACATCTAATAAAATTTGCCCAATCACACATATTAAGCCCCCTATTATAAAAGCCCATATAAATTGTTGCATTCTTATATCCCTCCTTTTTATAAAAATCCTACATTTCAATAGATACTGCATGTGCTATAGATGGTATACTTTCTTTTTGTTGATAAGATATTGGTGATAATAAGGCACCCGTTGCTATTAATAATATTTTATTTATTTCCCCATTTCTCATTCTATTAAAAAGATGCCCATATGTTGTTACAGCTGCACAAGCACAACCACTTGCCCCGGAAAGAGCAGATTGTTCTTCCTTATATATTATTGCACCACAATCTATAAAGATTTCTTCCGGCATATCAAAACCATTCTTTTTTAATAAATCTTTTGCAACCTTATGTCCTGTTTTTCCTAAATCACCTGTTATTATTAAATCATAATATCTTGGATTTCTATTTAAATCCGTAAAATGGGCATGGATTGTATCAATTGCTGCCGGAGCCATAGCTACTCCCATATTAAAAGGATCGGATACACCCATATCAATTACTTTTCCAATTGTTGCATTTGTAACTTTAGGCCCTTCACCTTCCTGTGCAATCAATACTGCCCCAGCTCCTGTAGTAGTCCACTGTGCTGTTGGTGGCTTTTGTGCACCATATTCAGTTGGATATCGAAATTGTTTTTCTGCTGCTGCATTATGACTTGAAGTTGCCGCTATTACATAATCTGCATATTTATTATTTACTATAAGAGATGCCAGAGCCATACCCTCCGCTGAACTTGAACATGCACCAAATATCCCCAAATACGGACTTTCTAAAGTTCTTGCAGCAAAACTACTTGGTATGATTTGGTTCATAAGGTCACCGCTAATAAATAACTGTATATCCTCTTTATTTTTTTGCCCTTTTTGAATTACAATATCACATGCCTTTTCTAAAAGTTTTCTTTCTGCCTGTTCAAAACTTTTTTGTCCCATCCAGATATCTTCAAAAAAATAGTCAAAGTCCTTTGCTAATGGACTATTAAATTCAAAGGGTCCACCAACGGCTGAGGATGAAATAATAACAGGTTTTGATTCAAATTCCCATGTTTGTTTCCCTATAAGCAATTAAACCACTCCTACTAAGATATTAATAATAGCCCTTATAATTGAAATTATAAAAGCTGAAAATACACCATAAACAATAACCGGTCCTGCTATCTTAAACATATTTCCACCTACACCTAAAACATAACCTTCACTTTTATGCTCAATAGCAGCAGATGTCATGGTGTTAGCAAAACCCGTTACCGGTACTGCCGTACCTGCTCCTGCCCATTGGGCAATTACATCATAAAAACCAAGACCCGTAATTAAAGCTGACATAATAATTAATACTGCTGATGTTGGACTTCCTGCAGATTCATTTGTAAAATTAAAATATTTTACAAAAATAAGCTGTAAAACTTGTCCTATAATACAAATTGTCCCACCTACTAAGAAGGCCTTAATACAATTTATAAAAATAGGGCGTTTTGGTTCTCTTGCTTGTGAAAATTCTTGATATTGTTTTTGCTCCGGTGTGAGATTTTTATTTTTCTTCAAAATTCCCTCTCCTTCCATATAAAATAATAAAGGATAAGAATTAACTATATAATTCTTATCCTTTATTATTTTATAATATCCTATATAAATATTTTTATTCGATTTCTACTTGCTATTTTTTAACACTGATATAATCTTATAACCATTCTCCTCCAGCTTTTTGATTACCGGTTCAATATTTAATGTGTTAATTCTAATAATCATCTCGTCTCTAAAGACACCAAAGTTTGTAATATTAATTCCAAATCCAGCTATTATATCAGAAACATCTGCTAAAACACCGGGTTTATTATCGTTAATTTTAACAGAAAGCCTGGTTCCATATTCTCTAAATCCCATAAGTTCAATAAAAGATTCAAAAATATCTGTTTCTGTTATTATTCCCACCAGTTTATTATCTTGAATTACGGGCAAAGAGCTAAAATGATTTTCTCTCATAATTAATGCGGCTTCCTCTAAAAGTGTATCAGGTGCAACAGTAATTACTTGCTTTGTCATAACAGATTTAACTGTGGCTTTTGATAAAAGGTAGTTAATCTCAAATACGCTCAATGTCGTTGCTTTAGATGGGGAAACCTCTAATAATGCCCTTTCAGTTACAATACCTACCAACTTACCTGACTTTATTACCGGAAGCCTCCTTATATTATTGTCTCTCATTAGTTCCAATGCCTCTGCAATAGTCGCTTCAGGTGATATAGTATAAGGGTTTGATGTCATTCTGTTGCTTACATACATAATTATCTTAACCTCCTAAATATGCTTTTTGTACTTGCTCACTTTGTGAAATTTCTTTGGCATCTCCTTCAAGAGTTACTTTACCTGTTTCTAATACATAAGCTCTATTAGCTATTGATAGTGCCATCTTAGCATTTTGTTCCACTAAAAGTATGGTAGTACCTGTTTTGTTAATATCTTTTATAATTGAAAAAATCTCTTTGACAAGAAGTGGTGCTAAGCCCATTGAAGGCTCATCCATAAGTAATAGTTTAGGTTTCAGCATTAGTGCCCTACCTATTGCTAACATTTGCTGTTCCCCACCACTTAAAGTTCCGGCTGATTGCCTCTTTCTATCTTTTAATATGGGAAAACGATTATAAACCTTATTAATTTCTTTTCTTATATCATTTTTATCTTTCCTTAAATATGCACCTAATTCTAAATTTTCTAAAACAGTCATATCCGGAAAAATCCTCCTACCTTCCGGAACATGAGATATACCTTTTTGTACTATACTTTGTGGGCTTACTTTATTTATTTCTTGGTTTTTAAATGATATTGCACCTTTAGTAGGCCTTAATAGGCCTGATATTGTTCTTAAGATAGTAGTCTTACCCGCACCATTAGCACCTATTAGAGATACAATCTCACCCTCATTGATTTTTAAAGATACATTTTTAAGTGCATGGATGACACCATAATATACATCTATATTTTTAACTTCAAGCATCTAACATATCCTCCCCTAAATAGGCTTTTATAACTCTCTTGTCAGCTTTAACTTCTTCAGGAGTCCCTGATGCAATGATAGTACCATAATCTAATACATATATACGTTCACAAATTTTCATAACAAGAGACATATCATGTTCAATTAATAATATTGTAATATCAAATTCCTTTCGTATCCATTCTATAAGCTTAGTAAGTTCCGCTGTTTCATATGGGTTCATACCAGCTGCCGGTTCATCTAAAAGAAGTAATTTAGGCCTTGTAGCTAATGCACGTGCAATTTCCAAGCGTCTTTGTTCACCATAAGGAAGGTTTTTTGCCAATTCATCTTTTTTCTCTGCCAGATTAAATATTTTCAATAAATCAATAGCACTATTTTGTATAGATTCTTCTTCCTTATAAAAAGACGGTAATCTAAAAAAACTTGATAAGACACCATATTTAACATTTTGATGAATAGCGATACGAACATTATCAAGAACAGTCAAATCTTTAAACAAACGTATATTTTGAAATGTTCTTGCAAGACCGGATTTGGAAATATTATGCGGCTTTAATTTGTTTAATTGCTTCTTATTACCATCATACTTTAATTCTATATTTCCTGATGTAATAGGATAAATACCGGTTAGTAAATTGAACAAGGTTGTCTTACCGGCACCATTTGGACCTATAAGCCCAACTAATTCTCCCGAATTTATTATAATATTTGCATTTGAAACTGCAGTTAAACCACCAAATGACTTTGTTACATTTTTCACTTTAAGAAGTGGCATCCATTATCACCTCTCTTTTATTTTACTTGCTTTTCTCTTAAATAAATTATCTATACTAAATTCTTTTGTTCCCATTAAGCCCTGTGGTCTATATATCATGATAATAATAAGTATTACAGAATATATAACCATCCTTAACTCAGGAAAGGTTTGTAAATATGCAGATATTAATGCAAGTACTATAGCGGCAACAATTGAACCTGTCATACTTCCTAAACCACCAAAGACAACAATAACTAAAATATCAATAGATTTTTGAAACTTAAAAATATCGGGTTTAATAAAATAAAAACAATTTGCATATAGGGCACCGGCAATTCCTGCAAAAAATGCACCTATGCTAAAAGCCAATATTTTGTAGGCTGTAGTATTAACACCCATAGAGTCCGAGGCAATCTCATCTTCTCTAATTGAAATACATGCCCTGCCATACGAGGATTTAATAAAATTATTAATTATTATTATTGTTCCGGCAGTAAGTATAAATAACCATGTCCAATTCACATACCTGGGTATACCATTAAGTCCACTTGCACCCCCGGTAAATTCTAAATTAAGAAATAAAATTCTTATAATCTCACCTAAGCCAAGTGTTGCTATTGCGAGATAGTCACCCCTCAACCTTAATGTAGGTATACCAATAAGAAATCCTACAAAAGCAGATATAATAGCACCTATAAGTATCCCCAAAACAAATGCATAAGGACTTGGGATTGATAAGGTAATAATTGCTGATGTATATGCCCCGATAGCCATAAAACCTGCATGACCTAATGATAATAGTCCGGTGTATCCAACTATAAGGTTTAAACTTACTGCAAGAATTATATTAATACATATGGTAAAAAGATTAATCTGATAATATTGGTTAATAATATTAAATGCAATTAAAATTTGAACAATACTGTATAGTAATATTAGACTAATAAAATAAATTATATTTTTTACTTTAAATAATGATTTCATCTATTTTATCACCTACACTTTCTCACGTTGATTTTTACCAAATAAACCGGAAGGTTTAATAAGAAGTATAATTATCAAAATAGCAAACGCAACTGCGTCTTTATAAAGCGAACTGCCGTAACCACTCACAAAAGTTTCTATTATACCCATGCTAAAACCACCTACCATAGCACCCGGAATAACACCAATACCACCAAATACAGCAGCCACAAAAGCTTTAAGTCCGGGAATAACACCCATTAACGGATCAATAGAATTATAATAAATACCAACAAGTACTCCTGCAGCCCCAGCTAAGGCTGACCCTATTGCAAATGTTACAGATATTATACCATTTACATTTATGCCCATCAATTGTGCGGCATCCTTATCAGTGGAAACAGCACGCATTGCCTTACCAACCTTTGTCTTATGAACTATATATTGTAAAAGGAGCATTAATAATATGGTAACAATAACTATATATAGCTGGGTATTATTCAAAAATACATTTTTGCTTATTAAAATTTTTCTTTCTTTGATTGCTTTTGGAAATGTTCTAACTTCCGGCCTAACAAAAAACATTGTACCATATTGTATAAATAAAGAAACACCTATAGCTGTAATAAGTGCGGCAATTCTTGTAGCGTTACGTAAGGGTTTATAAGCTATCTTTTCTATTAAAATCCCGATTATAGCACAAGATAACATTGCAATAATTAAAGCCGGAATAAATCCCAAATTTAAAAAGGTTATAGATGCAAAACCAATATAGGCACCTAACATATATATTTCACCATGTGCAAAATTAATTAATTTTATAATTCCATAAACCATAGTATAGCCCAAAGCTATTAAGGCATATATGCTGCCAAGAGAAACTCCATTAATTAACTGTTGCAAAAATTGTTCCAAATAACTCACATCCTTTATTGCAAAAATAATAAATGAGAGGATAACCTCTCATTTATTATATAGTCAACTTTCCTAAAAGTCCAATGTTTTTTCTGTTATTCTGTTTTAAATTATCAGACCCATAAATATTAAAAGGTAGGTCTTTTGTTATAGATTAACTATAGACAAATAAACAATTTTCTTTTCTTATACTATATTAATATTAAGGTTCAATTTTTTCATTAAAAGTATGTTCTCCATCAACTAATTCTATAACAGTAATAGCTTTAATTGGGTTATGATTTTCATCTATTGTTAATGTACCTGTTACTGCTTCAAAATCCTCAGTTGCTTTAAGAGCATCTTTAATCTTTTCAGATTCTTCTGAATCTGCCCTTTCTATTGCATCTACTAAAAGTTTAGCAATATCATAACCTAAGGCATTGAAACCATCAGCTTCTTTATTATACTTTTCTTTGAATGCTTTCCTAAAATCTACAACTATAGGAGCTGTATCTTGGGAAGAGTAGTGATTTGAAAAGAAAACATTATTTAATGCTTCTTCGCCTGCAATTTCTGTTAACTTTGGAGAATCATAACCATCTGCACCAAGAACCGGTTGATCAATGTCTAATTCTCTTGCTTGTTTAATAATTAAACCTACATCTTCATAATAACCCGGTAAATAAATTATATCAAAATCTTTTGTTTTAATTTTTGTAAGAATCGCTTTAAAGTCTTTTTCACCGGCAACATAAGCTTCCTCAGCTACAATTTGACCCTCATTTTTAATAAATGTTTCTTTAAAGTTTTTAGCAAGTCCCTTACTATAATCACTTGCATTATCTATTAAAATAGCTGCTTTTTTTGCTTCCATTGATTTTGTAGCATAATTTGCCATTGCTGTCCCTTGGAAAGAATCAGTGTAACATAGCCTAAATATGTATTCTTTTACACCATTAGCATCAACAGTAACATCATCATCAGTTGATGAACCTGATAAAAGTGGAACTTTGTTCTGCATAGATACTGGGGAAGCTGCCTTTACATTACCTGATGTAGCAGGTCCAAGAATTGCAACTACTTTATTTTGAGTTATAAGGCGTGTTGCAACATTAGTTGCTTCTGCAGGTTCTGATTTATTATCTACCTTATCCCAAACTATCTTTTTACCCAAAACACCACCGGCTGCATTAATTTCCTCAAGTGCAAGTTCAATACCATCAACTGAACTTTGTCCATAAGTTGCAACCTCTCCTGATAATTCATAGTTGATACCAATCTTAATTTCATCCTCATTTGTTTCTTGTTTTACAGTACATCCAGAAATAAACACTACAATCATAATAAAAGAAATAATTATGCTTAGTGTTTTCTTTGTGTTTAACATCTTTTTTTCTCCTTTCAATACTTAAAATTTTATCTTACTCATACATTATACATATATTTCATAAAAAAACAAATACTTTATTGAAAAATTCAGCAAGAACTTTAACCTATAGCTTGTAATATTATTATAAGAACAAAATAATTAATTATATTAAGAACAACTTAGGCTATTAGATAGAAAATAAACACACTTAAGCACTAATGAAATCATCAACTTAAAAGACTTTAATATTATTTATTATAAATCTGTGTAAGTGTATATAAATAATATTAAGTCTAAATTTAAATTTAATTAAAATTAAGAGTCTTTGAAGTTTTCATAGACTCTTAATAATATAGTATGTTTAACCCTTTATATTTATATCTTTATGGGTTTTAGAAAAACCCAAAGCCACTGCAGCAAAATAAAATAACAATTATGATAATAACCCACATCCAACAATTATTACCAAGGCCTAATCCTCCACATCCTCCACCTACATTTATATCAGACATTTACAACCCTCCCTTTACTTGTATTACAATAATATAATATGTATTAATTAGGCAAATGGTTACTTAATTATAAAAAGCTTATTAATTATTGACTTTCATATATCCTGTGTTATAATTTGCTTAATTGTACAAAATAAATTTATTATTTAGTTTTGTTTCAAATTAAAAGTAATATGATGAATTAATATTTATACATATCCAATAGGTTAATATTATAAAAATGGGGGGTTTTAAAATGCTCAATGATAAGAAAGTAATTTTAATATTAGTTGATGGTATGCGACCTGATAGTATAGATGAATGTAAACATCCTTTTGTTAACAAATTAATCGAAAAAAGTTCTTACATCTTAAATGCACAAACTGTAATGCCTTCTGTAACTCTGCCTTGTCACATGTCCTTATTTCATAGTGCAAGACCACAACGCCATGGCATACTTACAAACACATATGTACCACAAGTACGCCCTATAAATGGACTTTTTGAACAACTTAAAAAAGCGGATAAGAAATGTGCAAGTTTTTATAATTGGGAACAATTGCGTGATATTTCCCGCCCCGGCTCCTTAGTATATAGTTGTTTTGTTAGAATGATATATGAGGGTACAGATAAAATTTTAACAGATAATTTAATTAAGTTTTCCAAATCCTATTCTCCCGACTTTTCATTTTTATATTTGGGCGAAACAGATGGAATAGGTCATAAAATTGGTTGGATGACTGATGAATATATAGAAACCGTATATAATGCCTGGGAATGCATAGAGGAAGTCTATAATAAACTTTCTAATGATTATTCTATAGTTGTAACTGCTGACCATGGTGGGCATGAACAATTACATGGTACAGAAATGCCTGAAGACATGACAATACCATTAATTTTTAATGGTCCTTTTAATCTTAAAAATAATATTGAAGATGTTAATATTATTGATATCGCCCCTACAATTGCTAAATTTATGGGCATTCAGCTTTGTGATGATTGGGAAGGAAAAAGCCTTATATGATAAAGAAAATTACTGATAAAAAACATATAAATATACTTGCTTCATTATGTTTTATTATTTATTTTACAAGTTATATCACACGAATTAATTACACAGCTATTATTTCAGAAATAGTAAAAACAGAAGGTTTTCTTAAATCTGATGCTTCTTTAATTACAACTGCAGCTTTTTTTTCTTATGCCATAGGTCAATTAATTAGTGGTTTTGCGGCGGAGAAGTTTCAGCCTAAGTGGCTAATTTTTTGGGGATTAATAACTTCTTCTATTTTTAATCTTTTAATGCCTTTGTTACCAAATATACAATATATGGTGCCTATCTGGTTTTTGAATGGTTTTTCCCAAGCAATGATGTGGCCACCATTATTAAGAATTATGTCACAGTATTTTGAAAGTGAAGCCTTACAAAAAACAATCGTAAATGTTTCTATAGCAAGTTCAGCAGCTACTATATCAATATATTTGTTCTCTCCGGTTCTTATAGTCATTTCCGGATGGAAATTGGTATTCGTAAGTTCTGCACTAATTGGCTTTATAGTTTCATTTATTTGGTTGGTAGGTTTCTATAAGATAGATAGGCATATTAATGAGATAAACATAGAAAATGCAAATAATAATAACTTAAATGCTACTAAAAATGAAAATGGAATATCAAATAAACATGAAAATAACCCACCGGTCTTATCGCTAAAGAAGCTATTTTTTTCAGCAGGCTTATTATATATCCTATTTGCTGTAATTCTACAAGGTATTCTAAGAGACGGTGTAACTACATGGATGCCTTCATACTTGTCGGAAGTCTACAATTTAAAATCTGTTGTATCTATTTTTTCTGTAGTCCTCCTCCCTATTTTCAGCATCTTAGGAACTATATTTTCAGCCCGTATTTTTAGTAAGGTGATTAAAAATGAAATTAAGACTGCTATCATTATGTTTTTTATTAGTTTAATAGCAGCTACTATCATGTCATTTGTCTTTTCATTAAATGTTTTTATATCAATAATATTATCCGCCCTTATTACCGGAAGTATGCATGGTGTAAACTTAATGTTGGTTGTTATGGTTCCGACTCTCTTTGAAAGGTATGGTAAGGTCTCAAGTATGTCAGGTATACTTAACTTTTTTACATATGTAGGAAGTGCTATTTCAACTTATTTAATAGCAAAGATATCTGAACAATTTGGATGGCATTTTACTATAGCCGGTTGGGCCTTTCTTGCTTTATTAGGAAGCTTATCTACTTTTCTAGGATTTAAAAAGTGGAGTTTATAATACTTTGTTTTTTAAGTTTAGCCGGTGTTTTAGTCACGAATGCACTTTTTGACGTTGCAAATAATCATCTTGAATTTTCCTATGTTGGTCTTATTTTTTATGTATATTTTTCTATTGTCTTTACCATTAATATGATAAAGCCTCCGCAAAAAACGCCACTTGTACAAAC
>CAZRSG010000024.1:0-19646 GCA_964602705.1 uncultured Oscillospiraceae bacterium
AAGGTTTAATTATGGATTTAGCAAGAAAAGCACTTATGACAGTCTTACTCTTATCAGGACCAATGTTGGGTTTGGGTTTATTAGTCGGCTTGGCTGTTAGTATCTTTCAAGCAACGACACAAATACAGGAGCAAACCTTATCATTTATACCTAAAATTATAATTGTGCTTGGCTCATTACTTATCTTTGGACCATGGATGATATCAGTTATAGTTGAATTCACACAAGAACTTTTTCTAAACTTAAATAATTATATAAGATAAGGGCTGAAGAGATGGATATAAATCTTGAAAGCATAATAAACTTTGCCGGTGCATTTATATTGATATTAATACGAGTTACATCAGTATTTATTATATCGCCGGTATTTGGTAGAAAAAACACACCCAATATATTTAAAATATGTTTTGCCGTATTTATATCAATAATTATATTACCAACAGTTGATACTACCATTTTAAATGAACCCTTGCACACAATAGAATATGTAATAATTGTATTTAATGAATTTATAATTGGTTTGATATTGGGATTTATTACATATATGACGTTTTCTATGCTATATATAGCGGGTCAAATTATAGATATGGAAATGGGATTTGGAATGGTAAATGTAATTGATCCACAAAGTAATATACAAATTCCTGTTATCGCAAACTTTTATAACACTATAGCCATGTTGTTATTTTTAACACTAAATGGACACCACATGATAGTATCAGCTGTATTTTACAGCTATAATATCTTACCAATAGGTAGTGGGATTATAATTGAAACAATATCTAACGATTTTATTAGAATGTTTGCTGATATGTTTACAATAGGATTTAAAATTGCAGGACCTGTAATATTTGTAATCTTTATTACAAATATAGCATTAGGAATATTAGCAAGAACTGTACCTCAAATAAATATTTTTGTTTTAGGACTTCCTATTAAGATAATTATAGGCTTAGTAGTATTAATATTAATCACCCCGGCATTCTCAATTATTATGGATATTATAATGAATAGTATGTACGGCAATATAGAAACAATAATAAAAGGTATGATATTGAAATGAATGATAAACTAAGTAAAATAAACATACAATTATTTGCACAGGGAGAAGATAAAACAGAAAAGGCTACCCCTAAACGTAAAGAAGATGCACGAAAAGAAGGGCAAGTCTTACAAAGTAGAGAAATAAAAACAGCACTATTATTAATTATAACTTTTTTCATTTTAAAACTCACAGGTAGTTATATGTATAAAAACATTACAGATTTTATGAAAAAGATTTTTACATACTATATTAACAAAGAAGATTTAATGCAAAAACCTAATTTTATTATCTTAATAAGTGAAACCATGTTTTTGGGATTGAAGATAATGGCACCAATAGCAGGTGCAGCCTTAATTGGTGGCTTAGTAGCCAGTTATGCACAAATTGGATTTTTATTTACAACTAAAACACTAAAGCCAAAATTAAGTAGAATAAACCCATTAGAAGGTTTTAAAAGATTATTTTCGGCAAATGCAGGCATGGAACTAATAAAGTCAATTGCTAAGATTATTCTTGTAGCTTATTTAGCTTACAAATATATAAAAGAAGAAATAAATAGTGTAATAAATTTGATTGATATGGAGGTTTCTCAAGTTGGCTTATATATATGGGAAATTTCTATAAATATTGCTTTAAAGATAGGATTAATACTTATATTTTTAGGTCTTGTAGATTATATATTTCAATGGAGACAATATGAAAAAAATTTACGTATGTCAAAACATGAAATAAAAGAAGAATATAAACAAATGGAAGGGAACATGCAAATTAAGTCAAAGATTAAACAAAAGCAAAGGGAAATGTCCTTAAGGAGAATGATGACAGATGTTCCTAAGGCAGATGTTATAATAACTAATCCTACACATTTAGCTATAGCCATTAAATATGATGCAGAATTAACTGATGCACCAATTGTATTAGCAAAAGGACAGAATTATATTGCCGAAAGAATTAAGGAAATAGCAAAAGAAAATAAAATCGAATTAGTTGAAAACAAACCATTAGCAAGAAGTTTATACGAAACAACAGATATAGGACAAGAAATTCCAGCCGAACTATTTCAAGCGGTAGCAGAAGTTTTGGCATTCGTATATAGTTTATAAAATACATTTACTAAAGGATGAGAATTTATGAAAATTACTAATATATCAGTTGCTTTAATTATAATATTAATTATACTCATTATAATTATACCGGTGCCACCATTCATATTAGATATACTTTTAGCAATAAATATATCATTATCAATAGTTATATTATTAAATACTGTATATACCAAAGAATCATTAGAACTTTCGATATTTCCATCATTGTTATTGGTAACTACACTATATAGATTAGCTTTAAATATATCATCGACAAAGCTAATACTTTCAACAGGTAATCCGGGAAATGTGGTTAAAGCATTTGCAGATTTTGTTATACAAGGGAATGTAATAGTAGGATTTATAGTGTTTTTAATAATAACAATAGTACAATTTTTAGTTATTACAAAGGGTTCAGAAAGGGTTTCAGAGGTAGCAGCAAGATTTACATTAGATGCTATGCCAGGAAAACAAATGGCAATTGATGCCGATTTGAGTTCAGGTTTAATAACTGAACAAGAAGCAATAGAAAGAAGAACAAAAATTCAAAGAGAAGCAGACTTTTATGGAGCTATGGATGGAGCAAGCAAATTTGTTAAAGGAGATGCAATTGCTGGAATAATAATAATGTTTATAAATGTTATAGGTGGCTTTATATTAGGAAATATGCGGCAAGAAGGGCAATGGCAAGAATTACTTAATATATATACAAATTTAACAATTGGTGATGGCTTAGTAAGTCAAATACCGGCACTATTAATATCTACCGCAACAGGAATAATTGTAACAAGAGCTGCTTCAGATTCAAACCTTAGTGATGACTTATTAAAACAAATATTTCAAAACCCTTTAGTAATGATATTAACAGGTGGGGTTAGTGCCTTGATGGCACTTATACCGGGCTTACCATTTATACCTTTTGCAATACTTTCAATTACACTAATTATATCAGGAATTTATAAAAAGAACTTAATACAAAAAAGTGAAATTCATGAAGAAATCACTATACAAGAATCAGAAGTTGAAGAAATTAGGAGGCCTGAAAATGTTGTGTCGCTATTGCATGTAGACCCAATTGAATTAGAATTTGGTTATGGAATTATACCTTTTGCAGATGTAAATCAGGGCGGAGATTTATTGGATAGGGTTGTTATGATCCGAAGACAAATTGCTCTTGAATTAGGAATAGTAGTACCGGTAATTAGATTAAGGGATAATATCCAGTTAAATCCTAATGAATACATTATAAAAATAAAAGGGGTTCAGATAGCAAACGGTGAACTTATGTTTGATCATTATATGGCAATGAATCCGGGAACAGTAGAAAAAGAAATTGAAGGAATTCAAACATTAGAACCTGCCTTTGGCTTGCCTGCAATATGGATTACAGAAAGTCAAAGGGAAAATGCAGAAGTTATAGGATATACAGTTGTAGATTTACCATCAATTATTGCGACCCATTTAACTGAAATTATAAAAAGACATATACATGAGCTAATAAGCAGACAAGATGTTCAAACATTAGTTGACAATGTTAATAAGGAACATCCGGCATTGGTCGAAGAATTAATTCCAAAACAAATGACTATAGGTGAAATACAAAAGGTGCTTTCAAATTTACTAAAAGAGGGGATATCAGTAAGAGATTTAGTAAGTATACTGGAAACATTAGCTGACTATATTAATATAACACGTGATCCGGATGTATTAACAGAATATGTAAGACAGGGCATTGCCAGGGCAATATCGAGTAAATATATACAAAATGGACAAACAAATGTAATAACCATTGACCCACAAATAGAACAAACTATTATGGACTCAATACAACAAACGGAAAGTGGTACATACCTTGCCTTAGATCCGGAACTATCCCAAAAACTCGTAAGTGAAATATATAAGCAAGTACAGAAAGCAGTATCTATAGGCGAACAACCCATATTGCTCACAGCTCCTATAGTTAGAATTTATCTTAAGAGATTAACCGAACAAACAGTCCCTGATTTAACAGTATTATCATACAATGAAATTGATCCAAGGGTACAAATTCAATCAATAGGTTTAGTGAGTGTATAATGAAATAGGGATATATAAAACATAGATTATTTTACAAGGGGGTATAGACTTAATGCAAATAAAAAGATACACAGGAGAAGACGTTCAGGATGTTATGTTGAAGGTACGTAATGATTTAGGACCGGATGCTATTATTATAAATACAAGAAAAGTAAAAAGACAAGGACTTTTAAATTTATTTTCAAAACCATTAATAGAAATATTAGCTGCTATTGATAAAAAAGAACAACCTTCAATAACTCAAAATAAAAAAAAGGGGAAAAAGTCCACCACAAAGTATGAGCAAACATATTCAGATACAAAAATAAAAGAAACACATAATGATAATAAAGAGGAAAAATACACTAATCAGATGGAAGCATTAGATAAAAAGACAAAGGAAATAGAGAATTTGTTAGGAAAAATCTATTCTAAAATGCAAGAAGAAGATATAACAAACTTAAACATTGATCAAGAACCCAAATATACTTCTACTATTATCCGAGGATTTTCAAGAAGGTTATTAGAAAATAATGTAGAAGTAAATATAGTAAAGAATGTTATCTCACAAGTTATGGATGGGGTTACTAATGAAACTAATATCAATGAAATAACAGGTAGACTACAAAAATACATAATAAATCAATTAGGCAAACCAGAACCAATAAAAACAGGCGAAACAGAAGGAAGGGCAAGAATAATTGCCTTTGTAGGACCCACAGGGGTAGGAAAAACTACTACATTAGCAAAAATAGCTGCGATATACTCTATTAATCATCAAAAAGATATAGGAATTATTTCCGCTGATACATATAGAATAGCTGCAGTAGAACAGTTAAAGACATATGCGGAAATTTTAGGTTTACCTGTAAATGTAGTTTATTCACCGGAAGAAATTCCTGATGCTATAAAGAAATTTCAAGATAAAGATTTAATACTAATAGACACTGCAGGAAGGAGTCATAAAAATAAAGACCAATTTAATGAATTAAAAAAAGCAATAGATATAAGCAAGCCAGATGAGGTTTTTCTACTTATAAGCATAACTACCAACTACAATGTAATCAAAGAGATTATTAAAAGTTACGAATTTTTAAAAAATTACAAGATTATACTAACCAAAATAGATGAGATAAATAGTTGGGGTATGGTTTTAAATATATCCCAATTAACTAATAAAAGGTTTTCTTATATTACAACTGGTCAAAGTGTCCCGGATGATATAGAAGTAATAGACACTGAAAAGGTTGCAAAAATGCTAATGGAGACTATTAAACTATGAAAGATCAAGCAGAAAAATTACGAGAAATTATTAATCATTTAAAGGCTCAGCAAACTAAACCGGAAGATATGGGATATCGTACTAATAAGGTAATAACAGTAACAAGTGGTAAAGGTGGTGTTGGGAAAACTAATATATCAGTTAATTTATCTATAGATTTAGTGAAGAAAGGCTACAGGGTACTTATTTTGGACGCTGACTTAGGCTTATCAAATATAGAATTATTATTTGGAATAACACCTAAATATACCTTATTAGATTTAATTAATAAAGATATGAATATATTAGATATTGTAAATACAGGACCTATGGGTATTAAATTCATATCAGGAGGTTCCGGGATTGAGCAATTGGTCAATATGGAGGATAAAGAATTAGAAACAATGATTAAAAAAATATCCCAATTGGATAAAATTGCAGATATTATTTTGGTAGATACAGGTGCAGGTATATCAAAAAATGTTACTAATTTTATAATTGCAGCTGATGAAGTAATATTAGTAACAACCCCAGAACCAACATCAGTAACAGATGCATATACCTTATTAAAAACAATTGTGCATAAAGAAGGGAAAAAAGATATAAAATTATTGGTTAATAGGGTAGAAAGTGAACGAGAGGCATTAGCAACTATAAATAAGATATGTTTTGCTACGGAAACATTTTTACAAATGCAATTAAAAAGTTTAGGTTATGTTTCATATGATGAAAATGTTATTAAGTCAGTAAAACAACAAGAGCCATTTATACTAAATTATCCAAAAACAATAGCATCAAGACAAATTAAGCAAATTGCCGGTAAATTAATGGACAAGGAAACAAAAGATACAAAAGAAACACCAGGAATAAAAATTTTTTTTAGAAAACTTATAGGCTCTAATAGTGTATAATATAAACAAGTACTAAAATATGGAGATGATATAATGAATATAGAAGATATTAAGTTAGGTACAAAACTCCAATTACAAATAAAAGATTCTAAGTATAGTAATGATGACCTAATATATTTAAGTCAACTTGAGGAGATTTTTAATAAAGAAAATATACTTATAGTTGTCCCTATATTCGAGGGTATTGTTATCCCGATATCATTGGCAACACAAATAACCATTATGTTTTATAATGAAAAAGGTGTTTATTCTTTTGAAGGGGAAATTAGCCAAAGAATATGGCGTGGGAAGATAGCACTAATGAAGATAAGAATAAAAAGTGAAATAAAAAAGAAACAAAGACGTGAATTTTTTAGATTTAATTGGATTATGCCTATTTATTATAAAAAGATATCAGAATCTGAAAAACTTCCCTTAGCCTATAGGGATAAAAGAGACAAGACCTATATAAAGGCAGTAACTAAAAATATAAGTGGTGGTGGTGTAAGGATAATCTCAGCTAAGCCACTAAAAGAAAATGATATTATAAAAATACAAATGGATCTTGATAATGAAGAACTCTTTATAAAAGGTCAAGTAAATAGGTGTGAAGTTTATGAAAAAGATATCAGTAGATATGATATAGGAGTAGAATATAAAGATATAAATCATTATAAAAGAGAAATAATTATAAAATTCATATTTTGCAAGCAAGTCGAAGTAATGCAAAAAGGTACAAGGTAGAAACTTGACAAAAAGGGAGTGAGGAAACAATGGACGTAGGCCAATACTTGGGATTATTTATTGATGAAACAAGAGAACATTTACAAGAACTTAATAAACATATAATTGAATTAGAAAAATCTCCCCAAAGTAAAGAAGTTATAGATGAGATTTTTAGGATAGCACATACATTAAAAGGTATGGCAGGAACTGTAGGTTTTAATAAAGTAGCAGGATTGACACATAAAATGGAAAATGTACTTCAAGAAGTTAGGGAAGGAAAATTGGAAGTAACAACTAATATAGTAGATATATTATTTGACTGTTTAGATGTCCTGCAAGCCTATATAGATAAAATAATAGAAACAGGAGAAGAGGGTCAAGACGAATTATGTAATAATGCCATAGATGCTTTAGATTATGTTTCATCAAACAAGGGTAATAGTGAAAAAAAAGGACTTTATAAAACAAATGGAAAAGGTGAAGAGTTTTTTTTGCACGAATATGATAAAAATATAATTAAGCATGCCTTGCTCAAAAATTTAAATATTTATAAAATTAAATTTCAATTATCTGAGGATTGTGTTATGAAGGCAGCACGAGCATTTATTATATTTAAAAAACTGGAAGAAATATCAGACGTTATAAAATCACAGCCAAGTGTTGAAGATATAGAAGATGAAAAATTTGAACAAGAATTTACCGTTCTTATCATAAGCACTGAAACAAAAGAAAAAGTAAAAGAAGAACTGGAGTCCATAAGTAATGTATCGGCAATAAATATAGAACAAATAAAAGAATTAGATAAGGAAAAGGATGCTAATGATATACAAGTAGCTACAAACAATATCAATAACCTTAATCCACAGCAATTAAGTTCAAAAAAGCCGGTTATGGATAAAAAACTAAATAAATCAAAGGTTATGCAAACTGTACGCGTAAGTATAGATAAATTAGACTCTTTAATGAATTTAGTTAGTGAACTTATAATAATAAAGACACAATTACAAGTTGACGAATCAAAAAAAGATGCTTCAGTTAATAATGGAATATTGGAAAATATGGAAAGGACTATTAGTGATTTACATGACGCTGTTATGCAAGCCCGGATGGTTCCTATAGAAATGGTATTTAATAGGTTTCCACGAATGGTACGAGACTTTTCAAGGGAACTTAATAAGGATATAGACTTGAATATATATGGTGCTGAAACAGAATTAGACAGAACAGTAATAGATGAAATTAGTGATCCCCTAATACATCTTATAAGAAACTCTATAGACCATGGGATAGAAGCACGTCAACAAAGATTAAATTCAAACAAACCGGGTAAGGGAACAATAATACTAAAAGCATATCATGACAAGGATATGGTTGTGGTAGAAGTTCAAGATGATGGAGCAGGGATAAATATTGAAGAGATAAAAGAAAAGGCAATAGAAAAAGGGTTGATTATGCATAAAATTGCAGAATCATTATCTGAAGAAGAGGCAATAAAGTTCCTTTTTCAACCTAACTTTTCAACTACAAACAAAGTTACAGATATTTCTGGCAGAGGGGTAGGTTTAGATGTTGTAAAAACTAAAATACAATCTTTAGGAGGAAGTATAGAAGTAAAGACAAAATTAAATCAGGGTAGTAGGTTTAAAATAAAACTACCGCTTACATTAGCAATTATACAAGTCCTTTTAATAAGATTAGAAGAGGAAAAGTATGCCATACCAATTAGTTCTATAATAGAAATATTAAATCTTGGTAGCAATGAAATTAGTATATTACAAGGACAAAAGGTGATTAATTTTAGAAATAATGTAATCCCGGTTTTAGCCTTAAAATATGTCTTAAAAATAAAAGAGACCTCAAAAGATAAATCCTTAAAAAATAAAAGGTTAATAGTAGTAAAGAAAGCTGATAAGTATATGGCATTAGAAATAGACGAAATAATTGGACAACAAGAAATAGTAATAAAACCATTAAGCAAACACCTTGCAAGGGTAAAAAATATTGCCGGGGCTACCATATTAGGGAATGGTCAAGTAGTATTAATATTAGATGTTAAATCTCTTATTTGATAAGAAAGGGGTAATATAAGTTTATGGATAATAAAAAAAAGTTAAAACAAATAGTAATATTTGACATAGGCAAGCAGAAATATGCTACGGATATAGATAAGATAATATCAATAGAAAGACCCTTACCTATAACGAGGGTTCCTAATGCTTCTATTTATATTAAAGGGGTTATAAATTTAAGAGGTGAAATAATTCCTCTTATAAAACTAAATATAATTCTAAAGGTTAAGGATTATAAAGAAACGGACGATATGCGTTTAATCATTTTTAAAGTAGATGACATATCACTTGCAGGCACAGTAAATACAATAAAAGATATAATATACATAGATGATAGCACAATCCGACCCCTATCTAACTTTAATGAAGAATTAGACTTAACATATATAGAAGGTATAATTAATGTGGGTGGAACAGAAGTTACACTTATCAATATAGAAAAACTAATATCACTATCAATAAGATAAGTAAGAAAAAAATATAATTACAAGGGGGTGTTTACCATAAAATCAATAAAAGAACTAAACACAATACACTTGGATGTGTTAAAAGAAATTGGTAGTATTGGATCAGGCAATGCAATTACAGCCTTATCAAAACTTTTAAACACCAAAATAGGTATGGAAGTACCTAATATACAAATAGTAGACTTTAAAAAAAGTACCACAATATTAGGTGGAGCAGAAAACATTGTAGTAGGAATACTATTAGCTATATCCGGCGATATTAATGGTTATATTATGTTCATATTTGAACAGAAAGATGCTCGAAGTCTTTTAAATGTTTTATTTGATAAAAGGGCATCAGGAAACCAAGAGTTTACTGAAATGGAGGTATCTGCCTTAAGCGAAATAGGAAATATCTTAGCAGGATCTTATCTATCTTCCTTATGTAAAATGACAGGACTAAATATAAAAACATCAACTCCTGCCTTAACAATAGATATGGCAGGGGCAATATTAAGTGTACCTGCAATAGAGTTTGGTAAAACGGGAGATTTAATATTATTTATAGAAACAAAACTTAAACAATCAGAATATATGGCAGTTGGTAATTTTCTTTTGATACCGGATGTAAAATCTTACAATATATTATTAAAATCTTTAGGAGTAGCGAATTAATGGAAAATATGATTATAGTGGGTATGGCAGATTTAAATATAGCAAAACATCCTCAAAATCTGTCAACAATAGGTTTAGGTTCATGTGTAGGGATTGTATTATTTGATTCAAAAACCCAAATTGGAGGTATGGCACATATAATGTTACCTAACAGTAATGAGGTAAGGAACAACTCTAACGAGGCTAAATTTGCTGATACTGCAATAGTAAAGTTATTAAATTTAATGATAAAAGCTGGTGCAATTAAAAATAATATAATTGCAAAATTAGCTGGTGGATCACAAATGTTTTCATTTTTTAATGAAACTGATATAATGAAAATAGGACAAAGAAATATAATAGCGGCAAAAGACACTATCGAAAAATTGTCAATTAAAATAGTGGCAGAAGATACTGGTGGTAATTATGGTAGGACTATTGAGCTATACACTGAAACAGGAGCCTTAATGATTAAAACTGCAGGAAAAGGAATAAAATTGTTATAGAAGGGGTTGAAATAATGGAATTTATAGCAAGAGTTCCATATTTACTGGCGTTAGGGATGGCTTTAATAGCACTTTTAATCACAAGATTACAAACAATAAACTTTCAAGAAACTTGTTTAGTACTTTCGATGGTACTTATAATATTTTACTTTATTGGAACTATAGTAAAAAATATAATTTTAGCTGCAATTAAGGACATTGAAGAAAAAAAGGGTTTCAATATAGAAAAGATAAGTCAACATGGAGAAGGAAACAATATAGAAAAAAAAGATAAACTTATTAAGTCAAAAGAAACAAACTTTAAAGAAATAGAAGAACAGTAAATTACAATTGTTTCTATTATAGGAAGGTGTAATAAAAGTGAATACAGTTTCTAAACAAAAAGAATTATGGGAAGAATACAATAGAACAAAAGATTTAGAAATTAAAAAAAAGCTTATAATAGAATATGCAAATTTGGTAAAATATATAGCCGGTAGACTAAGTATATACTTAGGCAATAATGTAGAATATGACGATTTAGTTGGCTATGGAATTTTTGGCTTAATAGATGCTATTGAAAAATTTGATATTTACAAGGGTGTTAAATTTGAAACATATGCATCCCTTAGGATAAGGGGTTCAATTATAGATAACCTACGGAAATTAGACTGGATTCCAAGAACTTTAAGGCAAAAGAACAAAGAAATAGAAGAAAAGCAAGCAGAATTGGAATATAAACTTGGACGTCCACCAACAGATAAGGAAGTATCAGAAGAAATAGGAATGGAGATTAATGAATATAATAGGACACTATATGATATAAATATGTCACATTTAATATCATTAGACGAATATTTAGAAGTAAATTATGAAAAAGAAATATTAAGTCTTAACGATGACCCTTACAATAATCCAATAAGCTATACAGAAAACAATGAATTAAAGGAGACACTAACAAAAGCAATCGAGCAATTATCTGATAGGGAAAAGTTAGTTATAACACTTTATTATTTTGAAGATTTAACACTTAAAGAAATAAGTAAAATAATGAAAGTATCTGATTCACGAGTATCACAGATACACTCTAAGGCTGTTGCAAGATTACGGGGGAAATTAGGCGAATATAAATCTATATTATATGAATAATACATTAAAAATGACCTATTTACATATATTTTTAACAGGCTTTATAAAGGGAAACCATAATTTAATTGGAAACTTATTAACTAATTAAGTAATTTAGTAAGGGGGAAGGCATATGAGTGAAGAGAATATAAAAGAAGTGGTAGAAAACAAAGATGCGACTTGTAGAATAAGGATTGCACCCGACAAAATGCAGGCTAAAATAATATTAACAAAACCGGAGGGCGAAGGCGGAAAAGATTTATCATACAATCAAATTATAGCTACCATTAATGAGCAAAATGTTACATTTGGAATAGATGAAGAAGTTATTAAAACCATATCAAATGTTCCTATTTATGATCAAGAAATTATAATTGCTAATGGTAAAGAACCTACTGCAGGTGAAGATGCGAAAATGGAATATCATTTTAAAATAGTTAAAGACACAACTCCTAAGATAAAGGAAGATGGGACAGTTAATTTTAGGGAATTAGATTTAATTGAGAATGTCAATGAAGGAGACATACTTGTTACAATTATACCTCCAACAAAAGGAGAACCGGGAACAAATGTACTTGGTGAAAAAGTTAAGCCCATTCCGGGCAAACCGGTTGCTATACCAAAAGGCCGAAATGTAAAGGTATCTGAAGATAGAAGCCAATTAATAGCTAATGTATCAGGTCAGGTAGTATTATTAGATAGGAAAGTACATGTATATGATACATATGAAGTCCCCGGTAATGTAGATAACTCTACCGGTAATATAAAGTTTATTGGAAATATTATTATCAGGGGCAATGTTTTAACCGGTTTCATTGTAGAAGCAGGGGGCAATGTAGAAGTTATGGGAGTAGTAGAAGGTGCAACAATTAATGCCGAAGGTGATATCATATTATATAGGGGAATGCAGGGACTTGGTAAGGGTACTTTGAAATCTGAGGGTAATATTGTAGCAAGGTATATAGAAAACAGTACAATAATCGCAAAAAACAACATAAAAAGTGAAGCTATAATGCATAGTCATATTCAATGTGGTGGTATTTTAGAATTATCGGGAAAAAAAGGCTTAATAGTAGGGGGCTGGGCTAAAGCCGGTCAAGAAATAACTGCCAAGACTATAGGTTCACCAATGGCGACGATTACGGATTTAGAAGTAGGGGTGGATCCTAATTTAAGGGCAGAACATACACGGATAAAAGATGAAATAGCTCAACTTGAAAGTAACTATGAAAAGGCATCCCAGGCTTTAGAATTATTAACCAAGTTAGAGAAAAAATCTAAATTAGATGCAACAAAAAAGATAATAAAAGTACGGTCATTAAAAACAAAACTACACTTTTCCAAAAAAATAAAACAACTACAAAGTGAATTTAAACTTATAGAAAAAAAGTTACAGAATGAGTTAAAAGGCCGTATAAAGGTAACAAATACTATGTATCAAGGAACAAAAGTAACCATGGGGACGATTTCAATGCATATTAAGGAAAATATAGATCGGTCTGTCTTATATCGAGATGCTGCAAATATAAAAATTGTACAATTATAAATAGAAACAAACCTATTGAGGAGGGATCAAATTGGACTTAAAACCAGTAGATTTTCAAGTTATGGTTCCTAAAACTACAGAAATTTCTAAAATAATGAAAGAACAGAACCAAAAAGACACCTCTAATAAAGATACTTCTTTATTAGGAATAAAAGAACAAGCTGAAAAAGATGTTAAAGCAGTTACTTCAAAACAAAAGACATTTAAAACGGTAATAAAAGAAAAGCAAGAACAAAATAAGAACTCAGGCAAGCAAAAAGAAACAAAAAAAGAAGATGAGGAAAAAGAGGAGCCCAAAAAAACTATTAGCCAAGACTCAAAAGGTAGTATTATTGATATACAGATATAAATCGGGGTGAGAAGATGGAAAAATTATTATATATATTAGTATTAATTGTAATAAACATTATATGTTATTTGATATTTACAAAAAAGATTATACTAATAATTAGCAAAGAAAAAGAAGCTTTTGAAAATAAAAAGGAAGAGATTAATCAAATTATAGATAGTGCTGAACAAATGATTTTTGAATTAAATAATATATCAAACTATATCACAACAAATATTGAAGAGAAAAAAGAAATTTTATTAAAAACAATTAAAAAATACGATAATAAAGTTGAAACAGCCATAAAACAAAGTCAAGAAATTGATGATAAAATTAAAACCGGAAATATATTATTAGAACAGCTAAAAGATATAAATAATGTTATAGATAAAACAATAAATACAAATCAAAATAATTCGAAAAAAAACAAAAATAATAAACATATACATATTAAGGACACTAATTATTTAAAAGCATTAGAACTTGCTGAGGCGGGGTCTACAGTTAAAGAGATAGCAAAAGAATTAAGTATAGGTCAAGGGGAAGTACAATTATTATTAGGCATTACAGAACTCCAAAAAAATTAGTTGCATATATCATTAATATATGGTAAACTACTATAGAAAAATACACACACTTCATGATTTTTAAAAAGGTGCCATAAGGTTTTTTAAAAGCTAATTGAAGTGGAGGTATAAAACCAGGAGGTGAAAGAAATGTCAGTTATATCAATGAAACAATTATTAGAAGCAGGAGTACATTTTGGTCATCAAACAAGAAGATGGAACCCTAAAATGGCAGAATATATTTTTACTGAAAGAAATGGTATATATATTATAGACCTACAAAAAACAGTTAAAAAGATAGAGCAAGCCTATTATTTTATAAGGGAAATTTCTGAAAATGGAGAAAACATTCTTTTTGTTGGAACAAAAAAACAAGCTCAAGAATCTATAAAAGAGCAAGCTGAAAGATGTAACATGTACTATGTAAATGCAAGATGGTTAGGTGGTATGTTAACAAACTTTAAAACAATTAGAAATCGTATTAATAGGTTACATCAACTTAACAAGATGGAAGAAGAAGGAACATTTGAATTATTACCTAAAAAAGAAGTTATGCAATTAAATGCAGAAAGAGATAGGTTAGAGAAGTTTTTAGGTGGAATAAAAGATATGAATAAACTTCCGGGAGCAATTTTTGTAGTAGATCCAAGAAAAGAACGAATTGCAATTGCAGAAGCAAGAAAATTAGGTATACCTATAGTCGCTATTGTAGATACTAATTGTGATCCTGATGAAATAGATTATGTTATCCCTGGAAATGATGATGCAATAAGGGCAGTAAAGTTATTAACAGCAACAGTTGCAGATGCAGTTCTTGAAGGCAAACAAGGGGTACAATATGAGGATGCAGGAGATGAAAAACAAATAGAAACAGAAGATAATACAGAAGAAGTCGTAGAAAAGGTTGCAGAAAAGATACCAACACAAGTTATGGAAACTGAAGCTGAAGCTGAAGAAGACAAAGAATAAAATATACTTAAAAGCATTAATAAGAAAATAACAAATTACAAATATTATCCAGTCTTTAGTCTATTAAATAAAAAGACTGAAGGCTGGATAAATTTTTAGCTCCAAGACTAAAGATATCAACTTAAAAAAATAACAGAAAGAATCAGGAGGCGAAAACAAAAGATGGTAACTGCACAAATGGTAAAAGAATTACGAGAAAAAACTGGTGCCGGTATGATGGAATGTAAAAAAGCCTTAACAGAAACAGGTGCAAATATTGACAAAGCGATAGAATACCTTAGAGAAAAAGGTTTAGCAGCCGTTGCAAAAAGAGCAGGTAGACTTGCAGCTGAAGGGATAGTAGATTCTTATATACATGGTAACGGAAGGATAGGCGTTTTAGTGGAAGTAAATTCTGAAACGGATTTTGTAGCAAAAAATGATGAATTTCAAGAATTTGTAAGAGATATTGCAATGCAAATTGCAGCTGCAAACCCTAAATATGTATCAAAAGAAGAGGTTCCACAAGATATAATAGATAAAGAAAAAGAAATATTAAGAAACCAGGCATTAAATGAAGGGAAACCGGAAAAGATAGTCGATAAAATGGTAGAAGGAAGAATTAATAAATTTTATGAAGACATTTGCTTATTAGACCAAGCCTGGATAAAGGAACCGGATAAAACGATACAGGACTTATTAAATGAAAAGATTTCAAAAATCGGTGAAAATATTAAAATTAGACGGTTTATACGCTTTGAAAAAGGAGAAGGTTTAGAAAAAAAAGAAGATGATTTTGCTGATGAAGTCGCAGGAATGGTAAAATAATAAATATAAGTTAATCGAAAGGAACACAATTATTGTGTTCCTTTTTTAAGAAATTAGGCAGGAATTTTAATAAATATGTAGAAGATATTTAATATGGAGGAAAATATATGGAGCCAAAGTATAAACGAATAATTTTAAAAGTTAGTGGCGAAGCCTTAGCAGGTGAAGATGGGCATGGTATAAATTTTAATATTTTGAATTCATTATCCATACAGATAAAAGAATGTTTACAATTAGGTGTCCAGATATCTATAGTTGTAGGGGGTGGTAACTTTTGGAGGGGCAGAAGTGGTGAAGGTATGGACAGAACTACTGCAGATCATATGGGCATGCTTGCAACAGTGATTAATGCATTAGCTTTACAAGATGCCTTAGAAGCCCAAAATGTTCCCACAAGAGTTCAAACAGCAATAGAAATGAGGCAAATAGCTGAATCATATATAAGAAGAAAGGCAATTAGACATCTTGAAAAGGAAAGGGTAGTTATATTTGCATGTGGTACAGGAAACCCGTTTTTTTCGACAGACACCACAGCAGCCTTACGTGCTGCAGAAATTGATGCGGAAATTATATTATTGGCAAAAAAGGTTGATGGTGTATACGATTCAGATCCAATGATTAACCCAAAAGCTCGTAAATATGATACACTTACATATATTGATATACTTAATAAGGGACTGGGGGTTATGGATTCCACTGCAACTTCTTTATGTATGGATAATAATATTCCTATTATGGTATTTGGCTTAGCAGAGCCGGAAAATATAAAAAAGGTTATTATGGGAGAACATATTGGAACATTAGTAAAAGGAGGATAATTATGATGAAAAGTATTTATAAAGATAGTGAAGTTAGGATGAAAAAAACAATAAGTGTACTGGAAGAAGATCTTACAGTGATAAGGGCAGGTCGTGCAAATCCTGCATTATTAGAAAGGATTTCCTTAGACTATTATGGAGTACCTACACCAATAACTCAAGTAGGTAATGTTTCAGTTCCGGAGGCACGATTATTAGTCATACAACCTTGGGATACGAATATTATAAAAGAAATAGAAAAGGCTATATTAAAATCTGACCTGGGAATTACTCCAAACAATGATGGTAAGGTAATAAGACTATCCTTTCCACCATTAACTGAAGAAAGAAGGAAGAAATTAGTTAAGGATGTATCCCACAGGGGTGAAGAAGCTAAAATAGCAATTAGATCAATTAGACGTGATACTTTAGAACAATATAGGGATATGGAAAAGAAATCTGAAATATCTGAAGATAATCTTAGAACGGTAGAAAAGGAAGTCCAAGAATTAACTGATGATTATGTCGGTAAAGTAGATCTTGTTATAGAGGCAAAGGAAAAGGACATATTAGAAGTATAGTAAAGTTTATGAGACTTTAAACTAATACCCCTCTAATTGAGGGGTATTAGTTTAGATTGCTTAAAATACTGCAATAAATACGATTGGGGTAATTCATATGTTAGGCAAGATAAGTAATATCCTAAAAAATAAGTTTAATAAAAAAGATGATAAGATGGAAATAGACTATACATTATTACCGGCACATATTGCAATTATAATGGATGGGAACAGAAGATGGGCGAAAAGACAGGGACTACCTGTAAGTATTGGGCATAGGACAGGAGCACAAACATTAAAAAAAATAACAGAATTTGCTGATGAAATAGGCATTAAAATATTAACGGTATATGCATTTTCAACTGAAAATTGGAAGAGGACAAAAAAGGAAGTTAATACTTTAATGCAGTTATTATTAGAATATCTTAAAGATGCCGAAAGACAATTAGCAGGTAAAAATGTAGTCATCAAAGTTATAGGAGATATAGGCGGACTATCAGAGGAAATTCAAGAGCAAATTATTAAAACAGAAAAGCTTACTGAGAAAAATACCGGTTTACTATTAAACATTGCTATAAATTATGGTGGTAGGCTTGAAGTCGTTCATGCTGTGAAGAAAATAACGGAAGAACTTATAAATGAAAATATAAAAATTAATGATATAGATGAAGAATTAATTTCAAAATATATGTATACTTCAGGAATACAGGATCCGGACTTAATAATACGACCAAGTGGAGAATACCGATTAAGTAACTTTTTATTATGGCAATCTGCATATTCAGAATTTTGGTTTTCCAATATATACTGGCCTGATTTTAATGAAAAATATTTTTTAAAAGCAATATATGATTACCAAAATCGTAGCAGGAGATATGGAGGGGTATGATGCACAATAAAAGAATAATAAGTGCTATAATAGGCTTAGCTTTACTAATAGGAATGTTTTTAGCGGGTGAAATTTATGTAAGTATAACAATAACAATAGTATCAATGACTGCCTTATACGAATTTTTTAAAGCTACTGAATATATAAATAAAAACATATACTTAATAATAGCATCTAATATAATTACATTAATAATAGGATTAAGCATAACCTATATAGAAAAACAATACTTTATGCCTTTAATTATTTTATATATAATAGTGTTATTTATAATAAATCTAATATATAATAAAAATATAAAAATTACCGATATAGCCCTTGTTTTTTTTATTACAATATATATATCATACTTCTTATCACATATTACCTTAACCAGGGCATTAGAAAAAGGTGAATTCTTAGTTTGGTTTATTTTTTTAGGTGCTTGGCTTACAGATACATTTGCCTATTTTGTAGGTATTGGAATAGGTAAAAGAAAATTATGCCCCAATATAAGCCCTAAAAAAACAA
The DNA here is from genome assembly GCA_964602705.1 of uncultured Oscillospiraceae bacterium. Lineage (GTDB taxonomy): Bacteria > Bacillota > Clostridia > SK-Y3 > SK-Y3 > CAZRSG01. The sequence goes on from CAZRSG010000024.1 coordinate 18,817, forward strand.
TTGAAGGTTCAATAGGGGGGATAGTAGGTTGTAGCTTAGGTTTCTTCTTATACGCCTATTTAATTGAAAAGATATGCAATTATAATATAAATTATATAAATTTGTTTTTATTAGCTTTGTTAGCTTCTATTATTTCTCAAATAGGCGATTTATTAGCATCACTTATAAAAAGACAATATAAGATAAAAGACTTTGGCTATATTATGCCCGGGCATGGAGGTTTATTAGATAGATTTGATAGTATTATCTTGTTAGCCCCTATAGTATATTACTTTTTCTTATATTTTAATATAATAGGATAGGTGGAAGTTGAAAACTAAAGTTTCAAAAAATACATATTAAGAAAGAATAGCAAAGCTATAAGCAATAAAAAATTATAAACGGAAAGGTATTTGAATAAAACATATGGTTAAGAATATATCAATATTAGGTTCTACCGGTTCAATAGGAAAACAAACATTAGAGATAGTAGATTATTTGGGAAACATAAAAGTATGGGGACTATCGGCTAATAAGCAAATAGATTTGTTAGAGCAACAAATAAGAAAATACCGTCCTTTTATAGCAGCAGTTGCAGATGAACAAAGTGCAAAAGAACTAAAAAATAAGATAAAGGACACACCAACAAAAGTAGTAACAGGAATAGAAGGATTAATAGAAGTTAGTACAATTCCCCAAATAGAGATGCTTGTAACTTCTGTGGTAGGAATAGTGGGATTAAGACCTACATTAAAAGCTATTGAAGCAGGTAAGCATATAGCTTTAGCCAATAAAGAAACATTAGTTGCCGGGGGAAATATAGTTACAACTAAGGCACGGGAAAAGAATAT
>CAZRSG010000025.1:0-723 GCA_964602705.1 uncultured Oscillospiraceae bacterium
CTATAAATTCCACATTCTCTATATCATTTAATATGGCATTTTCTTTTGCAGCTTCTACCGCTTCTTCTACTAATTCTATACCATATACCTTTTTTGCCTTGGATGATACTATTTGTGCAATCGTTCCTGTCCCACAATATAGGTCGAATATAATTTTATTTGATGTGTCCCCTATATATTCTTGTACGATTTTATATAGTTTCTCCGCTCCTAATGAGTTAGTTTGGAAAAAGGAGAAGGTTGTTATTTTAAATAATAAGCCTAATACTTCTTCTATAATATAATCCCTTCCGTATAAGATATCATATCCTTGATTTATTATAGCATCAGATTTACTGTCATTTCTTGTATGTAAAAATCCTATTATGGTATTATTTAATTTAAGCTCTTTTATTTCTTTTACCAGGTCTGTAAAGTCATGTTTTATTTGGGTACTTGTTATAATGTTTATTAATATTTCACTTTTATTAAATGATTTTCTTATTAGTAAGTGTCTTAGGTATCCTTGCCCATTCATTTTATTGTAAAATGTTAGTTTGTTATCTTTACAGTATAATGAAACCTTTTCTAATATTATATTATAGTCTTCATCTACTATTTTACATTGGTTGGTTTGGATAATGTTATAGAATTTACCCGGTTGGTGTAGTCCTAATGTAAGGGGACCGTCTTTTTCCATGTTTCCAAAGGTGAATTCCATCTTATTTCTATATTGATATTCTA
>CAZRSG010000025.1:733-5088 GCA_964602705.1 uncultured Oscillospiraceae bacterium
TATTCTAAAGGGCTTTTTTTAATCCCTTCATATTTTTTAATTTTTATATTTGCATCTTTAAAAAGTTTTATTATTTCATTTTCTTTCCACTTTAATTGTAAATCATATGGTATTTGTTGATGGGTGCAACCACCACATAAGTCTACATGCGGGCATAATGCTTTTTTAGTGTATGGGCTTTCTTCTAATACTTTAATTATTTTGCCTTCTATTTTATTTGTTCTGTTTCGTGATATTTTTATTAGTAATTTTTCTCCTAATATTGCTTTTTTTACTTCTATATTTTTCCCATCTATTATTCCTATTCCTATTGATGGAAATCTTGTTTTTTCAATTAGTAATTCTACTAATTGCCCTTTTTTCATATATTCACTGTCCTTCCTGCCTTTTTTATTGATTCTATAGCTTTTTCTAAGCCTATGTTTGCTTTATTGCTATATATTTTATATTGTTTACCGTATATTTGAGGTGTAAAGTTTAGCATTATTACATTTGCACCTGCTTCTAATGCCTTAACTTGTCCATTAGGATGAAGGGTTTCTAAGGCAGTTGTTGCGGGTAGGTGTGCACCCCTACATATTATCCTTGTTATAGCTATTGCCTTAATGGTTAATTCTACATCACCTTGTGGATATTTTTCATAGGGTGTATTTTTTGCCGGTACAAATGGACCTATTCCTATCATATCCATTTCCATGTCTTTAAAAAAGATAATGTCTCCCGCTATATCTTCTATTGTTTGTTTTGGTAAACCGATAATACAACCTGAACCATTTATATATCCCAATTCTTTTAACCATCTTGAGCATTGCCTTCTTCCTTTTAGTGTATCATCCGGGTGTGCTTCTTTGAAAATTAAATCGTTTGTAGCTTCTATTTTTAAAAGAAATTTGTCTGCTCCCGCTTCTTTAAATTTTTTATATTCTTCTTTGCTTCTTTCTCCTATGCTAAGTGTAACTTCTAATTTAGTTTCCTTTTTTATCATTTTTATAAGTTTTACTATCTTTTCCGAATCCCACCATGGGTCTTCCCCTGATTGTAATACTACAGTAGGTATTTTATGTTTATTAATTTGATTAACTGCTTCCATAATTTCATCTATGCTTATTCTGTATCGGTTTATTTTATTTTGTTTTCTTATTCCACAATAGTTACAGCTTTTCCTGCAATAATTAGAAAATTCTACAATTCCTCTTAATATTACTTCTTCCCCCATATCTTCTTTCCTAATTTTATTTGCAAATTCTATTAAATGTGTTTTATCCTGTCCTTGTGCTTTTAATAGGTGGATAATTTCTTCTTTGTTTACCTTATGACCTTTTTCGGCTTTATTTATTATATCTATAAAGTTCATTTATCTTAACCTTTCTTTTAGGGCTTTTATTCTTATCGTATCTTTATGTCTAATGAGCTTATCCCTTTTACAATTATATTTTCTATTATTATTGCAAGCTCTACCGGAGTAATTTTTCTTTCTGTTTCAAGCCATTCTTGAATTAAACCTATTGCTCCTGATATAAAGAAAAGTATAATACTTTCATAATACTGGCTGCTGTGTTCTGATGACATAATTATCATATCACATAAAAATTTTTCCCGGAAAACTTTTTTTATCTTTTCTAAAAATAGAATATTTCCTTTTTCACTTAATAATATTTTAAATATTTGTTCATTTGATTTTATATATTCAAGTGCTTTTGTAATTTGTGTAAGTTTATGTTTTTCTTCTATTTTCTTTATGCCACTGGAATTAATTTGGTTTGTAATTTTTCGTAAGTTGTCTATTAAATTATCTTCGACAGTTTCTAACAAATCATAAATATCTGTATAATGATTATAAAATGTCCCCCTATTCATGTCTATTGCACCTGCCAAATCTTTTACTGTTATTTGGTTTATGCTTTTTGTTTTTAACATTTCTAATAAGGTTGTTTCAAATAATTTTTTGGTTCTTTGTATCCGCCTATCTTCTTGTGGCTTTTCCATGTTTCCACCCCATTATGCATATTATGACTATATTATAATTTACACTTGACCCTTAGTCAACACTTGTTCAGTAAAGTATTTTCTTAAAATAATGAACAATATTCTTGTATGTGTTGTATATTCAACAAGTAAGCATATATTGTGTATTGCATAATATTCAATTTTAATTTATAATGAACATGTGTTGGATAGTTGACATATGTTAGTTAGGAGGTTGTTTTTTATGGAGGAAATGGCAATAAATATCTCAGGCTTATCCAGGGAGTATATAATGGGTGAGACTAAGATTATGGCTATTAATAATATAAGTTTACAAATTCCATCCGGTAAATATTCTATAATACTTGGTGCCAGTGGTGCAGGTAAGTCTACGCTTTTAAATATATTAGGTGGTATGGATATCCCTACTAAGGGTAATGTCAATGTTCACGGTAATGAGATTTCCGGCTTTGATTCTAAACAGCTTACAGCCTATAGGAGGGAGAGTATCGGTTTTGTTTTTCAGTTTTATAATTTAATGCCTAATTTAACAGCACTTGAGAATGTGGAGCTGGCAAGCCAAATTTGCAGTAATCCTTTAGATGCTAAAGAAACTCTTGATTTAGTTGGATTAAAGGATAGGGTCAATAATTTTCCATCACAGTTATCAGGTGGTGAACAGCAACGGGTTGCTATAGCAAGAGCCTTGGCTAAAAATCCTGATGTTTTACTTTGTGATGAGCCAACAGGGGCACTTGATTATAATACTGGTAAGTCTATTTTGGCATTGTTGTTTAATATATGCAGGCAAAGCAAAAAGACTGTCCTTGTTGTTACCCATAATGCTGCCATATCTCCAACAGCTGATGTTTTAATACATATGCGGAGTGGGAATATTGAGAGAATGTCTTTTAATAATAAACCAACTCCTATTGAAGATTTGGAGTGGTAAAAGTATATGCTTAAAAAGAACTTTTTTAGAGAGTTATTGTATATTGCTTCACAATTAGTGTCTGTAATAGTTATAACAATTGCTGCTGTTTTGCTTTTTGTTGCCTTAAGTGGTCTTTATTATAATGCCAATAGGATAACAAGCCAATATTTTGAGGAACAAAATGTTGCCGATTACTGGATAAGTGGTGTTAATTTTAACCGCACCGATTTTAATAAGATAGAAGCTTTAAGTGCAGTTTCTGAGGTTCAAGCAAGGACTCTTATTGATCTTGAGGATAAGAATGACGAAAATATAACTTTAACGGTATATGGAATTGCTGATGATTATAATATTAATATTCCTTATATTGCTGAGGGCAGGTTTCCTTTGACTAATCATGAAATGATGGTTAGTAAGGAGTTTGCTATAGAACATAATTTAAATATTGGTGATACCTATGAGATGTTAATTAAGGAATATAATAAGATTATAAGTTTACAGATATGTGCCTTAATTAATAGCCCGGAGTGCATGCATCATATAAATTCCAATAATCTTGTGCCTGATTATAGTAAATATGGCTTTGCCTATGTTAATGATAAGGTCTTTTCTGATTTTACCGGTGAGAATTTGTATAATCAGTTTTGTGTAACCGTTAATTTAAATGATAGTTATACTAATAGTGATTTTAAAAATGATCTTATCTATATTTTAGGTAAAAAATTAACTTATATTTTATCATTTAAAGATAATGAAAATGCATATATGCTACTGGATCAAATTGGTGCCCTTAAAGTTGCTATACTTGTTTTTCCGACCATCTTCTTCCTGGTGGCTGCACTTATTATGTTTAGCACAATGAGTAGGATTATAGAAAATTCACGTAGTAAAATAGGTACCCTTAAGGCATTAGGTTATAGTGATAGGACTATCTTATTATATTATTTATCCTATGCAGCTATTGTAGTAGTTATTGGTTTCTTATTAGGTGCCTTCCCTGCAAATTCCATGCTTACTAAGCCTGTTTCTAAAGTTTTATTTTCTTTTATTGATATGCCACCTTATGATATTGTCTTTTATAAAAATGCCTTGTTTATTGCTTTTATTTTGACTAATATTTTTTGTATAGCAACGGCATTTTTTGTTACAAAGCATTCATTGGGGGAGAAGCCTGCAGAATGTATGAGGCCTAAGCCACCCAAAGCTTTAAAGGAAAATATATTCGAAAAGGTAACTTTTTTGTGGCAGGGGCTAAACTTTACACAAAAATATATTATTAGGAATATATTTAGGAATAAGATAAGACCTATTATTTTTATAAGCGGTGTTGCAGGCTGTATGACATTGATACTTACTTCATTTGGTATGAGAAATTCATTGGATAATCGTATTGACCAGCTTGTTAATAAACTGCATAAGTATGACCTTATGGCTACTTTTAAATATGATATAACAG
>CAZRSG010000025.1:5098-16829 GCA_964602705.1 uncultured Oscillospiraceae bacterium
GTCAATACAAACATATTAAGGAGATGGATTATGTCCAAGATATCCAATATGAAATGGTTAGTAGTGGCAAGCTTTCTTTCGCTAATAAAAGTGATATAACTACTGTTACAGTTACGGAAGATATCTTAACTATAAAATTAATTGATAAGTCAGGACCGGATATTATGTATATGCCCACTAATGGGCTTGTAATGTCTGATGATACGGCAGAGGAATTAAGTGTGAAAATTGGGGATATTGTATCCCTTGAACTGCCCCATAATAATAAGAAACACATGATAGAAGTTGCCCATATTTGTGATGATATTAAGGGTGTTTATCTTAGCCGATCCTTTTGGAGGGATTTGAGTGAAGGTTTTCTACCTACTAATGTATATATTAAGACAGATAATATAGAAAACCTAACGAGACGCTTTTCTGATTATGATTTTATAGAGTTTTATAAAAACAAAAATGAAACTACTGAGGCAATAATAAACCAACTTGCTACTATTTCTATAATTGTTTTTCTATTTATTGCTTTTGGGGGTGTCCTCGCATTGGCAGTGCTTTATAATCTTGGTACTATGAGCTTTTTTGAGCAAATAAGAAATCTTGCTACCTTAATGGTATTAGGATTTTATAATAAAGAAATTAAAAAGTTACTATTAACGGAAAATATAATATTTACTTTTATAGGTGTTCTATTAGGTATTCCCTTGGGGATAAAGCTAACACATGAATTAATGGGTTCTATGGGTGCCTTTAGTATGGTAGTTAAAATAAAGATACTTTCATATTTTATGGCTGGCATTTTAACAGTAGGTTTTGCTTTAATTATTAATGCAATATTAGCTAAAAAAATGCAGCAAATTGATATGTTGGGAGCCCTTAAGAGTATTGAATAAAGTTTAAGGATAGGTGAATGTAAAATGAATTTTGTAAATTTTAGAAAAATAATAAATCCAATAGTTATACTTACACTACTTGTTATTATAACTACAGCCTGTAGTGGTAAGACTTTCTTTAAAAATTCTAAAAGAAATACAATAAGCCCCTTTATAGGTGATATTGATGAAAGTGTTGAAGAAACAGGAATAGTAGTTTTTGATGATGAATATTTAATTACTTCTAATTTAAATGCTAAAATAATAGAAAGCTACTTTGTTGAAGGTGACGAAGTTAAGGAGGGTCAGCTTTTATATTCTCTTGATGATATTAATTTAAGAAACCAAATAGAACAAGTGAGTATTAGTTTGGAAAAGGCAAATGAGGCATATAGACAAAGTACTAATGCTGCTAATGATTTAATAGTTACTTCTTATGCAAGTGGCATGGTTGCAGAACTTTATTGTCATGAAGGTGATTATGTTTCCATTGGCAGCAGGATTGCAGATATAGTAGACCTTAATAATCTTATATTAAAAGTACCCTTTAATTCATCAGATAAGAAAAATCTATATATCGGGGCTTGTGCTGAAATTACAATGAGCCTTGATGGTTCTATATTATACGGTACTATAGATAGTATATACGATTCTACACAGTCATTTGCCGGTGGAAGGTCCGGTGTAATAGTTGAAATTGCTGTTCTTAATCCGGGTGCTTTAAAAGAAGGAGATTCTGCTTTTGCCAAAGTTGGTAATATTGTATCTATGTCAAGTGGTGAATTTTCTAATAAGACTAAGCAATCAATATTTGCTACACAGTCCGGCCAGGTACAAAGTTTATTAATTGCAGAAGGGGATAGTATAAATAAGGGTATGCAAGTTATGATTATAAAAAACGATAGTATTACTAATGGTGTAAAAAATACTTCCTTGCAAATAAAGGAAATACAAAGCCAATTATCCCAGCTTAAAAATACATTGTCTGACTATCAAATTCTTTCTCCTATTGATGGTGTAGTTACCAAGAAGTTATCCAAAGAATCAGATTATGCAGTACCTAATAATCCACTTGCTATAATTGCCGATTTAGGTAATTTATATGTTGATACTGATATAGATGAACTTTACATTAAGAGAATATCCTTGGGTCAAGTTGCTAATCTTAGCCTGCAAGGTTCACATGATAGGCTTTATCATGGTAGTGTTACAAAAATAGATGATGTTGGGGTGGCTAAGAACGGGGTAACCTATTATACTGTAAGAATTAAGTTAAATGATTTTGATAATCTAATGGTAGCTATGAATGTGGATGTTAAGATAAGAACCAATTCCAAGCAGGATGTTTTGCTAATACCTATCAAGGCTGTAAGTAATGGCAAGGTTAATATCCTTCAAGATAATAAGGTAATTGAAAATAAAGTTACAATGGGAATTCAAGATAAGGAATATGTAGAAATAATAGATGGCCTTAATATAGATGATAAAATTATATTGGGAGGGAATAATAAGTGAAAAAATATTTAAATATAGTATTAAGTCTTATTTTTATAAGCATAATATCTTTTTCTTATAAGGTAATTGCAGTTGACTTTAAAGACCATGAGGCAAAAAACTTTGTTAAGCAGCTTAAAATAATGCAGGGTGATCCTAATGGAGATTTTAGGGATAATGATATCCTATCAAGGGAAGAGTTTGTTAAGATAACAGTTGCAGTAGTTGAACCTGATTTTCTTCCTATAAGTAGTATATCACCGTATAAAGATGTTCCATATTACTATTGGTCATCTGCTTATATAGGAAGGGCAAGTGACCTTGGATATTTTACCGGTTACCCTGATGGTTCATTTAAACCTTATGAAAATGTTTTACCTGAACAGGTTTGCAAGGTGATGTTAAAACTTTTAGGCTATGATACGGAAAATACTACAGGTAACTGGGCTGAAACACAGATTGCTTTTGCAAAAGATAAGGCCTTATTGGATGGTGTTAATTATGAAATAGGGCTACCTATTTCAAGGCTTGATACCGCTAAAATTATTCAAAATACCTTGCTGTCAAAAGTAAATAATCTGCCACAATTTTATATTGAAGATATTAATTATAGATATTATGAGGATGCTACAATTATATCTGATAATAATGTTCAATCAGGCTATGTTTTAACGAGCGTAGGAACATTTAAAAAGGGTAATATAAGTGATAATGATATTGCTAAAAAAGGGGGTATTGTTATCAATAAAGATGATGAAGTTATATTTTTTAGCCCCCAAACCCAATCATACAAAGAATATATTGTTCAACAAGCACTACCGGATAGGCTTTCTTTATATGATAACGATAATTCTATGCTTACCCTAATGGTTAATAAGGATATACTTGTATATGATGGTAATAAGCAAGGTTTATATGGTCAAATATTTCAAACTATAGTTAAAGGTAGTACAATAAAGTTTGTTTATGATAAAGATGGTATATTAGATTATTTAACCCTTTCCGATATGACCCGTGCAAATGATTATTATAATTATATTATTAAGTCTGTTTTACCTGACGGTTTAATTTTTTTTAGTCAAGATGGTGATAAGTTTATAAAATGTGATAATGATATTACTGTTTATGAGGGGGATATAACTACTATATATCAAAATATTGTAACGTCTTTATCACTTGGAGATAAAGTAGGTGTATACTATGATATACTTGATCAAATAAAATATCTTACTATTACAAGGAATGCTATTGGTGAACCTATTACTAATATTAATGAAAGTTTTAAAAGAAGGTTTAATTTAAGTGATAAAACTACAATTAGCCGTGATGGGATTTTATCAACAATAGATGAAATCCAAGATTATGATATTTGCTACTATATTCAAGAGGCTGATACAGCTCTTATATATAGTAAAAAGGTTACCGGCATCTATGAAAATGCATTGCCCAATAAGGATAACATTAGAAAGATAATCTTATCAGGTAAGCAATATGATATATCCGGAATTAATGCTTTTAATAAATTATCCGGTAAAGGTAATATATTATTTGGCGATACCATAAGGATACTATTGGATAAGGACAATAAGATTGCAGATGTTTTTCAGTTGTCAGACAATGAAAGTTTAGTAGGATTTTTAATGGATACGGGAACTAAAACCAGGATTGATGAAAATGATAATAGACACATAGAGTATTACGCTACGATATTACTGACTAACGGGACAAGTGAGGATTATGTTACCAGCGATGATTACAATAAATATATCGGAAAAGTTGTAAAGGTTTTATTTAATAATGGCAATGCCAATATAAGTAGTTTACAAGTTAGCAATACCTTATATGGAACTTTTAATTGGTATGATAGAACTTTTGCTTCCTATGAAATTGCTGATACTATAAATATTATAGATGTTGCTAACCACAATGATTATTCCATTGGTAGGGGTATGAAAGTCTTTCCACAAAGAATTAATAATACTAAGCTTGATTCCGGCGATATATTATATATTCACAAAAATCAACATAATGTAATAACTGATATTATCTTAAATGATTACACTAATGATTTATATGAATATGGCATAGTTTTAAAAAGTGAAAATATATCTAATTCTATGGTGCTTCAAGGTATATATGATTTAAATATAGGTGGGAATAATATAAAAGTTCAAACTCCAAATTCCATATATTCTATTTATGCAGGCAATCCGATAAAAGTTGATTTTGAAAATAATCTACCTATAACCATGGCAGCATTGGATAAATTAAAGACTCCTATAAGCAAGGTGGATGATTTATATCTTTATTCTTATGATAAAAGATATTTAATTAGCCAGGATATATTAGTCTACCAAAAGGTAATTAATACTTCTTATGATGGTTTACGGTACAAAGTTATTCCTATTAGTAAGATAGATTATAGTAAAAACTTAACTGCATACTATGATAAGGCTGAAGAAAATGGTGGTAGGATAAGGGTCATTCTTGTATCTTAAACCGATAAACTTAACTTTCAGGTTTATTTATAATAAGATTCCACTAAATACAAACCTTGTGCAGGGGCAGTTATCCCTGCCTTTGTTCTATCCCTTGATTTTATTATATCTGATAAATCTTCTAATCTTATTTTTCTATTGCCTATGTAAATTAGGGTACCGACTATTATCCTTACCATATTATAAAGGAAACCATCAGCTGATATTTCAATACTTATTTTATCTTCTTTTTGTCCAACATTAATATCAAATATATTACGTATTGTTCCCTTTATACTACTACCTGATGCCATAAATGCTTTAAAGTCGTGGTATCCGATAAAAATATTACTTGCCTTTTTTACTAAATCTATGTCTACCTTATATGGGTAATGCCATGAATAGTCTTGCTCAAAGGCTGAGGGTAGACCCCTATTTAAAATCCTATACCTATATTTTTTACCTATGCAATCGTTAAGGGAGTCAAAATCTATACTTGCATTTTTACAATCTAATACAACAATATCTTTAGCTAGGATACTATTCATGCCTTGAACTATGCTGCTTTCTTTAACCTTGCTTTCAACATAAAAGTTACATATAAAGCTTAGTGCATGTACACCGGCATCTGTTCTTCCACAGCCTCTAACTATTACCTTTTGTTTAAAAAACTTTTCTAATGAGTTTTCTAATACTTCTTGTATAGTTATTGCATTTATTTGTCTTTGCCAACCGTGATAATTCTTACCATCATATTGTATTTTTAGGATTATATTTCTCAATTATTAAACCACCTACATTCCCCTGATAATCTGCACCTATGCTTTTTTAATATAAGTTCTTGTAAAATCACTATAGTTTTATAGACATATAATAGCTTATAATTAGCTTAATATTTAAACTGTCTTGTGAAAAATAAGACTGAAATTAATATTACTGTTAATATTGCAGCAAGATAATCTCTATTGGCCATCTTTAATTGTTTCATCCTTGTCCTATTTTCCCCTCCCCTATAACACCGTGATTCCATCGCTATAGCTAACTCATCTGCCCGTCTAAAGGCACTGATAAATAAAGGTACCAATAAGGGTACTAAGCTTTTTGCCCTTTTTAGTAAGTTTCCACTTTCAAAATCTGCACCTCTTGCCATTTGTGCCTTCATAATTTTATCTGTTTCTTCTAACAGTGTTGGTATAAATCTTAAGGCTATCGTCATCATCATTGCTAATTCGTGGGCAGGTATACCTATTTTCTTAAAAGGGTTTAGTAAATTTTCAATCCCATCAGTAAGTGAAATAGGTGAAGTTGTAAATGTAAGCATTGATGTACCAAGTACTAAAAATATTAGTCTTAGGGTCATTAAAATAGCCATTTTTATACCCTCTCGGCTGGCTATTAAGGGTCCAATGCTAAAGGCTTTAGTCCCGCTTGTCATAAATATATTAATACCAGCTGTGAATATAACTATATAAATTAAAGGCCTTAAGCCTTTAAATATAAACTTTAAGGGAACTTTAGAAACATATATTATAGTGAATGTGAATATAGCAAATATAAGATAACCTAAGAAGTTTTTTATAATAAATAATGCCATAATATATAATAGGGTAATAATTATCTTCATCCTTGCATCCAGTTTATGTATATATGTTTCCCCAGGAAAATATTGACCTAATGTTATATCTTTTAGCATCATTTGCCACCAGCCTTTTCTGCAATTAGTTGTAATAATTCCTTCTTTGCTTGCTCAATAGTATATATATCGCCCTTAATATTAATCCCTTTTTCTTTTAGTTTACCTATCACTTTAGTAATTTGAGGAACGGATAGCCCAATATTTTCTAAGCCTTTGCTATTTTTATATATATCGCCGGGTCTTCCATCCATAACAATCCTGCCTTTATCCATAACTAAAATCCTGTCTACTAAACGTGCAACGTCTTCCATGCTATGTGATACTAATATTACTGTCACATTATGTTTTTCGTGCAATTGTTTTATCTTATACAATATATCATCCCTACCAGCTGGGTCTAAACCTGCGGTCGGCTCGTCTAATATTAATATCTTTGGCTCCATTGCTAAAACTCCTGCAATAGCAACCCGCCTTTTTTGACCACCTGATAATTCAAATGGAGACCTTTCAAGTAATTGTTGGCTTATACCTACTACTTCTATAGCCTTATAAACCCTTTCCTTTACTTCTTCTTCTGATAATTCCATATTTAAGGGACCAAATGCTATATCTTTATATACTGTTTCTTCAAATAATTGATGTTCCGGATATTGGAATACTAAACCAACCTTATTTCGAATTTGTTTAAGTTTAATAGCCTTATTTGTTATTTCAATATTATCTATAATTATTTTACCATGTGATGGTTTTAATAAGCCGTTCAAATGTTGTACAAGGGTAGATTTACCGGAACCGGTATGACCAATTAAACCAATAAATTCACCCTCATTAATTTCTAAATTTATATCATTTAAGGCTTCTTTTTCAAATGGACCACCTTTCATATAGGTATAACTTATATCTTGTAAGTGTATTAGCATTAATCTACCCCCAATAAAGCTACTAATTCATTAACACATTCATCTACTTTTATAGTTTCTTGATCTATATCTATTCCATTCTTTCTTAATTCATATGCCAATTCTGTAACTTGTGGCACGTCTAAACCCGCCTTTTTTAGTTTTTGAACCTGGCTAAAGACTTCTTTCGGTTTTCCCTCCATTATTATTTGAGCCTCTTCCATCACAAATACCCTATCTGCATCTACTGCTTCATCCATATAGTGGGTTATAAGTATAATAGTTATTCCTTCTTTTTTATTTAAGTTCTTTATAGTATCAATTACTTCCTTACGACCTATAGGGTCTAACATTGCTGTAGGTTCATCTAAAACTATACATTCCGGTTTCATAGCAATTACACCTGCAATTGCTACCCTTTGTTTTTGCCCCCCTGATAATAAATGGGGTGCATGCTTCCTATATTCATACATACCTACTGTTTTTAATGCATGGTCTACCCTTTGCCTAATCTCTTGTGGCGGTATTCCCAAATTTTCAGTGCCAAAGGCTACATCTTCTTCAACTATAGTTGCTACAATTTGATTGTCCGGATTTTGAAATACCATACCTACAGTTTGTCGTATATCCCATTGGTAGTCTGGATTGATAGTTTCTTTTTCTTTAATATATACCTTACCCCCTACAGGTAAAAGTAGTGCATTAAAATGTTTTGCCAATGTTGATTTACCGGAACCATTATGCCCTAATATGGTTATAAATTCACCCTTGTCTATTTTTAGGTTTATATCTTTTAGAACAAAATCTATTTTCTCTTCTTGCCCATCTTGATAGGTATATTTTAAATTTTCAGTTTTTATTATGTTATTCATTTTAGGTCTTGCCTTCCTTTAAATAGTTTAATCTTTTTATATTATACTATACTTTCGATATTATAAAAGTAAAAAGATATATTTTTATTTTTCTTAATTAAAACTTTACTTTTTATATCAAATAATTATTGTTATCAATAAAAAAAGATATTAGATATACACTCCTTGTGTTCACCTAATATCTTGATTTATTATTAGTATAATTAAGCCTTACACTAATTCTATTATTGCCATTTCGGCAGCGTCGCCTCGTCGTGGCCCCATTTTCATTATTCTTGTATAGCCGCCTTTTCGTTCTTCATATTTAGGAGCGATTGTTTCAAATAGTTTTGTTACTACATCTTCTTTTGTAATATAAGCAAGTGCTTGCCTTCTCGAATGTAATGAGTTTTCTTTTCCAAGAGTTATCATCTTTTCTGCCATGCTTCTTACTTCTTTTGCTTTGGCAAGTGTAGTTTCAATCCTACCATTTTCTAATAAGAAAGTAACAAGGTTTCTTAACATGGCCTTTCTTTGATCGGTTTTACGTCCTAATTTTCTTACACCCGGCATAAACTATACCTCCTTTTCACCATAATTTAGCCTTATAATGACTTTTCCCTTAATATTCTTACTCTTCATTTGGTGCAAGTGCTAATTCTAAGGCAGCAAGTTTATTTATAACTTCCTCTAAGGATTTTCTGCCAAGGTTACGCACTTTCATCATATCAGCTTCTGTTCTTTGGATAAGTTCTTCTACAGTATTTATTCCTGCTCTCTTTAAACAGTTATATGATCGTACCGATAAATCAAGTTCTTCAACTGTCATTTCTAAGACCTTTTCTTTCTTTGTTTCTTCTTTTTCTATCATTATTTCTACATCTTTAGTATGTTCCGATAAGTCAATAAAGAGGTTAAGGTGTTCATTAAGCACCTTCGCACCTAAACTTATTGCTTCATCCGGTTTAATTGTACCATTAGTCCATATTTCTAATGTTAATTTATCATAATCAGTTACCTGGCCTACCCGGGTATCTTCCACTAAATAATTAACTTTTCGTACCGGTGTATATATAGAATCTACAGGTATCACACCTATAGGTTGACCTTCTGTTTTGTTGTTTTCTGCAAGAACATAACCCCTGCCTTTATCTAATGTTATTTCTATATATAACTTTGCGTCTTTATTTAATGTAGCTATGTGCAAATCAGGATTTAATATCTCTACATCTGCATCAGTTTTAATATCACCCGCCGTAATAATACATTCGCCTTCTGCTTCAATATAGACAACTTTTGAAGTATCTGAATGAAGTTTGACAGCCAGGTTTTTTATATTAAGTATAATTTCTACTACATCTTCTGTAACTCCGGGAATGGTTGAAAATTCGTGCAATATACCATCTATTTTTATAGATGTAGCTGCTACGCCCGGAAGAGATGATAATAAAATTCTTCTTAGTGAATTTCCTAAGGTTGTTCCATAACCCCTTTCCAAAGGTTCAACAACATACCTACCATACCTGTCATCTTCACTAACTTCTAAACATTCTATTCTTGGCTTTTCAATTTCTATCATTTAAACCCTCCTTGTTTTACATTTTTAATTTTTTTCCCCGAGGGCAACTGAGTTAAGTAATATCTATAATATATCAATATATCTTATAGATATTAACGTGAGTATAACTCTACAATTAAATGTTCTTCTATTGGTAAGTCTATATCTTCCCTGCTTGGTAAAGTTATTACTCGTGCTTCAAGTGTTTCTTTGTTTAAGTCTAACCATTCCGGAAGTATTCTGCCTTCTAAATCTTCCACTACTGCTTGTATTTTTGGCAAACTTCTGCTTTTTTCCCTGATACTTATTACATCGCCTTCTTTTACAAGGTAAGATGGAATATCAACCTTTTTACCATTAACAAGGAAGTGTGCATGCCTAACCAGTTGTCTTGCCTCCGGCCTTGACATAGCAAATCCTATTCTAAAAATCACATTATCTAATCGTGATTCTAAGATTTGTAGTAAATTTTCACCTGTTATACCCTGTTTTTTAGTTGCCATTATAAAATATTTTCTAAATTGACTTTCTAATACTCCATAATACCTTCTAACTTTTTGTTTTTCTCTCAATTGCAGTCCATATTCCG
The DNA here is from genome assembly GCA_964602705.1 of uncultured Oscillospiraceae bacterium. GTDB lineage: Bacteria > Bacillota > Clostridia > SK-Y3 > SK-Y3 > CAZRSG01. Next base: position 15,469 of record CAZRSG010000025.1, read on the forward strand.
ACATCTTTCTTCTTCCTTGACCATGTTGACCGGGAGGAAAGTTTCTTCTTTCTATTGGACATTTATCTGTATAACACTTATTCCCTTTAAGAAATAGCTTTTGTCCTTCTCGTCGGCAAAGCCTGCATACTGCTCCTGTATATCTTGCCATCTATTTTTACACCTCCATTAAACCCTTCTTCTTTTTGGTGGCCTACATCCATTATGCGGTATAGGAGTTACATCTTTAATAGAGTTAACTTCTAATCCAGCTGCTTGTAATGCCCTTATTGCCGCTTCTCGTCCTGACCCTGGTCCTTTAACAAATACTTCAACAGTTTTTAAACCGTGCTCCATTGCTGCCTTAGCTGCTGTTTCTGCAGCCATTTGTGCCGCAAATGGTGTGTTTTTCCTTGAACCCCTAAAGCCTAAGCCACCTGCACTTGCCCATGATAGGGCATTACCATTAGTATCAGTAATAGTAACAATGGTATTGTTAAAAGTTGACCGGATATGTGCGGCTCCCCGCTCTATATTTTTACGTTCACGACGTTTTCGTGTACCTTTTCTTGCACCAACCTTTGCCATACTTATTTACTCCCTCCTTTTATTTCTTTTTACCTATTGCCATTCTCTTAGGTCCTTTTCTGGTTCTTGCATTGGTTTTTGTTCTTTGTCCCCTAACAGGCAATCCTCTCCTATGTCTAATACCCCTATAGCTTCCTATTTCCATTAGTCTTTTAATATCTAAGGAAACTTGCCTGCGTAAATCTCCTTCAACTTCATAATCTGTATCTATTATCTTTCTAAGTTTCGCTACTTCATCATCAGTTAAATCTCTTATTCGAGTATCAGGATTAATACCTGTACTTTTTAAGATTTCTTTTGCACTGCTACGACCTATACCAAATATATATGTTAGTCCTATTTCAACTCGTTTATCCCTTGGTAAGTCTACTCCGGCTATTCTTGCCATAATATTTACACCTCCCAATTTTTACATATAAATATCTTATTTACAATTGTAACTTTTTACCCTTGTTTTTGCTTGTGTTTTGGATTTACACAAATTATTCTTGTTCTGCCCTTACGTTTAATTATTTTACATTTTTCACATATTGGTTTTACCGACGGTCTGACTTTCATCGGAATCCCTCCTTTAAATATCGGTTACCATATAACTTGTTCTATTTCAAAGTAAGCTTAGTATAGTTATTTTGCCCTCCATGTAATTCTTCCACGAGTTAAATCATAGGGCGATAACTCTACTGTAACTTTATCACCCGGAAGAATTCTTATGAAATGCATCCTAAGTTTACCGGAAATATGTGCAAGTATAACATGATTATTTTCTAATTCTACTTTGAACATAGCATTAGGTA
>CAZRSG010000025.1:16839-19454 GCA_964602705.1 uncultured Oscillospiraceae bacterium
TTCAATTACTGTGCCTTCCACCTCAATAATTTCTTCTTTTGCCAAGGTCTATAACCTCCTTTAATGCATAAATACATTTTTAAAAGTTTTCCATTTCCAACTTTTCTTCCAGCTTTTCTTTAAATTCTTTTAATCCTCTTCTTATATCAGCATTACTTATCTTCTTGCTATCTGACAATTTATTTTTAATATGATTTACTTCTTGGCTTGTTAGTCTTAAATGCTTGACCTTTTTCTTTTTCCGCTTGTCAAGCTTTCGAGTGTCTCCGTCACTTATATAGACATAATCTTCATCTATAATTTCCATAATAACAAAATATTTATTCTTATCTCTTCCTGCTACAGAACAAACAATTTGTCCCGGATATATTTTCATTAACACTCACTCCTGTCTTTTAACTATATGTTAAAATTTCCGGACCATCTTTTGTTATGACAATCGTATTTTCATAATGTGCTGACAAACCCCCATCTGCCGTAACAACAGTCCATTGGTTTGATAATGTTTTCACATCATATGCCCACATGTTTACCATAGGTTCAATTGCCAATGTCATTCCTGCTTGTAATCTTGGTCCTCTTCCCGGAGAACCGTAATTTGGTATTTGTGGTTCTTCGTGCATTTCCTGACCTATTCCATGACCTACATAATCTCGCACTACCGAATAAGAATGAGATTCTATATGGCTTTGAATAGCAAATGATATATCATATAATCTATTGCCCTCTATTGCATATTCTATACCCTTATAAAAACTTTCTTTCGTTACATCTATTAAGTTTTGTGCTTCATCAGTTATATCCCCTACAGAATGAGTTCTTGCTGCATCACCATGATATCCCTTATACATGGCTCCAATATCTATACTGATAATATCACTGTTTTTCAGTATCCTCGGACCGGGTATTCCATGAATTACTTCTTCATTAACAGATGCACATATACTTGCAGGGAAACCTTGGTAGCCTTTAAATGATGGGATTGCATCTTGGCTTAGTATATATGTTTCAGCTATTTGATTTAGTTCAGCTGTTGTTATACCAGGTCTTATAGCCTCTTGTATCCTTTTATGTGTTTCAGCTACTATTCGACCTGCCTCTTTCATATATTCAATTTCCTGTATAGATTTAATTTTAATCATTTTTAATCTACTCCAAGTATTTTTAATAAGTCTATAGTTGTATCATTTATATTTTCTTGACCTTTAATTATAGCTAAAAGTTTTTTATCACTATAATATTCTTTTAAGGGTCTTGTTTGTTTATTATATACTTCCAAACGTTTTTTTATAGTCTCAACACTATCATCTTGTCTAATGATAATATTGCCGCCACATGAATCACATATATTTGCCTTTTTAGGTGGTTTATATTTTATGTGATATATTGTACCACAATCTTCGCACTGTCTTCTTCCTGAAAGTCTTTTTATTACTTTTTCCTCATCCACTTCCATATATATTACCTTATCAATTTTTACATTCATCTTTTCTAAAGCCTGTGCTTGTGGTACAGTACGTGGAAAACCATCTAATATATACCCATCTTTGCAATCACATTTCTTTACCCTATCCTCTACCATTTTTATTACTACATCATCAGGAACAAGTAATCCTTGATTAATAAATTCAGATGCCTTAATCCCCAATTCTGTTTTTTCCCTTATCGCAATTCTTATAATCTCTCCTGTAGATATCGTAGGCACATTAAACCTTTTTGAAATTATTTCTGCCTGTGTTCCTTTGCCTGCTCCAGGAGCTCCTAATAAGATTAACTTCATATTACACCCCACCTTGTCTAATAATTAAGAATCAAATCTTCCCCTTAATTATTCTAAGAAACCTTTATAGTGCCTTACTAACATATGAGATTCAAGTTGTTTAACACTTTCTAAAGCAACACTTACTACAATTAATAAGCTTGTTCCACCTATTGATAAACCGCCTAACTTTATTCCATAATTTAAGAAAATTGGAAGTACTGCTATTAGACCTAAAAATACTGCCCCTGTTAATGTTATTTTTGAAAGTACTTTATTTATATATTCAGCAGTCGGTTTACCGGGTCTAATTCCGGGAACAAATCCACCATTCTTTTTCATATTATTAGCAATTTCTACAGGATTGAATGATATTGCTGTGTAAAAATAAGTAAAGAATATAATTAATAAAAAGTAGAATACACCATAAAACCATGAACTGGGTGAAATAAATTCTAAAAACTTTTGCATAAATGATCCTGTTTGAGGTTTTGAGAAAAATTGTGCAATTGTAGATGGAAATGCCATTATTGACATAGCAAATATTATAGGCATAACTCCGGACATACTTATTTTAATAGGTATATGCGTACTTTGTCCACCATACATTTTCCTTCCTACAACCCTTTTAGCATATTGTACAGGAATTCGTCTTTCTCCCTCGTTCATTGTAACTACAACCCCAACTATTGCAATTGCAAAAACTATAAATAAAGCAATTTGGAATATATTTAAGTTTTTATTTAGGTAATTAGCATATAAGGTTGTAAACATAGCCGGTCCCCTTGAAACTATACCGGCAAAGATGATTAGTGAAATTCCGTTACCAATCCCTTTTTCAGTAATTTGTTCACCT
>CAZRSG010000026.1:0-19312 GCA_964602705.1 uncultured Oscillospiraceae bacterium
TTAAACCTTGTTCCATATATTCAGCAGCTCCTTTTTATTATATTTATATTTAAAGTTTAAAACTTGTAACTATCGATTGAACTACCAAATTCCACCCATCTACCATTACAAATAATAATATCTTAAAAGGTAGTGATATCATTATAGGTGGTAACATCATCATTCCCATAGACATCAATGTACTTGCAACTACCATATCTATAACTAAAAATGGAACATATATTACAAATCCCATTTGAAATGCTGTTTTTAATTCACTAATAATAAAGGCAGGTATAACTATTTTCATAGGTAAATCATTTGTATCATTCTCAGCATTATTAGTTTGGGATAAGGTTAAAAATAATCCTATATCTTTTTCTCTGGTGTATTTTAACATAAATTCTTTTAATGGTGTTATGGTATTGTTGATTGCAACATCTTGTTCAATTTCTTCTTGTAAATATGGTTGTAATGCATCAGTGTTTATTTTACCAGCTATAGGTGCCATAATAAAAAAGGTAAGAAATAGAGCTAAGCCAATTAATATTTGATTAGGTGGCATCTGTTGTGTGCCTAAAGCATTACGTAAAAATGATAGTGTAATTATAATCCTTGTAAAAGATGTCATCATGATTAATAATGCCGGTGCTAAAGACAGTATTGTTAATAAAAATATCAGCTGTAAGCTGGCAGTCATAGACCCTGCATCTTGTGGTAATTGTATAGGGAATTCCGGTTGTGCATATGCAGTTTGCACTGTAAATACTACTACTGCTACAAATACAGTATATAAGTTTTTCCTATCCCTTTTTATCTTAGCCATTAACATTATCATCCTTATTTCCATCTTTATTTTTGAGGTCTTTAATCGTTCCTTTTATCTTTTCTATATTTAGGGCTACTAAATTCTTGGGGCTTCCCTCTTTTTCTGTTTCTTTTTTTTCTTTATAACTATTACCTTTAGTCTCATTTAGAAAACTATTTAAATAATTAGAAAACAATTCCGTTACTTTAAATTGTTTTTCTGTCTTGTCAAGAGTTTCTTCTTTTTGCTTTTTTATTTCAACTTCCGTTAAATAATTAATATTCTTACCTGAAATTCCTATAAGAATATTCTTTTCTCCTATTTCTAAAAGATATATACTTTTATCAACTCCCAATGATACCCACTCTATAACTTGTATATGTTTGTTTTTCATGTTAGACATCGTTTTTTTACCTATATATTTGGTAACAATATAGGCTAAAAAAATTAAGCATGCAAATATAAGTATTCCGTATATCAACTTAACTATCATTTCAAAGTTTTGAGAATCCATATTATAGTCCTTTCTTAGTGCTTTAACCCACTGCTTTTTTTATAGATTCAATAACTCTTTCCGGTTGAAATGGTTTGACTATAAAATCACTTGCACCTGCTTGTATAGATTCTATTACCATTGCCTGTTGCCCCATTGCCGAACACATTATAATTTTTGCAGCGGGATCAATCTGTTTAATACCTTTAACAGCCTCTATCCCGTTTACTTCCGGCATTGTTATATCCATTATAACTAAATCAGGGTTTAGTTCTTTATAATTATCTATTGCCTTTGCACCATTTTCTGCTTCCCCTACTACCTCATATCCATTTTTAGTTAGAATGTCTTTAATCATCATTCTCATAAATGCCGCATCATCTACAATTAAAACTCTTTTTGCCATATTTTTCTCTCCTTTAATAATACAAAGTAATTTATAATTTAATCTACTATAAACGTTTTGATGGATTAACAATATCAGTAATTCTTATACCAAAATTATCATCTATTACAACTACTTCACCATTCGCAATAACTTTACCATTTACTAATATATTTATTGGTTCACCGGCAAGTTTATCTAATTCTATTATAGAACCAGCTGAAAACTCTAATATTTCTTTTATTAATCTTTTTGTTTTGCCTAATTCAGCTGTAATTTCAAGAGGTACATCCATAATAAGACTTATGTTTTCTTTGTTTACTGTTGTTGTTTCATTTTCAAATGGTTTAAATTCTACAGGTTGTATTTGTTTCTGAACTTTATTCGTCTTATTACTATTTTCTATAGCCATAGGTATCCCCCCATCCTCATTTTCTCTCCTTTTTGTATTGCTATCTTTTATTGTCTCATTATCATGTGTAATTTCTTCTTGGGTATTTTCTTGTGATAGTATAGTTTGATTATCATATTTTGTTTCAATATCTTTAAATATTCCTCCATCTTGCTGCAAACTTTGTTTAGTCTTTTCATCTTGTTCTTCATCTTGTTCTTCATATATTGACAGTGATTCCCCTTCACCCATTTGCAGTAAATTATTAACCATTGCCTTCGCAAAATATGGCGGTAATAAGAGCATAATTTCACTATCTATTAAGTCTTCAATAACCATTCTAAAGGCAATTCGTACAACCTTATCTTCTAATTTAAAATCACCAAAGGGTATATCTGCCTTAAAGTTTATCATAAATACTTCCGGTGGTGAAATATCAATTCTTTTATCAAAGATTGATGACATAGATGTTGCTGCAGAACCTACCATCTGGTTCATAGCCTCGGCTATCGCACTTAAATGTATTTCCTGTAAAGGTCCTTCTGTAGGCTTGCCTAAGCCACCCATCATTAAATCTGCTATGACTTTTGTATCTTCTTCTGCTAATATTAATAAATTGTTTCCTTCTAATCCATGCATATATGCAACCTTAATTGCTACATAAGGAATGGGGTATTTATGTGCCAACCCTTGCCAATCTGTTATAGATACTGCCGGGGTTGTTATTAATACCTTATGTGATAGTAAGGTTGATAATGTAGTTGCTGATGTCCCCATGCTTATATTGCCTATTTCACCTAAGGCATCTTTTTCTTCTTCTGTGAATTCTGTACCTGTTCCTTTTTTTTCTTCTCCTATAGGGTTAGTGTCCTCAGAATCTTCCGGGTCCCCTAATAGTGCATCTATTTCAGCTTGAGAAAGCATTTCACTCATATTTGGCATCTTCCCTTCTTAAAATATTGGTTATTGCTACTGCGTTTCTGTTTTTTCTTACTCCGGGTTTTGCGTTAAATTTATGAATATTTCCTACCATTACTTTTAAATCTGAATTTACTTCTGTTCCTAATTTTATTACGTCTCCTTTTTGAAGTTGTAAAAATTCTGAAACCAGTATTTTTACTGAACCTAATTCAACCCTTATAGGAATCATTGCTTTTTCTATGTTCTTTTCCATATTCTTTCTTGAAGAACCCATTTCCTTTTTTTCTGATATACTAAATCTATATCTTGTACTTAGTTTTGATATTATGGGTTCTACTACTAAGTGAGGTATACATATATTCATAAAACCTTCAATTTCTCCTATCTTCACCCCTAATGTTACTAATGCAACCATTTCATTTGGTGATATAAACTGTGTAAATTGTGAACTTGTTTCAATTCTATCTAATTCAGGTTTTAAATCTATAATATTTGACCAAGGTTCTTTCATCAGATTTAACATCTGGCCTGCTATCTTTTCTATTATTGATAACTCAATTTCTGTTAGGTTTCGTATATTGTCTATAGTGTAGCCTTTACCTCCTAAGATTCTATCAATAAGGGCAAAGGAAACACCGGGATTAATTTCAAGGATAATATACCCTGTTAATGGTGAGAAGTCCACTATTAATAAAACAGAAGGATTAACTATAGAGTTACTAAATTCATAATATGTAGTTTCTTCTGTTGACACAACTTCAATATTTACCAATGTTCGTAAGTAAGCTGTTAAAAAGTTTGTAATATGTCTGGAATAATCATCATATACATTCATTAATGTTCTTAAGTGTTCATTAGCAAACTTATTAGGTCTTTTAAAGTCATATTCTATAACCTTTTTTTCTTTATCTAAAAGCTGCATTTCATCAACATTAACTTCACCTGCTGTAACAGCCTTAAGCAAATCATCTATTTCTCGTTGTGATAAAACATCACTCACTATACTAAACCCCCTTTATTGGACTAAGAATTCTTCAAAAAATACATCTAAAATTTTATCCGTATGTAATGTATTATTTAATTGCTCTATTATTTCTTTTTTTACTACTTCTTTTGCATTTGTTTGTATCATTTCTTCCGGTGTTTTTGTTCTTAGTATAGATATAATTATATCTATGATTTCAGCATTCTTATTTTCTAATTCCTTTATCATCTTACTATCCTTAACTTTTAATTGAGTTTTTACCCTTATCGCCCTCCTATCTCCAGGTATTCCTGTATTTAAGTTTGATACGATAGGTTCCCCGGCAACAGTATATGTTCTGTGTTTTTTTGCTTCTTTTAATTCGTTTGATTGATTTGAAGTTACTGGATTATTGTTATCTCTTTGTCCCCCTGTGACAACTAACCAACCTATTCCAAAGGCTATCCCTAAAATTAAAACTGCTATAATTCCCAATAAAATAAGGCTATTTTTATCATTCATCATTTAAATCTTCCTCCTCTTTTACAGAAATTTCTTCTTCTACATTTGTTTTTAAAATTACTATATCAACACGTCTATTAGCCTGCCTACCTGCTATTGTAGAATTATCGGAAATCGGATGGTATTCCCCATATCCTACCGCTGATAATTTTAAGGGGCTAATTGTTTTTTCTTCAATAAAATATTTAATAACATTAACTGCCCTTTGTGTAGATAGCTCCCAATTACTGGGGAACATAAAATTATTAATTGGTACATTGTCTGTATGTCCTTCAACCCTAATATCTTTATTAAATTCATTTAGTATATCTACAATATAACTTAAAATTTGTTTTGAATCATCCTTTATATCAGCCTTGCCTGAATCAAATAAAATATTATCTTTAAAACGTATTAATACTCCCGGCTGTTCTTTTGAGATTTCAATATAATTGCCCAATCTATTTATTTCTATATACTCTTTCATTTGCGTATATATCTTTTCCATATCTTCAATTTCTCCCAGAATGGCATCAATATCTTCAATAGATTCTTCAGGATAGTCTGTAACATTAAGTTCGTTGCTAATTGTTGGACCCTGATATTTAATCCCTAATGCTCCTTGGATTGAAAGTGCAGCCTGACGAAATTTTGCAGCATCCAAATTTGACATGGAAAACAACATGACAAAAAATGTTAGCAAAAGTGTTACCATATCACCATATGTATCCATCCATGAAGCTTGTTTCCCTTGTTCATCACTGAACCTATGTCTCCTCATAAGCCTACACCCACATCATCAATTTCTTCATTATCATTAGAACTTTCATTAAGTTTAGGAGACAAAAATGCATTTAATTTTTCTTCAATTATTCTTGGATTTTCACCTGCTTGTATGGATAATAACCCTTCAAGCATAACTTCCTTTAAAAGAATTTCTTCTCGGCTCCTCACTTTTAATTTCCCTGCAATAGGTAAGCATATAAAATTAGCTAATAAAACCCCATAAAATGTAGTTACAAGTGCTACTGACATTGCTGGTCCTATTGTAGAGGGATCTTGCATAGTTTGAAGCATCTGTATTAGACCTATTAAGGTTCCAAGCATTCCAAATGCAGGACCAAAGTTAGCCATTGTTTCAAATACCCCTTGACTTTCCCTATGCCTACCCTCAATAAATGCTAATTCAGTTTCTAAAATGCTTCTTACTAATTCTGGATCAGTCCCATCAACTATTAAAAGTATTCCTTTTTTTAGAAAGTTATCATCAATTTGCTCAGTTGCCTCTTCCAATGCTAATAAACCTTCTTTTCTAGCTACGTTAGCTAATTCTATTATTTTTGACGTTATATCCTTAGGTGATAATTCTTTTGTTTTAAAAATATGTACTACCGTTTTAAAGGAATTTAAAAACTTTTTAATTGGATAATGAATCATCGTTGCACAAATTGTTCCACCAATTGTAATTAAAACACTTGGTAAATCAAGAAACCACCTTAATGGTCCCCCCATTGCAATAGCATATACAATAAAAAATGATCCTAATATAAATCCTAAAATCGTTGCAATATCCATAATAATACCCCCACCTAAAACTAATTTATTTCTTCTATTTTAAACTTGGTAAAAATTTTTCCTTTATAGTCTATAATCTTATTTATTACTGTTTCGACACTTTCTGACACGACTAATTTTTTACCTGTTGTAGTGGTAATTATGGTATCAGGTGTTTCCTCGATAAATTCTATTAAATCACAATTTATATAAAATTTTTTCCCATTAAATCTGGTTACTTTAATCATACCATAACCTCCTTGTAATTAACAACAAATTTAAGTATAAATTGTCGATAGGTATAAATTGTCGATAAGTCTACTTAACTTTCTTACTATAGCAAAAGTAATATTGAATAGTAAATTCAAATATCTTTTTAATAGGGCGGATAAGGGTATCCGCCCATACTTCCTTTTTATTTTTTAAGCCGAATCCTATACAAATTTTATATTTTTCTTCTAATACATATTATCTTTTAAGGTTTACTAGTTCTTGCAGCATTTCATCAGATGTTGTAATAATCCTTGAATTTGCTTGAAAACCCCTTTGTGTTATTATCATTTCAGTAAACTCTTTGGATAAATCAACATTTGACATCTCCAATCCACCTGGATTAAGAACACCGGTACCCTCTGCCCCTGGTCTTACCCCATGTTTAAATTCACCCGAGTTTGCTGTTGGTATAAACATACTATTCCCTGCCTTTTCTAAGCCTGAAGGATTGTCAAAAAATGTCAATGCTACCATTCCTAAATCATGTTGTTGACCATTACTGTATATACCTGTTAATATTCCATTGTTTCCTATACTAAAGCTTACAAGTTCCCCCGGTGCATATCCATCAACAATCATTGGTTTCACTGATCCAACTGATTTAAATTGTGTTATTGTAGAAAAGTCTACATTAATTGTAAAGTCACTTGTTCCTGAGTTTACAGGTACCTGAACTAATATTGAGTTCTCTGTAGATGAAACGAATTTACCATTGTCATCAAAAGTTATTAAACCTTGTGCCGGTATCTCTCCATCGTCTATAGTACCACTTTCATCAGCAGCATACCAAAACCACTCTGTTTCCGGTCCTGCATGAATATCATTTTTAATAAAGTTTAATGTAATTGTATAGTCGTTTCCTATCTTATCATAGACGGTATAGGCTACTTTAAAAGATGGTAATTCTTTAAGATCACCATAAGAAACTCCTGACCCTGCTAGTGGTGTTCCTATTAAGCTTGTTGTTGCATCTAAGTTGCCTGTAAACTGGGAGTATGTTGTCTCTTTAGCAGCAAGTATTCTTTTGTTACCATTATGTGAGTCCATATAAATATTTAAAGGTTCTAATTCTTTTTGTGTATCAAAAACACCATCATTCATTTGATGCCAACCATATACTTTTAGTCCATCTGCAGTAATTATATTACCATATTTGTCATAATCAAAGTTACCTGCCCTTGTAAACATATATGGTTCAGAAGGGTCTCCCTTTACTATAAAAAAACCTTCTCCTTCTATCATCAAATCTAATAAATTATCTGTTCTTTGAAAGCTACCTCGTGTATGGATTGTATCAATAGAACCTGTGGTCGATCCAAGACCTATTTGCATAGGGTTGGTTCCACCTCGTCCATTAGCACTATCAGGTGCAGCTGCCCCCCTTGTTGTTTGATTATATATTTCTTGAAATGTAACCCTACCGGCTTTAAAAGCTACGGTATTAACATTTGCTATATTGTTACCTATTACATCCATTTTTGCTTGGTGTGTCCTTAATCCCGAGACACTTGAAAACATTGATCTCATCATAGTATTTATAACCTCCTTAGTTTTGTTTCTAATCCTTCATTCAGTCAGGATTAAATAGCTCCCTAAATTAGGTCCGGCTATTTTAAATTATCACTGCCCCATCAATATTTGTAAAAACATTATCTTTTAACTCTTTACTTTGTATTGCTGTAATAATGGTTCTATTTTTAACACTTGCAACCAATGCAGTATCATCCATTAAAATTAGAGTATCCTTTATCCCTTTTTCTTCTGCCTTAGTAACTGCTTCATTAATTTTCTGTATCTGTGCATTATTTATTACAATATTTCGGGCATTTAATCTTTGTTGTGCATGTTTAGAAAATTTTAAATTATTTTGCTTATCTACCTTTTCCTTAAGTATCTTATCAAATTCTATACCTTGTGAAGCCTTTTCCTTTATAGGTATTTTATTGGCAAGAGTAGGTATATTTACTTTATTAATTAAATTATTATTTATATTTATCTTATTCATAATCTTACCACCCACATTTTTAACTTATTTCAATATCGTCCTCACTTACATCCCTGTTAGAAATATCTTGAGAATTAAAAACATCAGTAATATCATCAACGTGTACTTCTATTCCATCTACTACTACATATGCATTGCTTCCGTTAATTTTAACACGTTCTACGATACCTCCAACCCAATTAATCTCACCGGTCTTTTCATCTTTAATCTCTGCTACTATTGGTTTACCTATTAAGCCAAAAGCCTTTACACTTGAAAAACTTGTATTCATGTTTTGCATTTGTTCAAGTGATGAAAATTGTGCCATTTGTGCAATAAATTCTGTATTTTCCATTGGCTTTAAGGGATCTTGATACCTTAATTGTGTTACAAGTAGGTTTAGAAAATCATCTTTTCCTAAATTACCTGTATTCCTTTTAGATGTATTTGTAAAACTATTTTCAACTGCTCCATTAACTGAAATACCTTGAACTTGCATTTTATCACTCCTTCTTATGCAGTAAAATCAATACTACTTTGACTTATTTCGTACGGATTTAATATTGATCTATCTAAACCATAGCTTTCATTTGATATAGTCTCTACCTCTTCCTGAACTTTTGAGCCTCTTTTATATTGTTTGGATTGTTCAAATTCATGTTGCCTAATATCATCATTTTGAATTGACACACTTAAACCTTCAATATTTAAACCTTGATCTTGCAAGGATTCTCTTAATTGTGCAAAATTTGATTCTATAAGCTCTTTTACTTGCCTATTTTCTGCCACGAATTTTGCTAATAAGATACCTCTTTCTGTTACTACTTTTAAGGTTAATTTCCCCAGGTTCTCAGGTTTAAGCTGTAGTATCATTTCAGATTTATCTTCTGTTAAAAGTATCTTTGCTTTTTCTATTACTTGATTTATAACATTTTCTTTGTTATCACTTGGAATGAAATTGTTTTTTGCTTGTTTTATATTATCTGTATATTTATAATTTAATTTAATAGTTTCATTAAGTTGAATTATCTTTTCAAGGTCTATTCCATTTTCTTTTGATTTATAAGTGTTCTTTTTAAATTGTGGTAAGATATCCTTTTTAGATAATAAATCTTCTTCCTTATTAGGTTGTTCTTTAGGTATTAGTGATAGTATTAATTTTTCTTCATTTCTTCCCCCTTTGTCAATATAATGTTTTGCTTCTCCGCTATTTTTCCTAATACTTTTATTTAGCTTTTGTGCAATATTGTTAGTCATTTCTATTTGTTGAAGACCTTTATCTTGTCTTTGTTCATCCTCAAATATTATTTGCCCAGATTTTAATTCTGAATCATCACTTATTATCTTTTTTACATCATTTATTTGGATGTTTACTTCATCTTTGCTTTTTATATAGTGATTGTTTGTCTGTATGTCCTGACTTATATTCAAATTATTATCTATTTTATCTATAATTCGTTCAATCTCTATTAGGTCTATTTCTTCATTTGGGGTTTCTATTAATCCTTCAGTTTGTAATGTTTCTGATATTTGTTTTAAGTCAAGAATTAGCCCTTTAACATCAGCTATAGGTATATTGGTGCAAGGTTGTGGAGTTTGATAATGTAAAATATTTGGATTGTTATCTTCAATTATCTTATTGTTTGGATTAGTAATTTGTAAGTCATAAGATAAGAAGTCTAATACCGCTTCCATATAATTTTTTAACTTTTCTTTTAGTTCTTCACAACTTGAAGCTAATAAAGTTTTTTCATCCTTGGTTTTTGTATTATTCTTTTCATATCTTTTGTTGTAATAATTGGAATTTTCATTTTTTGTTACTATTTCTTTTTTTTGATGTATAGTATGCTTTTCTGCCGAATTAAAAATCTTCGTAAAACTACTATTATCTTTTTTTATTTTACCACCACTAACACTTCCTACAAAAAAAGGTTTTTCATAGGTAGTAATATCAAAATAACCTTTTGTCATCTTTTCACCTCCTTTCAAGAAATCTTAAAGTATTTATTCTAAATATTGCTCAGATAGCTTTATAGCAATATCTGATGCTATATTTAAATTCATAGCTGCCAATATCTCTGCTGCACTTTCTTTATTCATATACTTTAGTATTGTTACTACAAGTGCCTTTTGAGTTTTACTCATTTCATTGAAAACTTTTGCAGCATCTTCTGCCTCCATATTTTCATAGTAGGCAACATATTCTTTGGTTCTTTTATCAGCCTTATCTTCTTGGATAATTTCTTGATATAATTGATTTGCCATTTCCTTATCCATTTTCTCGTAAAACTTTTTATAGGCATCAATATTGGAATCTTTTATATCTTTAAAAAATTCTGTTTTATCTTTTTCTAAATCTTGTATTTCACTATGTAAATTAATCTTATCTTGGACTAACTTTTCTTGGTCTTTTAAAAATTGCTCGTAGTTATCTTTAACATTTTGTATCTGTTCTAATTCTCTTTTTATGTTATCATTTTCAATAATTATCTGTCTGTATTCTTCTTTGTGCCTTAAATATGCCTGTGATAATTCTTCTTTTGTCATATATTTAGGGTCATCCGGATCGGGCTTTTTAGGTAATACCTTTTGTATATATGGAAGATCACCTATTATTGGCCTAAGTTTTTCACCCGCTTCACCTACATTAAATTTTATCATTAATATTGGCAAGGCTACTACTAATAATATAATAATTGTTAATAGTAATTTGGGGATTAGGTGTCCCTTTGTTTCATATGTATTTTCTTTTTCATTTTTATTTATATTTGTCATTTGATTATTATTTTGTTTATAGTTGATCCTTGGCACTTATTTTCCTCCATTCATTATAGAGCATAACCTTAGGTATATTTATTATTTTTGCTTTTGTGTGTGATGGTAACTTGTTAGTTCGTCTATTATCTTTTGTTCTTTTTTAAATAGCAACTGTTTATGTTTATCTTTTTTATTTTCTTTAAGCTTTTCTAAAACCTTCTTATCCTTAGATGCCCTTATTAAATTTTGTCTACTATGTTGTACTTTGTCTGCTGCGGTATCTACATTCTTACTTTGCTGATATTCGTTACCTTTTATCACTTTGAAATAATTTTTATATTCACATAGCTTATGTACACTTATGCCTTCACATGTTTGTGATATTATTGTTTCACTAAATATATATCCCTCTTCTTTTATCTTGCTAAGTTTTGTTTGTTCTTTATTTAAGCTTATAGTATGTATTGCTAACTCATTTTTTGCACCATTTTCTAATTG
This sequence comes from uncultured Oscillospiraceae bacterium, assembly GCA_964602705.1. Lineage (GTDB taxonomy): Bacteria > Bacillota > Clostridia > SK-Y3 > SK-Y3 > CAZRSG01. The sequence continues at coordinate 11,509 of CAZRSG010000026.1, forward strand.
TTGTTTAATATCTAATAGTTTTTGGAGCTTATATTTAAAGGTCATCTTTACACACCACTTTCATTTGTTTTATAATTTAAAAACTGCTGTCATCATATCTATTATATTTTTAGAATCATAATTTTCATGGATGCTTTGCCTTAAAAATCCATTTATATGTTCTATATGTTTAATTGCATAATCAATATCATTATTGCTTCCTTTAACATATGCACCTATATTAATTAAATCTTCAGCATCAGTATAAACAGCAAGTATCTTTCTTATCTTATTTGCAATTTCTTTATGGTCTTGACTTACTATATCATTCATTACCCTACTTACGCTGGCTAATATATCAATAGCCGGATAATGATTTCTATTAGCTAATTTTCTTGATAAAACAATATGCCCATCTAAGATACCACGTGCTGTATCTGTAACAGGTTCACTTAAGTCATCACCATCCACCAATACTGTATATAGACCTGTAATAGAACCTTTATCGGAGCAACCGGTTCTTTCTAATAACTTTGGCATTACTGAAAATACTGATGGGGTATATCCTCTGGATACAGGTGGTTCCCCAATTGCTAAACCTATTTCCCGTTGTGCCATTGCAAATCGTGTTAAGGAATCCATTAGGAAAAGGACATCTTTACCTTGATCTCTAAAATATTCTGCAATTGCAGTTGCAAGCATGGCAGCTTTTAACCTTATTAGGGCAGGTTGATCAGATGTAGCAACTATTAAAATAGACTTTTTTAATCCTTCTTCTTTTAGATCCTTTTCCAAAAATTCACGAACCTCACGACCTCTTTCCCCTATTAAGGCTATTACATTAACATCTGATAGTGCACTTCGGGCTATCATTCCCATTATGGTACTCTTTCCTACTCCACTTCCTGCAAAAATCCCTATTCTTTGCCCTTTACCTATTGTTAATAAGCCATCTACAGCTTTTATTCCTAATGATAATGCTTGTGTAATTCTATTACGTAATAAAGGAGAAGGTGGTTTATTTTCTACCGGGTAAAATTTTTTATAAATTATACTGCCTTTATCGTCTATTGGGTTGCCTAACCCATCTAAAACTCGACCTATCAATTCTTCCCCAACGGCTACCTGGAGTTGATTTCCTGTAGCTATTACTGTATCACCATGACCTATCCCATTCATTTCACCAAGTGGCATTAATATTATCTTTTCATCCCTAAAACCAACTACCTCAGCAGTAATGTTCTTTTTCTCTTTTTCTGTTTTAATATGACAAAGTTGTCCAATGTTAACTGCCGGACCATTTGATTCTATTGTAAGTCCTACTACTTTAGTTACCCTACCGGAATATTTAATAAAGTTTCCTGTATTAATAATATTATGATATTTGTCTAATTTTATTTTAGTCATTTAGATATCACTCTTTTCCTTGATTAAGAATGTTATAAAAAGATTTTTTCATTGACTCTATTTGTGTCTTTATTCCAATATCAAATATGCCTGTTGGGGTGTCTATTATGCAGTCACCTTTTAACAAGGTAATATCTTTTTCTATAATTAATTCACCTTTATAGGCACTTTCTTTTAGTATCTTTGTCTTATTATTTTTTATAATATCATAATCTGTTTCCGATACCTTTATAATAATATTATCAAATACTTTAAACTTTGATAGAACTTCTTTTATGATTGCTGAAGTAAATTCCGGTTCTATTTTTAAATAATGTCCAAATATTTTATTTATTGCTTCAAATATAATTTTTATAATATCTTCTTCACTTGAGTTAATTAAATTTATATATTCAGCCTGGGCAAGCTTTTTAATATCTTCTGCATCTTTAATAAGTGATTGCTGTTTATTTAATATTTCAATATGTCCTTTGTTAAGCCCTTCATCATAACCCTCTTTATAACCTTTGTTGTAAGCGGCATGTTTTGCTTCATTATAGATTTTAGTTTTATCTTGTTCAATCTGATATTGTGCATCTTCTATAATTTCTTTTGCTTCTTTATAAGCATTTTTTATTATTTCCTTTGCCTTTTTGTCTGCATACAGGTAATCTTTATCATTTATTTTATTTTCTTTTTTACATAATTCTGTTGACTTTTTCTTTTCGTTAAACAATATGCAATTATTAATTTCTAAAGGTGTACCTACACAAATCTTAGAAGCTTTAAGTATTTTAGACAATTATTTCATCTCCCCCACCCCTTGAAATAATAATTTCTCCTGCATCTTCTAATTTTCTTATAACATTAACAATTTTTTGTTGTGCATCTTCAACATCCCTTAACCTTACTGGGCCCATATATTCAATATCTTCTTTAATCATTTCTGAAAGTCGTTTTGACATATTTGAAAATATAACTTTATGTACTTCTTCATTAGTACCTTTAAGGGCTAATGCTAATTGCGTATTATCTACCTCTCTCAAGAAACGTTGTATAGACCTATTGTCAAGAGTTATAATATCATCAAATACAAACATTCTCTTTCTTATTTCTTCCGCAAGTTCAACTTCTTCCAGTTCTAAAATATCAATAATATTTTTTTCCGTTCCCCTGTCTACAGCATTAAGTATGTCAACTATTGATTGTATACCTCCTGTAGTATTATAATCTTCAGTTATAAGTGATGATAATTTCTTTTCTAAAATTATTTCTATTTCTTTTATTATCTCCGGTGAAGTCCTATCCATTGTTGCTATACGCTTGGCAACATCAGCTTGTTTTTCAGGTGATAGTGCTGATAAAACAGTTGCTGCCTGAGTGGCACTTATATGTGTTAATATTAAGGCTATAGTTTGTGGATGTTCTCCCTGAATAAAGTTTAATAACTGTGCAGGCTCTGTTTTCCTAACAAAGTCAAAAGGTCGCACCTGCAAAGATGCTGTTAATTTATTTATTACCTCAATAGCCTTTTCTGAACCTAAGGCTTTTTCTAATACCTCCCTAGCATAGCTAATTCCACCTTCTGCTATATACTCTTGTGCAATACATAATTGATAGAATTCTTCGAGTATTTTTTCTTTAGTTTCCGGTACTACTGTTTTTATATTCGCAATTTCCAAAGTTAATAGTTCTATTTCTTCTTCTTTTAAATGTTTAAATATTTGTGCAGAATTTTCCGGTCCTAATGCTATAAGAAACATAGCTGCTTTTTCTCTACCGGTGATTTCCCTTCTTGTTGCAATTCGAGCCATAAAACCACTCCTCTATGCCTATAGTTTTAATCCCAATCTTCTGCCATCCAAGTTCTTAACATTTGTACAGCAAGTTCTGGTTTCTTATCTACAAGTTTATCAATTTCTTTTTTAAATTCTGATTTTTCATCTAAATCAATTTCTGCTATCGGTTCATCTGTACCCAGCATTAATCCTTCTAAAGAAGAATAATTTTCATTTTGTCTATCTTGTCCTTTAGGCTTATATATTAATGATAAGATAATAAGTCCCATTAATATTATTAATAAAATTATGGATCCATAAATATTTAGCCATTGAAAAAGATCCATTGTTGATTTTACCTGTGGGTCTATTCCACTTGTAAATAGATTTTCTACAATAACCTTATCTGCTGATATACCAGTGGCAGATGCAACCATTCCCTTAATGGTTGGAATATCAATATTTTCTATAACATTTGTCCTATCATTATTATGAAATAGTGCAACCGTTATAGAAGATGATTCTTTATCTATTTTACCAATTTCTTTACTTGATTGGGTAACTGTCTTATTTATATCATAATTAACTGTTTTATCTGATAACTTATATGTATTATCTCCCTCTTCCTCTACATTAGGATACATAGGTGGGTTAGCATCTAATCCCACTACACCCATTGCACCATCATTACTTGCACTTTCTTTTCTTTCCGTATAGCTTCTTATAATTCCTTTTTCATCCACTATAGGCTCATATATTTCTTTACTTGTTACCAAGGTATCAAAATCTAATTCTAAGTTTGCCATGACTCTTACATTATCAGCTAAGTTAGCAAGTAATTCTGTAATCTTTCTTTCTACATTTTTTGTGACTAATTGTGAAAGTTGGTATTGTTTGTCGGCACTTTCGGCAAAACCTTGTCCATCTTCTTGGTTTAGCATGTTACCATTATTATCAAGTATCGTTACATCTTTTGAGTCCAAGTCTTCTATACTACCTGCAACAAAACGTTGTATTGCCATAACTTGATCTCTTGTAAGCTCTTGATATGAATCAACCCTTACACTTGCTTTAGCACCTTTTACTTCACTATTAAAAAATGCTGTCTTTTCCGGGATACTTAACATTACTGTTGCATCTCGTACATTATCAATTTCCTTTAAGGCACGCTCTATATCACTTTCTTTATATGCTTGATACCTTTTTTGCCTTTCAGAATCTGTAGTAGAAAAACTACTTTTACTTAGATCTTCAAAGGTAATGCCTTTCTTTGGATATCCATTTTGTGCAAGTGCTACTTTGCTTTTGTTTAATTGTTGCTTTTTTACTAATATAGATGTTCCACCGTCTGCTAATTTATAATTTATATTTAATTTATCAAGTTCTTCTATTATCTCACCAATGTCTTGATGATCTAACCTTGAAAACAATGGTTTGTATTGTGGTGCTGTTATAATTAATATTGCTATAACGGCACTTATAAAAACTAAAATAGAAGTAATAATTATCTTCTTCCTATTGCCCCTATCTAAACCTTCCCAAAAATCTACTAATTGCTGAGGGATTTGGGTTAACAATTCTGGCATTTCTCCACCTCATTTTTTCTACAATTGCATCCTCATAATTTCATTATATGCATCTACTATCTTATTCCTTATTTGGATTGTTAGTTGGAGTGCAATTTCAGCCTTTTGTGTCTCTATAGGTAATGTATGAAGATTATCTATTTGACCTGCTGCTAATAACTCCCCAGATTTATCTACTTCTTTTTGCATATTATCAACATTTGATATTGCTTTCTTTAAAAATTCCGAAAAATTTATTTGTTGTGTTGCTTTACTATTTGATTGATAATCATTTATTTTTATATGCTCTATGGGATTTATATTATTTATTTGCATATTAAACATTGCCTCCCTAATTAAGTAATCATTTTTTTGCTTATAAGTTCTTTCTATTTACCAATATCTAAAGCCTTTAATGCCATACTTTTGGTCGCAGTAATTGCCGCAACATTAGCTTCATATGAACGTGATGCAGATATCATATTTACCATTTCTGTCATTATATCTACATTGGACATAAGGACATAGCCCTCATCATCAGCATCTGGATGATATGGGTTGTGTACACGTTTAAATGGCGAATTGTCTTCTATAATACTATGTACTCGTACTCCTCCAAGGCTTGACTTAATTTTATTGGCTTCTGATAAATATTGAGAAAACTTTTTTGAATCCTTTTCTTGAAATATCGCCATCTTTCTCCTGTATGGTGTTCCTTTTTCTGTTCTAACAGTATCAGCATTTGAAATGTTTTGGGATATTAAATCCATCCGTAACCTTTGTGCTGTTAACCCGGAGGCACTAATATCTAAAGAATTTAAAAAAGACATACTTATCTACCTACCTCTCTTAAAGTCATTTTTAGTCGATTAATTTGACTTGATAATTGCGTTGCCACTGCGTTGTAATATATAGCATTTTTAGTTTGAAGTGCCATTTCAGCATCTATATCAATATTATTACCATCAATACGCATGCTGTCATTTTTACTTTCATTATGTACTTTTATCTTTATAGCTAATGGATTATTATTTCCAATAGGTATATGATTGTTATGTGTGGTTGTCCCTTTTAATTTATTCTTATCTAATGCTTCCGCCAATGAATTTTGAAAGTCAATACTCTTACGTTTATAATTAGGAGTATCTATATTAGCTATGTTATCTGAAATAACTTTATGATTTAACCATGAGGCATCCATAGCTTTTTCTAATACTGTTAAATTCGAAAACAAATTAATATTCATTTTAAAACCTCCCCTATTATCTATTCTGAAATTATTAGTTAATAATATATTCGACATAAAAAAGAATAATCCTTCATTAAAATGCTTTTTCCCATTTTATTTTATGGTTTTATATTATAAACATCATTTTATTATATTGTATATAATATCCATATAATTGTAAAGTAAAATTTTGTAAAAGTATATGGATTTTATGCCTATTTGTATATAGGACTATTAGCCTACAAGCTTATAATTATTTTAATAACTATGACATTTAAGGATTATTCATTAGAAAGGTAACAAAATACAGGAAATAAGTTTCCTGTATTTTATTGTTTTTTATCTGCTTATCTTACATAATAATCTTTATTTTTCTTTTTTATAGCCACATTCTTTATCATTACAATATATGGTGGTTGTTTTTTTACTTATTTTTTTTAACATTAAGCCATCACATTGTGGGCATTTTTCTTTTATTGGTAAGTCCCATGTCATAAAGTCACAGTTAGGATTATTCTCACAACCATAATACTTTCTTCCTTTTCTGGTTTTCTTTATATAAACTTTACTGCCACATAAGGGACAATTTACTCCTGCTTCTTCTAAAATTGCTTTTGTGTTTCTGCATTCCGGAAAACCGGGACAAGCGAGAAATTTCCCAAATCGCCCATGTTTTATAACCATATTTTTACCACACTTTTCACATATTATATCTGTAACTTCATCTTCTATTTCTACATCACCAATTTCTTCTTCTGCTTTTTTTAATGTTTCTGCAAAAGGTCCATAAAAATCATTTAAAACTTCTACCCAGTTTTTATTACCTTCCTCAATATCATCTAATTCTTGTTCCATTCCTGCAGTAAATTGCAAATCCACAATATTAGCAAAATGATTTTTCATTATATCTGTAATTATTTGTCCTAACTCGGTAGGTTTTAATTGGCGTTTTTCACGCTCAACATAACCCCTGCTTATTATTGTGGAAATTGTGGGTGCATACGTACTGGGACGACCAATTCCTTTATCTTCAAGTTCTTTTATTAAGGATGCCTCTGTATATCTTGCAGGCGGTTGGGTAAAATGTTGCTTATCTTGTAATTTTTTAAGAATAACCTTTTGATTTTCTTTTAATTCCGGTAGTAATGTATCTTTATCATCCTCTTTGTCATCAAAACTTTCTATATATACACTCATAAAACCGGGGAAAAGTAATTGTGAACCATTTGCCTTAAATATATACTTGTTAGCTTCTATATCTAATGTAACTGTATCATAAATAGCTTGTGACATTTGGCTTGCTATAAATCTTTTCCAAATTAAATTATATAATTTATATTGATCTGGTTTTAAGGATTCTTTTATATTATTAGGTTCAAGAAATATATTAGTAGGTCTTATAGCTTCATGGGCATCCTGACTACCTTTTTTATTTCTATATATTATAGGTTTAGCCGGTATATAATCTTTACCGAATTTTTTTTCTACAAAGTCACGTGCGGCTAATTGGGCATTTGATGACGTCCTCATTGAATCTGTCCTCATATAAGTAATTAAGCCTATTGTACCGGAACCTTTGATATCTATACCTTCATAAAGTTGTTGAGCCGCCATCATTGTACGCTTTGCTGTAAATCCTAATTTACGTGATGCCTCTTGTTGTAAAGTACTTGTGATAAAAGGTGGTGCCGGTGATCTTTTTCTTTTTTTCTTGGTAACTTTCTTAATAAGATATTCTGCATCTTTTAATTCTAATAAAATTCCTTTTACCGTTTCTTTATTTGGTAGTTTCATTTTTCCTTTGCTTGTGCCATGAAACTTGGCTTCAAATGGTTTATTAGAAGCCTTATCAATTAAATTTGCAGTAA
>CAZRSG010000027.1:0-4434 GCA_964602705.1 uncultured Oscillospiraceae bacterium
CTTAATGGGATTCTTGGAAGATAGTGGTTATATGGCAAGGGCTGCATATTTAATGGATGATATTATGAGAGCTTTGGGGCTGCAGGGTAAGGCTTTTATTTCTATGATAGTTGGTTTTGGCTGCAATGTTCCGGGTGTTATGTCCACAAGAACCTTAGAAAATAAAAAAGACAGGATGATTGCTATTTTAACTAATTCATTTATGTGCTGTGGGGCAAAGTTACCTATCTATTCGGTCTTTATTGCTGCATTTTTCCCTAACAAGGGTGGGTTAATCCTGTTTTTTCTGTATTCGCTAGGTATATTTATGGCTTTAGTAGTTGGTAAAATTTTTAGCAAAACCTTATTTAGGGGTGAAACTTCTTATTTTATAATGGAGCTGCCCCCTTATAGGCTTCCTACTGCTAGAAATGTTTTAAGAAATATGTGGGACAATGTTTCAGGGTTTCTGGTAAGAGCAGGAACAACTATTTTTGCTGTTGTATCTATATTATGGGTTTTATCTGTATTACCGGTTGGGGTTGAACCACATAGTAAAAATAGTATTTTAGGTATAATTGGTACATTTATAGCACCTATTTTTAAACCGGCAGGATTTGGGACATGGCAAGCGGCTGTTGGTTTATTTTCAGGGATTGCTGCTAAGGAAGCTGTTGTAGCAACCTTAGGAATGGTTTATGCCGGGGTAGAAGATGGGGCTGAACTAATAAAAGTCATGCAAGGAGTATTTACTCCCCTATCAGCAATGTCTTTTATGCTTACGACTTTGTTATACACACCATGTGCAGCAACTTTAGCTACAATTAAAAAAGAAACCGGTTCATATAAATGGGCTGTATTTTCTGCAGTATATACTTTTTTAATAGGATGGATTATAGCTGTATTAGTATACCAAATAGGGAAGCTTGTAGGCTTAAATTAAATTTTTAGGGGATGATATAAGTTGTTGAAAGAAATTTTAAAAGAAATTAGTAATTCTAACTATATATCTAAGTCCAATATAGCAGTAAAATTAAATATTAATGAAACACTAATAGAAGATGCATTTTCTCAGTTAGTTAGAATGGGTTATATTAAAGAAGATGAAAATAATGATGTTAATTGTTCATCAAGCTGTATGGGTTGCCCTTATGCCAAAAGTTGCAGTAAATTACCAGTAAAAACAGTTATACTTACCAATAAGGGTAAAAGTTTATTAAAAATAAAGTAGGTCGGTTAAATGTAGCCGACCTACTATTAAAAGTTTTACGATATAAGTTGTAAATAGTTTATAATTATATACTATATTTATTTTCAAAATATTTATAAAGTTCTTTATATCCCTTATCTTGTTTATCATGAACTCCCCTTAAATAATTATGAGGATCAAAGACACCATCAGAGGAATACATTTGTTCAATTGCAATAGCAATATTTGAACAATGATCAGCAATTCTTTCTAAGTTGTTTATAATATCTAAAAATATTACACCGGACTTTAAATTACATTCTTGTTGTGAAAGTCTATCAATATGTTTAATTCTTAATTTTTCTTTGAGTAAATCAATAATATCTTCACAGGGGTGTATTTTTTTAGATTGGTTAGGATCTTGATTATTATAAGCTGCTACGGCTAAAGTTACAATTTCTTTAGTAGCATTAAAGATTATATTTAGTTCATTTTTTGCTAAAGAACTAAATTTTATATCTTCCTTTATAATATATGTAGCAGTTTCAGCTAAGTTTACTGCATGATCTGCAATCCTTTCAATATCAGTAATTACATGAAACAAACTTGAAACAGTTTTATTTTCTTCCTCTGATAAAGGTTTATCTGCAATTTTCACTAAATATTGTGTGATATTTGACTCCATCTCATCTACTGTATCTTCATTATCTTCTATAATTCCTAATGAATTAATACTTGGTTCTTGGATTGAATTTATACTTAAGTTAACATTATTTTCTGCCAATTCAAACATATTGGAAATTTCTTTAATAGTTTGTGTGATAGCTACTGAAGGGGTAACAAGAAATCTTTCATCTAAATTTTTAATAGTAGCTTTTTCATCCCTTCCACCCACAAAAAAGTGTGATAACTGAACTAAGAGACCTGCAAAAGGCAATAGAAGAAGTGTATTAAGTAAATTAAACAAGGTGTGAAAGTCTGCTATTACACCACTATTTATTGCATGTTTCCAGAAGGAAAAACCTATTGTGCTTTGGTAAAAATAAATAGCAATTAAAAAGACTACGGTACCTATCATATTAAATGCTAAATGTATAATAGCCGTCCTTTTAGCATTTTTATTGGCTCCTACACTTGATAATAAAGCAGTTATACATGTGCCAATATTTTGACCCATAATAATGGGTACTGCTGATGCAAAGGTTACTAACCCAGTAGAAGCAGCAGCTTGGAGGATACCTATTGAAGCACTACTACTTTGAATTATTGCTGTAATACCGGCACCAATTAAGACACCAATAAATGGATTTTGGAAAATTGTAAAGGCATGTTGAAATTGTGGCAAATCCCTTAATGCATTTACAGAGTTCTCCATGCTTGACATACCTAAAAACAGGATTCCAAAGCCTGCCAAAACTTGACCTATAATATTAAATTTCTTTTTCTTACTAAATAGGATTAGGCTTACACCTATAATAATTGCCAAAGGTGTAAGAGTTTTAGGATTTAAAATTGCTAAGTACCAAGCACTTTGGTCGACATTTCCCAATCTTATTATTTGTGCGGTTACTGTTGTTCCAATATTAGCACCCATTATTACACCAACAGCTTGGGTTAGGGACATAATTCCCGCATTGACAAAACCAATAACCATAACAGTGGTAGCACTACTACTTTGTATGAGACCAGTAACGACCGTCCCAACAAAAACTCCTTTCAAGGCATTACTTGTCATAGCCTCTATAATCTTCTCCATTCTGTCACCGGCTGCTTTTTCCAAGCCATCACCCATGATGTTCATTCCATACAAGAATAAACCTAAACCACTAATAAGTGCAATAAAATCATTTATATTCATATATACCTCCATGTTTTTTATTTTAAATACTCAAAAGATTGTAATATGTATATTTTTAAGAACCATTTAAACTAAACTAAACTAAAAAATATTATTGTATTTTTCTTACCTAAGAATTGTAACATAAATTTTAAAATCTTTAAAGGGTAAAAGGAATAAATTTTTTTCGTTGTAAAACATACTAATGTTTGCTATACTTAATTTATATTAAATTATAATATAAGAGATTTTCTAAAAGGAGAAACAGTAAGAATGCCTATAAAAATACCAAATAATTTACCTGCAAAAGAAATATTAAACAATGAAAATGTTTTTGTAATGCCCACAAATATAGCACTAAAACAAGACATAAGGCCTTTAAAAATATTAATTTTAAATTTAATGCCTTTAAAAATAACTACTGAAACGCAATTATTGCGTCTGCTTGGTAATACACCCTTACAAGTTGAAGTTGAGTTATTACATACCATAACTCATAATTCGAAAAATACACCTAAAAAACATTTGTTGAAATTTTATAAGGATTTTGATGAGGTAAAACATCAAAAATTTGATGGTATGATAATAACAGGTGCACCGATTGAACACTTAGATTTTGATAAAATAACTTATTGGGAAGAATTAAAAAAAATAATGGATTGGTCAAAAGAAAACGTTACTTCAACCCTTCATATTTGTTGGGGGGCAAATGCGGGATTATATCACCATTATGGCATAAAAAAACATATATTAGATAATAAGATATTTGGTGTCTTTCCACATAAAGTTACAAAAGCAAATGAACCACTCTTACGTGGATTTGATGATATATTTTTTGTTCCGCATTCGAGATATGCGGAAATACGCCATGATGATATAAAAAAAACCTCGCAGCTTGAGATTTTATCTGAATCAGATATTTCAGGTATTTATATTGTTGCAAGCAAGGATAGGCGACAATTATTTACAACAGGGCACTCTGAATATGAAACTTATACATTAAAAGAAGAATATGAAAGAGACATACAAAAGGGTATAAATATGAAAATCCCCCATAATTATTTTTTGAATGATAATCCCAATGACAAACCGGTAGTAAGCTGGCGGGCACATGCAAGCCTTTTATTTTCTAACTGGCTTAATTACTATGTATACCAAGAAACACCTTATGACTTTACCGGGGAATTTGAATAAAGAGGTGATGGCTTATTAATAAACTACTGGATTTTTTTGAAGACCAGTTAAAAGAAAAGGGGTATCGACTTACGGGTCAACGAAAAGCTGTTTTATCTGTTATATTGGAGCATAAAGAAAAACATTTAAATGCAGAAGAAATATTTAAATATGTAAAAGAAAAAACCCCTGGTATAGGTGTAGCAACAGTTTATAGGACACTTGGTTTGTTTGAAACTTTAAAAATAATTTATAA
>CAZRSG010000027.1:4444-19006 GCA_964602705.1 uncultured Oscillospiraceae bacterium
ATAGATTTTGATGATGGTTACAGTAGGTATGAAATAAATAAACAAGATGAAGACCACAGACATCATCACTTAATCTGTACTATATGTGGCAAAGTTACAGAAGTAGAAGAAGATTTATTGGATTCATTGGAAGAAAAATTATTAATAAAAGAGAAGTTTTTAGTAAAAGATCATAAAGTAAAATTTTACGGTTATTGTGAAAAATGTAGAAATAAAAAAGACATTTAAATTCATATATAAGAATACAAGACCTTTCTTATGTGCATACTATAGATATCATTTAAAAGCACTAAGAAAGGGTGAATTATTTTGAAAGCAATCATTATGGCTGGTGGTGAAGGTACAAGACTTAGACCATTAACCTGTAATCTTCCAAAGCCTATGGTTCCATTAATGAATAAACCGGTAATGGAACATATTATAGAATTGTTAAAAGAATACGATATAATAGATATAGGGGTAACCTTACAATATATGCCTCAAATTATACAGGAGTATTTTAAGGATGGCATGGATTTTGGGGTAAATATGAAATATTTTATAGAAAAGACTCCATTAGGTACAGCCGGTAGCGTAAAAAATGCTCAGCAAATGCTTGACGATACTTTTATTGTTATAAGTGGTGATGCATTAACAGATATAAATTTAGATAAGGCTATAAGGTTTCATAAGGAAAAAAAATCAATTGCAACATTAATTTTAAGTCGGGTTGATCTTCCTTTAGAATATGGTGTAGTAGTTACAAACTCATCCGGGAAAATAACAAGATTTTTGGAAAAACCTAATTGGAGTGAAGTTTTTAGTGATACTGCAAATACAGGCATATATATATTAGAACCTGAAGTATTGGCTTACTTTGAGGAAGAAGAAAGATTTGATTTTAGTAAGGATTTATTTCCACTTTTATTAAGGAATAACCAAGCAATGTACGGGTACATTGCTGATGAATATTGGTGTGATATTGGTGACCAAGCTGCATATCAGCAATGCCATTTTGATATTTTAGATGGTAAAGTGAATATAAAGTTTGACAAACCAACAAAAATAGGCGAAAATATATGGATAGGAGAAAATGTACAAATAGCAACTGATTGTGAAGTGAAAGGACCGGTATTGATAGGTGATAACACAATAATTAAAAATCATGCGAAAATCTATCCTTATACTATACTTGGGAAAAGTAATATTATAGAATCCTATACAAGCCTAAAAAAAACAATTTTATGGGATGGATGTAATATAGCTACTAAGTCACAATTAAGAGGTTGTATAATTTGCGATAAGGTTAGGCTTAAAGAAAATGTTTCTGTCTTTGAACATGCTGTAATAGGAGACCAGACTCTTATAAATGAAAATGTAGAGGTAAAACCTAATATAAAAATTTGGCCATTTAAAGAGATAGAAAGTAATACAAATGTCGAAGTAAATTTAGTATGGGGTGCTAAATATACAAAGGCAATATTTGCAGAAAATGGTGTTATTGGAGAAATAAACGTAGAAATTACACCTGAATTTGCATCACGGCTTGGTGGTGCTTACGCTGCATTACTTAAGAACTATGTTAAGATTGGAATAAGCAGTGATGATTCAAAGGCATCAAATATGTTAAAAGGTTCTTTTATAGCAGGATTAATGTCAGGTGGGGTGGAGGTATACGACTTTGGCAATCAAACCTTACCGGCTGCACGATATGCAGTTAAAACCTTTGGCTTAGATGGGGCAATACATTTAAGCACCATATCGTATAATACTGATCCAAGGTTGTTTATTGAATTTATAAACTCTAACGGTGTGAACATAGATAGAAATCAAGAAAGAAACTTAGAAAATCTATTTATAAGGGAGGATTTTATTAGATGTGAACTTAATGCAGTAAAAAGTGTAAAAGATATACATGAATTTAAGCATTATTATTTGCGTGAAATAATAAACAGGGTGCAAAATAATAATTTAAATTATAAAATATTAATTGTCACTTCTTCAAATATTATAAAAAATATGGCAAAAGTAATTATGCAGGAATTAAAATGTGAACTAACTGTTATTGAGCCTAAATTGAATGATGGGAAAATGGATATAAATTATATATCGGAAAGGATTATTTTAGATAATTATGATATAGGTGCTTTTATTTATGATAATGGTGAACGATTACTGTTATTTGATGAAAAGGGTTCTTATCTTACGCCCGATTCATTTATGGCACTAACATCCTATATAACTTTAAAGTCCCAAAATAATGCTAACTTGGTAATACCAATTTCAGCACCCGGAATTATAGAAGAAATGGCGAATAAATATAAGGGAAACGTAATAAGAACAAAAACATCTTTACAAGAGGTGATGTCAAAAATAAATGAAAGTGATAAACAAAACTGGCTAAATAATGAACAATTTATTTTAAATTTTGATGCTATTGGATCACTTGTAAAAATAATGGATTTTATGAGACAAGAAAATGAAAGGATAACAGAACTATTAACTCATATTCCTAATTTTCATATAGTAAAAAAAGAAATAGATTGCCCGTGGGAGGCCAAAGGAAAAGTTATAAGGCAGATAGTTGAAGATAATAATCATCGGGATAAAATAGATATGACAGAAGGTATAAAAATATACAATGATGATGGCTGGGTACTTATTTTACCACATGCACAAAAACCGGTATGCAGAGTGATTGCAGAAGGCTATACTGAAGAATATGCAGAATCAATCACCGATGTTTTTGCAGATAAGATAAAAAAAATCAGTAAAGATAATAATTAAAATACTTTAGCTGTTTTATGTTTTTGACCTATAACCTTTTTTTGATATGAGTATTATTTTAAAAGTTGCAAAACATATTATCGAATAATAATATATAAAAACAACTTTTACCTTAAATATTTCAATATTAATTTAATTCTATCAAAAAAGGTTATGGGGAAGGAGAAAAACATGAAGATTATAATGCTCTCATGGGAATATCCTCCTAAAATAGTGGGGGGTATTTCCAGAGTTGTATATGAATTATCACAAAAACTTGGGGACTGTGGTCATCAAGTTCATGTTATAACATGTTCAGAAGAAAACAAAAATGAAATCAGGCAAGATAATAAAGTATTAGTCCATATGGTTAGTCCATATAAATTGGAAACTGCGAATTTTATGGATTGGGTAGTAAATTTAAACTTTGCTTTTATAGAATACTGTGTTAAACTTATCAATAAAATAGGACCCATAGATATAATTCACGCACATGACTGGCTTGTGGCATATGCTTCAAGGGTATTAAAGCATTCATATAGAGTTCCATTAATATGCACAATACATGCCACAGAGCATGGAAGGAATAAAGGAATCCATAATGAAATACAAAGAAGTATACACAATATGGAATGGTGGCTCACATATGAAGCATGGAAGACCATATGTAACAGTAATTATATGAAAAATGAGATTATGAATATCTTTCAATTGCCCGATGATAAAATTAATGTTATTAGTAATGGAGTGGCAAGCAACGAATTTAAAGATATAAAGAAGGATCAATATTTTAGAAGAAAATTTGCTTCAGATAATGAAAAGATAATACTTTTTGTAGGACGTTTGGTCTCTGAAAAAGGAGTGCATGTACTTATAGATGCAATTCCCAAAATCACAAGTCACTATAATGACATAAAGTTAGTTATAGTTGGAAAAGGACCTGAGTTAAATAATTTAAGAAATAAGACCTATGAAATGGGTATATCAGAAAAAGTATACTTTACAGGTTATATTAATGATTATGACCTAAAACTATTATATAAGTGTGCGGATATAGCAGTTTATCCAAGTATTTATGAACCTTTTGGTATCGTAGCACTTGAGGCTATGGCTGCTAATGTGCCGGTTATTGTTACGGATACAGGAGGTTTAAATGAAATTGTAGAGCATGGTATAGATGGATTAAAAGCATATGCAGATAATTCAAATTCGCTTGCAGATTGTATATTGGAACTCTTATATAATCCTGCATTATGTGAAGGTATAAAAACAAAAGCACTATTAAAAGTAGAAAGTGAATATAATTGGAATCAAATAAGCAAAAAAACTTATGATGTTTACAAAAACGTTATAAAAGAATATAAGGAATCAGGTTGGAAATTATAAAAATTAACAAACTGTTTGCATTTAATGAATAATAACTATAAAGGCGGACATATCCGTCCGCCTAAAAACTATAAAAGTATTAAACGCAGTATATATTTATTCAAAGAAAATATAAAACATAAAAAATAAAACAATAAAGAATTGTAATAATGGAGGTAAAGGCGTGTCAAAAAAGTCAAAATTAAAAGTTATCCCTTTAGGCGGTTTAGATCAAATAGGGAAAAACATAACAGTATTTGAATATGATGATAATATTGTAATATTAGATTGTGGATTAGCATTTCCTGATGAGGAAATGTTTGGAGTAGATTTAGTAATTCCGGATATAACATATTTACAAAAAAACAGAGATAAAATTAAGGCTATTGTACTTACACATGGACATGAAGATCATATAGGTGCACTTCCATATGTATTAAAAGAAATTAATGTTCCGGTATATGGTACTAAACTTACTTTAGGCTTATTGGAAAATAAGCTCAAAGAACATGGACTCTTAAGAAAAGTTAAACTAAATACAGTAAGGCAAGGAAGTATTATACAAATTGGTACCTTTAAGGTTGAATTTATTAGGACCAATCATAGCATAGCAGATGCAGTAGCAATTGCATTTCACACACCTGTTGGAATTATTGTACATACAGGGGATTTCAAGGTGGATTATACACCTATAGAAGGTGAAATGATAGATTTAGCAAGATTGGGAACTTTAGGAGAAAAAGGAGTTCTTGCATTGTTGGCAGATAGTACTAATGTAGAACGACCGGGATATACAATGTCCGAAAAAACAGTAGGAGAAACATTTAATAAGATATTTGAAAGATCAAATAAAAGAATTTTAGTAGCTACATTTGCATCTAATATCCATAGAATACAACAAATTATTAATGCAGCTGTCTTATATGGAAGAAAAGTTGCAGTATGTGGGCGAAGTATGTTAAATGTTTTAAGTACATCTATGGAATTAGGTTACCTTAATATGCCCGAAAACACCTTAATAGATGTGGATCAAATAGATAAATATAATGATAATCAAATTGTAATAATAACAACAGGTAGCCAAGGGGAACCAATGTCTGCCTTAACAAGAATGGCATTCTCCGATCATAGAAAAGTTGATATTGTAGAAGGTGACTTAGTAATTATATCCGCCCACCCTATACCGGGAAATGAAAAGTTGGTTTCACGTGTAATAAATGAATTATTTAAAAAAGGAGCAGATGTAATATATGAAACTTTAGCCGACGTTCATGTTTCAGGGCATGCATGTCAGGAAGAATTAAAACTTATTCATCGCTTAATAAAACCAAAATATTTTATTCCTGTTCATGGTGAATACAGACACCTAAAACAACATGCAAGATTGGCAGCTGATTTAGGTTTAGCAAAAGAAAATATTTTTGTAATGGATAATGGTGAAGTTTTAGAGTTATCTGAGAATACAGCACAAATAACAGGCAGTGTTGAAGCGGGGCAGGTTTTGGTAGACGGGCTTGGTGTAGGAGATGTAGGTAATATAGTTTTACGTGACAGAAAACACTTGGCAGAAGATGGGCTTATTGTTGTAATTGCAACCCTTACCGGTGATAAGGCATCTGTTTTAATGAGTATAGATGTAATATCAAGAGGTTTTGTTTATGTTAGGGAAGCAGAAGTATTAATGGATCAGGTTAAAAATGTTGCAAAAAATGCAGTAGAAAATTGTCAAGAGAAAAGCATAAGGGATTGGGCTACTATTAAATCAAAAATTAAGAATGATCTAAATATATATTTATATGGAAGAACTAAAAGAAAACCAATGATACTTCCGGTTATTATTGAAGTTTAAATTTTAAAAGTAATGGTGAATAAAACCTCCAATAAAACATAAATATACTGTATTAAAAAATATAATATGAAGACAATAATAATTGGAGGTGTATATAAGTGAAAAAAGTTAAACTTAAAATAATTAGCATAATTACCTTAGCATTTTTAAATGTTTTAATAGTATTAGGTTGCAATGTTGCACAAGGACCTAATCGTAATCAAACTAATCCATCAAATGACCTTGGAATGGAAAGAAATCCAGGTGATAATGTAGGAATGAATAATCAAAATACACCCGGTCAAACAGTATTAGATGGGGTACAAGGAGGCACAGATTTAAGTAAGTTTGGGGAACCAAATAATACTGATGGGAATGGGGTAAATGTTCCAAATACAACTATGCCTGGTTCAATTAATGACAATATAAATATTACTGAGACCAATAAAAAGGCACAGGACCTTGCAAATCAATTGTCGAATATTGAAGGTGTAGAAAAGGCTACAGTTGTTATTAGTGAAAATACAGCTTTGATTGGCGTGAATTGTACAGAAGAATTCTTACAAAGTGGTGACATTACATCACTTAAACAAGATATTACAGAGTCAATTAAGGAAGAACATCCTGAAATTACAAATGTTGTTGTAAGTGAAACTCCTGACTTATACCAAAGAATTAGCAACCTATCAAAAGATGTTGGGGATGGTAAACCAGTTAAAAAGTTAGGTAACGAATTCAAACAAATTATAAATAAGATAACTCCCACTATGTAAATAAAAATATAAGGAACGGCTTATAGCCGTTCCATTTTAGGAAGGTGAACAAAGTTGAAAGATTATAGAAAATATAGGCTGGATAATGGAATTAACCTACATTGCATAAGGACTGATAAGTTTAAAACATCTACTGTTAGTATTGCTGTACATAGGTCCTTAAACAAATTAGAAGCAACAAAAAATGCATTATTACCACGTGTTTTAAGATGTGGTTGTAAAGAAATCCAAGATTCACAAAAAATAGCACGATATTTAGAGGAATTATATGCTGCAAGTTTTGATTTTGGCGTAACAAAAAAAGGGGAAAACCAGATAATATATTTTAATTTTGAAATAGTAAATGATAAATATATACCTGATGGCAAAAATTTATTAGAAGAAATATTAAACTTTGCAAAGTGTATTATTTTTAATCCTAAATTAGAGGAAGGTATATTCAAGGAGGAATATGTAGAACAAGAAAAGATAAAATTAAAAGACTCAATTAATTCACTAATAGACAATAAAGTTTTATATGCAGTTGAAAGATGCTTGCAAGAAATGTGTAAAGAAGAAGCTTATAGTATATATGAATTAGGAAGGGTAGAAGATATAGACTCAATAAATGCGAATAATTTGTATGAACATTATATTGAAACAATTACTAATAGTCCTATTGATATATTCATCATAGGAAGTATAATTGAAGATGATACATACCTTTTGGCAAATAACTTATTTGATAATAAATTAAATAATAAAGATACCTATCCAATAACAAATATGAACTATAAAATAAATGAAGTGAAGAAAATAAAAGAAAAAATGAGTGTAACACAAGCTAAACTTTCTTTAGGGTTTAGGACAAATGTAAACCCGATCCATGCAGATTATTATAAACTTATGGTATATAATAGTATACTTGGGGGTGGGCCACATTCGAAATTGTTTAATAATGTACGAGAAGAAATGAGCCTTGCCTATTATGTGTTTTCTAGATTAGAAAAATATAAAGGTCTAATGGTTATAAGTTCAGGTATAGAAACACAAAACTATGATAAAGCATTAGATGCGATATTTAAACAAATGGAAGAAATTAAAAAAGGGAAAATTAGTGAATATGAATATACATCAACCATAAACAGTATTGTTAACAGTATCAATTCTATACAGGATAGTCCTTTACAAGTTTCTGATTACTATCTTGGACAAATGATATTAAACAAAGAAAATAGCTTAGAAGAATTAATTAGTCAAATAAAAAGGGTTACAAAAGAAGATGTTGTTTCAATGTCTAATAATATAGAATTAGATACTATTTACTTTTTAGCAAGTAATGATAAGGAGGAGGAATAAGGTGAAATATAATAAAATATACAATCAAGTTTTGGACGAAACTTTATATCATGGCAAACATAAAAGTGGATTAAATGTGTATGTCTTACCCAAAAAGGGTTACAATAAAAGTTATGCAACATTTGCTACTCGATATGGTTCTGTAGATAGTAAATTTATAGTACCCGGTGAACAAACATCTACTGAAGTCCCAGATGGAATAGCCCATTTTTTAGAACATAAGTTATTTGAAGATGAAGATGGGAATTCATTTGATAAATTTTCACGATTAGGTTCTTCCGCTAATGCCTATACAAGTTTTAACACAACCGCCTATCTCTTTTCAGCGACCCAAAAATTTTATGAAAATTTACAGGTATTATTGGAATTTGTACAAAATCCTTATTTTACAGATGAAAGTATCCATAAAGAACAAGGAATAATTGCTCAAGAAATTGGGATGTATAATGATGATCCGGATTGGAAAGTCTTTTTTAATTTATTAGCAGCATTATATCATAATCACCCGGTAAAAAAGGATATAGCCGGTACGGTTGAAAGCATAAGTAAAATAAATAAGGATATCTTATACAAATGTTATAATACATTTTACAGGCCATCAAATATGATTTTATTTGCAGTAGGAGACCTAAAAAAAGAAGATATAGCATCATATGTAGATAAATATATAAAAAATGATGAAATAATTAAAACAGATATAGAAAGAGTATATCCAATAGAACCTAATGAGGTTTATAAACAAAAAATAGAAGAAAAATTAACCTTATCTATTCCATTATTCCAAGTAGGTTTTAAAGATAATGATGTGGGGTATGGTGGTATTAACTTATTAAAGAAGGACATTATAACAAGAATTATATTAAAGATGATTATGGGTAAAAGTACATCTTTATATTATAGATTATTTAAAGAAGGTCTTATTAACGATACATTCTCAACTGACTATATGTCAGAAAAAGATTATGGTATCACAATGTATGGTGGAGAGTCAATTAATCCGGAAAAGGTATCCGATGAGATAAGTTGTGAAATAGAAAACCTATTAAAAACCGGTTTAGATAAGCAAGCATTTGAAAGAGCAAAAAAAAGTATATATGGAAACTTTATAAAGCAATTTAATAGTATAGAAAGACTTGCAAATAGTTTTGTTTCAAACCTTTTTAAGGACATTAACCTATTAGATTATATTAGTGTTTATGAATCTATAAGTATAGAGGATGTAGATAGACGTTTTAAACAACACTTTAATCTTAATAATATGGCTATATCCATAATTAAATAGTTGTAAACCACTAAATCATCAAATTTATAATTATTAAAAGTTGAAGGTTATTATAGTTAAAGGGCTATGATTTCGTTACAACTATATTATATAAGGGGGAAACTTTTAATGCAATCGATATCATTTCCGAAATTAGGCTTGGAATTCATAATAAATCCCGTAGCAATATATATATTTAAATTACCAATTTACTGGTATGGGATTATAATATCATTTGGCTTTTTAATAGCTTTTTTTATTTCTATTAAAGAAGCAAAAAGGATAAATTTAGATCCTGAAGTCATAATGGATATTATAATAATCGCAACTCCTATATCAATAATAGGTGCAAGATTATATTACGTTGCTTTCAACTGGTCATTATATAGGAATAATTATAAAGAAATATTATCCATAAGGCATGGAGGTTTAGCCATATATGGGGCTATAATTATGGCTTTATTAAGTGCCACATTATATTGCAAAAGAAAACAAATAAATGTATGGAGAGTTTTAGATGTTGGGGCTTTAGGGTTAATACTTGCACAATCAATTGGACGTTGGGGAAATTTTGTAAATCAAGAAGCTTACGGCAAGGAAACATCTTTAATATGGGGTATGGGGATATACGATATAGAAGCACAAAAACGAATTACGGTACATCCTACTTTTTTATATGAATCACTATGGAATGCAATCGGATTTATATTTTTAATTTATTATCGAAAAAATCAGAAATTTAAGGGTGAAATATTTTTATTGTATTCATTATGGTATGGTATAGGAAGGTTTTGGATAGAAGGTTTAAGAACAGACAGTTTATATTTAGGACCTATTAGAATTTCACAAATACTCGCATTCCTTTTTGTATGCCTTAGTGTGGGCATAATTTTTTACAAATTAAAGATTGTTAAAAAAAATAAAAACCTTTAAAAATTTAGACGAAATATTAAAAAGATATGAGACCATTCAAATGATTAGGGTGTTTAATTATGTCGATAATAACAAGAATATGTATTGTAATGTAATTGTAACAAAAAAAATGCAATTGCATATTGACATAATTTGTATAATGTTGTAAGATATATAAACAATTGTATTTTGGAGGTGGTTTTATGCTTAATAAAAAAATTATTTTGCTAAGAAACAAATTAGACAATATGTTAATAGAAAATGCTGATTATGAAACAATATATTCTCTCAGTATAGAACTGGACGAGCTCATTGTAGAGTACTATAAAAATATGGATCTAATAAATAATAAAAAGGCTAATTAATACAGGGGAAAAATTATAATACATTATTTTAAATCCTCATAAGCCATAGGTAAGGATTAAGTTCCTACCTATGGCTTATATTTTTTTGCAGAAAGGATAAATTTTTTATAGTTTTATTAATTAAAATGATGATAAGTATAAATATTTTTAAAAAACATTAAAAAAGTTTTAAAAAGATGTTGATTAATTTTAAAAAATAGTATAGAATAATAATAAAAGTGGTGGAAAGTGGTGCCAAGTGGTGAAAAGTTAAACAAGGATGGAGAAAAGTTATGTTTATTGGGGAATATAATCATAATATTGACTTAAAGGGTAGATTAATAATACCTTCTAAAATACGAGAATCTTTAGGTGAACGTTTTATAATAACTAAAGGTTTAGATAATTGTTTGTTTATATATTCCCTTAATGAATGGACGGATTTTGAAACAAAGTTAAAAACATTGCCACTAACTAATAAGGATGCAAGAGCTTTTGTAAGATTTTTCTTTTCGGGGGCAACGGAGTGTGAAATAGACAAGCAAGGCAGGATACTTGTCCCTTCTAATCTTAGGGAACATGCAAATTTAGAAAAAGAAACTGTTATAATTGGAGTTTCAACACGTGTAGAAATATGGAATAAAGAAAACTGGATTGATTATAATAGTGATGAGAATATAAGTGCAGATATAATAGCTGAAAAAATGGAGTTTTTAGGAATATAGTTTTTAAGGAGGCAAGAATGAAGTACAATCATCAGCCGGTTTTACTTAAGGAAACTATTAATGCTTTAAATATAAAAGAAAAAGGAATATATGTTGATGCTACTTTGGGTGGTGGAGGACATTCCTTTCATATATGTAGATATATAGGGGAAGAAGGACAACTGATAGGGATTGATCAAGATAGTGAAGCGATTTGTGCAGCTAATAAAAGACTTGAAAAGGATTGTAATAATTTTAAAACTATAAATGATAACTTTAAAAATATAAAAAATATTTTATCAGAATTGGATATAGAAAGTATAAATGGGGCTATTATGGATTTAGGGGTATCCTCCTATCAACTTGACAAGAAGGAACGAGGTTTCAGCTATCAGCATGATGCACCTTTAGATATGAGAATGAATACTAATGACACCTTGACAGCTTATAAAATTGTTAATACTTATAATCGGGAAAGATTAGAGAAAATTATATATGGATATGGTGAAGAGAGGTGGGCTAAACGAATAGTTGATTTTATTATTCAACATCGAAAGAAGGAAGCTATTGAGACGACAATTCAATTATCAAACATTATAAAAGAGGCGATTCCGGCATCTGCAAGAAGAATTGGTCCACATCCGGCTAAGCGAACTTTTCAAGCTATTAGGATAGAAGTAAATAATGAGCTTAATATACTAAATAAATCAATTAAAGACTTTGTTGACCTTTTAAAGACCGGTGGTAGGCTCGCAATAATTACATTTCATTCATTGGAAGATAGAATTGTTAAAAAAACTTTTACAGACTTATCTAATCCTTGTGAATGTCCTGCAGAATTTCCTGTATGTATTTGCAATAAGCAAGCCAAAATTAAAATTATAAGTAAAAAGCCGATAGTGGCTTCTGCAGAAGAATTAGAAGATAATCATAGAGCAAGAAGTGCAAAGCTAAGAGTAATTGAAAAGATTTAAATTACTAATTTAACAAAAGAAAAATGAAAGATGGAGGCTGAAGGCATTGTATACTGCACAAAACGGAAATACGGCATACAAATATTATGAACCAGATTACTACAATTTAGATGTACATAAAAAAACAAGCATAAGAAAAGATAATGTTAATAAAACAAGGGTAAGACCTGTTAATAAGGCTAAAACCGTATCTTGTGTATTAATTTGTTTTGTGATTGCTCTATCCATAGTTTTTAGATATGGTGAAATAACAAGGTTAAATAACAATGTTAATAAGGCTAAGAGGCAACTAAGTCAACTACAAAAATCAAATGAGCAAATGGGAATAAGGATAGATGGTTCAATTGATTTAAAGAAAATTGAAATGCTTGCAATTAACGAATTAGGGATGAAACGACCTGAAAAATATCAAATTACATATATCAAGCTAAAAAATAATGACTATGGTGAGGTTATTAAAGAAACTTTAGTTAAAAAATCAATCAAAGAGAAAATCACCAATATTTCTAATATAATAAATAATGTTTTAGCATATTTGTATTAGTTCTTAATTATATATATAATAATTATAGTTTAGAAAAGGTGAAGGGTGGTTTTATCTTTGGCTGCACCTAATTTAAAAATAAAAAAAAGAATGATTATTTCATTAATTATTTTTGCTTTACTTTCTGTTACCTTAATAGTCAGAATTGGCTGGTGGCAAATAAAAGAAGGTGAAAGTCTTCAAAAACAGGCAATTGAGCAACAGACCAGAGACAGGCAAATTAATTCCAAAAGGGGTACAATTTATGATCGTAATGGGAAACCAATAGCTATTAGTGCCTCTGTAGAAACAGTTTGTGCAACTCCTGCTGAAGTAAAAAAGAGCGGTAAAAGTGATGAAATAGCAAGTAAATTATCTGAAATTTTGGATATAGAATTTGATATAATATATGACAAGATAAACAGAAAAAGTGCGGATGAAATAATAAAAAGGAAGATAGAAAAAGATATAGCAGATCAAATAAGAGAATTTAATTTCCCGGGAATATATTTAATAGAAGACTCTAAAAGATATTATCCTTATGGTAATTTTGCAGCCCATCTGATTGGTGCAACTGGTACTGATAATGAGGGTTTGTTTGGTTTAGAGGCTAAATACGATAAATATTTAAAAGGCTTACCTGGTAGAATAGTTTCAGCAAAAGATGCTATAGGAACAGATATGCCATATAAATATGAAAAGTATATTAGTGCTGAAGATGGAACAAATATTATTTTAACTATAGATGAAGTAATTCAACATTTTGTTGAAAAACATTTAGAAACAGCTGCAATTGAAAACAAGGTCGATAAAGGTGCAGTAGCTATTGTAGCTAACCCCAATACTGGTGAAATACTTGCTATGGCAGTTAAGCCGGATTTTGATTTAAATAATCCTTTTACAATACAGGATCCATTAATTCAAGAGGAATTGACTCTACTATCAGGGGAAGAATACATTAAACGTTATAATATTGAGTTGGGTAAAATGTGGAGGAATAAAGTTGTAGTGGATAGCTATGAGCCCGGCTCAACATTTAAAATTATTACATCAGCTATAGCATTGGAAGAAAACTTAATACAGGATAATGAAGTATTTAATTGTGGGGGGTCAATACTTGTAGGGGGTGCAAGGATTAAGTGCTGGAGACATTATAGACCACACGGTGTACAAACATTTGTAGAAGCCATTCAAAATTCTTGTAACCCGGTTTTTGTACAATTAGGCCTAAAAATAGGTAGGCAAAGTTTTTATCGTTATATGAAAGCATTTGGTTTGATGGAAAAGACAGGCATTGATTTTATGGGTGAAACAGCCGGTATACCCCACCCTGAAAATAGATTTAATGAATTAGAATTAGCAACAGCAGCTTTTGGTCAAGGTTTTCAAATAACACCCTTACAGATGATAACTGCAGTATCTGCAGTTGCTAATGGGGGAAATTTGTTAAGGCCACAATTAGTAAAACAATTTACTGATATTGAAGGGAATATTATTAAAGATTTTCAACCTGAAATTGTTAGACAGGTCTTATCAAAAAAAACTACTGATAAGCTTAATATTATATTGGAAAGTGTTGTATCAGAAGGTACGGGGGATAATGCATATATAAAAGGCTATAGGGTTGCGGGGAAAACCGGAACATCGGAAAAGTCTCCAAGGGGTAGGGATGATTATATTGCATCATTTGTTGGTTATGCCCCTGCAGACAATCCTAAAGTAATATGTTTGTTAATGTTAGATGAGCCAAGGGGTGAATCATATTTTCGGGGGCTTATAGCAGCTCCTGTAGTGG
>CAZRSG010000028.1:0-18830 GCA_964602705.1 uncultured Oscillospiraceae bacterium
CAGGAGACCCTATTAGTGCAGCAGACGGAGGCAAAGTAATATTTTCAGGCTGGCAAGGTGGTTATGGTAACCTGGTGAAAATTGACCACGGTAATGGATATGTTACTTATTATGGTCATTGCAGTAAACTATTAGTAAAAGTAGGGCAGAAAGTAGCTAAAGGTGAAACCATAGCAAACTTAGGAAGTACAGGAAGAAGCACAGGACCACATCTTCACTTTGAAGTACGCCAAAATGGGACCCCACAAAACCCATTAAATTATCTTAATTAAAGATAATTATATAATGAATTACCCCATAGCTCAATAAAACTTATGCGGGCTATGGGGTAAATCTCTTTTTAGCACTTCCAAAAATTACATTATACATATCTTATAAAACAAAATTAAAAGACTTGAAATAATACACCATAATTGATAAAATTATATTATAAAAAAAAGATAATAGGGGGACAAAATGAACCATAAAATTTTAGTAGTTGAAGACGAGAAGCCTATTGTAGAGATATTAAAATTTAATCTAAAAAAAGAGGGTTACAGTGTAGTAGAAGCGTTTGATGGTGAGGCAGCTATTGAAATAGCCTTTAAAGAAGAGCCCGATTTAATTCTTTTAGATATAATGTTACCTAAAATGGATGGTTTTGCAGTATGTAAAAAATTACGAGAAAGAATTACAACACCCATATTAATGTTAACAGCAAGGGAAGAAGAAGTAGATAAAGTATTAGGACTTGAATTAGGTGCTGATGATTATATAACTAAGCCATTCAGCATGAGAGAACTAATGGCAAGAGTAAAAGCTAACCTAAGAAGAAAGATTATTAATAAAAATGAAAACGAAGACAAACAAACAAGTGATATAATACAAATAGGAAATTTAAGTATTGATATAGAACGTTACGAAGTTACTAAGGACGGAGATATAATAGACTTAACATTGAGAGAATTTGAACTAATTAAATTTTTTGCAATGCAACCCACTAAAATATTTACAAGAGAATTATTACTTGAAAAAGTATGGGAATATGAATATTATGGTGATGTAAGGACTGTTGATGTCACAGTAAGAAGACTAAGAGAAAAGATAGAAGATGAACCAAGCAAGCCCAAATACGTACTAACTAAAAGAGGTGTAGGTTACTATTTAGAGAATAAATTCTAATTTAGGAGATTGGTGAAATATGTTTAAGAGCATACAATGGAAGTTAGTAACAATGTTTGTACTCTTAGTTGTATCAGTAATGATAATAGTAGGCACTTTTTTATTAATACGGGTAGCAGACTTTTATCATAATGATTTTAAAAACAAAATGGATAGTGTATTTTTCGGTGAAGATTTTGCAACAGCTGATGTAAATCCTCAGTTGCTTGAAGAAAAATTAAAAAGCTTTATAGGAAGATTAGGAATAGATTCATATAGAAATTATTTTATATTAAACCAATTAGGAGAAGTAATAAAGGATTCAAATTCAGAAATAGCCCAACAAATAGACACATCACCTAACATAATATCTGCAATAAATGGTAAAAAGGGCGTTCAGGTAGAAAGATATAGGCAGTATATTGACTATGCAATTCCTGTACTTGTCAATAACTCAACCGAATATATAATATATATTCGGGATGAAAAAATTGACCTAAGTAATATGATGCAACAAATGTATACGATTATATTTAACGCCTTATTATTTGGACTTATAATCTCAATAATATTGGGTTTTATATTCTCAAAAACTATTACAAGGCCCATAGCAATCCTTACAAAAAAATCAGAAGAAATAGCAAAAGGTAACTTTGACCAGGAAATAGAAATTAAATCAGATGATGAAATAGGTAAATTAACAGAAATGTTTATGTTTATGACAAATGAACTTAAGCAAAACTTAGACGAAATAGCAAATGCAAAAAATAAAGTAGAAACAATATTACTATATATGACAGACGGAGTAATGGCATTTAATATCGATGGAAAGCTAACACATTCAAACCCTGCAGCAAATAGAATGTTAAGAATTGACGATCAAGATAAAATAAGCTTTAATAATTTTTTTCCTGAAATAGGCTTAAATATAGAGATAGGACACTTTATTAACTTAAATAATTGGGATACATTAGAAAAGGAAATTGAATTTAATGGCATGCATATAAAAGCTTTTTTTGTTGCCTTTAAAACAGATAAGGCAAACGTAGGCGGTGTAGTAGTTGTCCTTCAAGACTTTACAGAACAGCAGAAATTAGACTTAGCACGTCGTGAATTTGTAGCAAATGTTTCGCATGAGTTAAGGACACCATTAACATCAGTAAAAAGTTATACAGAAACATTATTAGAAGGAACTGTAGACGATAAAAAATTATTATTACAATTTTTAAACGTTATTAATAATGAATGTGACAGGATGACCAGTTTGGTAAAAGATTTATTAGTATTATCTCAATTAGAATATAAACAAACACGATGGAATAAAAAAGTTTTTTCATTTCAAAAACTAAGTGAAGATGTAGTAGAAAAATTACATTTAAGTGCTAAAGAACGGGGACATCAATTAAATATAATTTTAAAAGACAAGATACCAAAAATATACGGTGACAGTTATAGGATAGAACAAGTTATAAAAAACATAATATCAAATGCAATAAAGTATACACCAAAAAAAGGGAAGATAGATGTAATTTTAAAACATACAGATGGCAGGGTATATATTAATATTAAAGATAATGGGATAGGAATTCCTAAAGAGGATTTACCAAGAATATTTGAACGATTTTATAGGGTAGACAAGGCAAGAACTCGGAGTTTGGGGGGTACAGGTCTGGGCTTAGCCATTGCCAAAGAGATAATTTCTGCACATGAAGGGACAATAAACATAGAAAGTGAACAGGATAAAGGAACAGAAGTTGTAATAAGTTTTCCAAGTGCAAGATAATAAAAAATGTAAACTTATATTAATTTATATGTAAAGAGAATGTAACAATAATATAGTATAATAGTATTAGCATAAAAATACTAAACTTTTGGTAATAACTTACCTAAAATAAAAAGACCTAAAAAAACAAAATGACTATTAAGAGTTTACTTAATAAATTGACATTTACCCCATATCATAAATAGGGTAAAAGGTGATACTAAATATAAATTGAGGTGAAGAAATGTTTAAAAAATTAGTACAGCTATTTATAATTTTAGCAATAATAAGTATTGTAACAATCGGATTTGCATCTCCCGAGGAGATGTCAGTAGATGATAATGGGAATATAACAGGATTAATAATATTAAATAACCCACGGGAAGGCAATACTTTTGAAAAAGAATATGTTTTATCCGGTTCAGGAAAAGAAGGTATCATGTTAACAGTATATATGTATAATTCAGAAACAAATAATTATAAAAAAGTATACATTGTTGATGAAGTAGGAATTAAGCCAGCAGAATGGGAAATCGGTGCATCCGGTATAGTAATGCAGGAAATTCAACTTGAAAAAGGAAAGAACCTTATAAGCTTACGTGCGACATTAGACGATTATAACTATCAAGTAATTAAAATAGATGTAAACCTTTTAAGCAAGGATCTTCTTATGAGACTTAAAGAACTAAACATAAACCTTGGCGATATATATAATAAGATATTCAAATAAAAAAACTTGATTTAAAAATAATAAGATAGCCATTTGTTAAATAACAATCATCTTATATTGTTAGTACTCTTTAAAGGAAGAAAAGCTCTTTATAGGAGAGGTAAAAATGAAAAAGGAAAGAATGAAAACTATAGTCCTTATATTATTAATTATTAGCAGCTTATTTTTAACCTCTCAAATATGGTTCAGCAAAAAATTATGGTCTGAAGACTATAATTTTTTTGTTAATGGAATAAAACCTTTCAAAATTCAAACAATTATAAGAAAGGTATTTCCCGGGAAAAAAGAAACTGTAGAATTTAGCATTGAAAACTTAGCATATTCGCCACAAGACATAATTGTAAGCTTTGGTGGAATTAGAAGTAAATATACACCACAAGACAAAGAATATAAAAATTTTTTAGAAGAACTTTTTATGTGCCTTAATGCACTTTTTAAAGTAGAGACAGAACATAAATACGTTAGTGTAGACACAGAAGAATGGCTTTCATCTTTAAAATCTAAATCTTTTTATATGAGGTTTTCTACAAATTATAAAATTAAGCAATTGGGTCAATTATTTGGGGTTCATGACACACCTATATCCAGCTATATAAAGGACATAGAAGAAATAATAATTGTTCCGGGAGATAGTGCAACTAATAATGTATTTATATATATGAAGGATTTTGAAAACGGTACGATTATAAAATTTTCACTAAGCTATGATAAAACAAACCTGAATAAAAAACTAAGCGAATATCAAGAAAAAGCAAGTGCAGAAACAAGATATAAATTTTCATTTGAACTTGATTATCACAAAAAAACAGAGTTTACTAATTTTACTATTGATAAAGAAGTATTAATTCCACTAAACTCATTAAAACAACAAATTATAAGGTCTAATAATCCAATAAAATCAGACTTTGATATAAAAAATATCTTAAAGACATTTAAATATAGTGTAAACACTCTAAGAAGGTACGTCGAAATGGATAACACAATTGTCTTTATAGAAAATTATGAAACATTAAAAATTCACCCTGAAGGGATAATAGAATATAATGTAATAGGTGATGGTAAAGGCGTTCAATTAAATAAAATGAAAAATATTAACGAAAAAGATACTGACTCTGTATCATCAATAAAAAAACAGCAAACAAATAAAGATATTAATAACTATTCCATGCGAGAATCTTTAGATATAGCAGTAAACTTTATCAAAGGTATGCATGGAGATAATGATCAAGACATTAAATTAGTTAATATTAATGAAGAAGCAAATAAACAAGGTAGTTATGAATTTGAATTCATATATAGTTATAATGGCTTACCAATTAAAAATATATGGGCACTTAAAAATGAAGGCAAGACAGGAACAAAAACTTCAGGAAGGTATGAGCCTGCTATAAAAGTAAAAATAGTTAACGGATCAATCAAAAATTACTATCATTTTGTAAGGGACTATAATATAGAAAAACAAGTAGAAGTAAAGATTCCAATACCGAATGTATTAGATAATATGTATAAAGAAATAGATACCAAAGACAAAGACATTAAAATTAAAGACATATACCTAACTTATGATGATGATGATAAGGCGGAAACAATGCAACCACAATGGGCAATCAAATTAGATGAATATGAGGGAACTATTACAATAATGGCAGATATAAAATGATTAGAGGTAGATAATATGAATTGGTTTAAAGTTAAAACAATATTAATTACATTATTTCTATTTATCAATATTTTTCTATTAATAAATATAATGTTTTCAGTAAAGAAAGCTACACTTATAAGTACTGAAACAATTAATAATACTGTTGAAGTACTTGAAAAAAACAATATACAAATAAATTCCAATATCATTCCGACAAGGATGAGCAATCTACCAATATTAGAAATGGAAAATTACATTTATAAAACGCCTGATTTTATTAAAAATATATTAGGTGTAAAATCATTGGACCAGGTAGAGAAAAAAAAAGAAGGCGGATATAGCCACTACCTTCTTAACAATAAAAAATTATCAGTAAGAGGATGTGAATTTACTTATAATGATAGTCTGCCTTCTATGAATATAAGTAATTTAAATAAAAATACTGCAGAAGACTTAGCAAAAAAGAAACTTGAAGAATTGCAAATTAACCCAAAAAATCTTATAATAAAACAAACAGAACAATTAAAAGACGGTTCATTTCTTGTATCTTTCAATCAAAAATTTTCGGACAAGGAAATACATGGCTGCTATATAAATGTTAATATATCAAGCATTGGCTTAAAATATATTCAAGGCTATTGGTTGATTCCTAAAAAATTTACAGCAAGGTATCCTATGCGAGATATAACAAGTGTACTTATAGATTTTATAAAAGAAGAAAAAAGGCCAAAAGAAGACACAACAATTATTAAAGATATATCATATATTTATTTCGTTGATACACAAAGGTACGATATTAAAACAATATCAGTAGTACCGGTTTGGCAGATAACCACAGCTGATGATAACGAATATTACTATGAGGCAATAAACATAATAGAATAAAAGTTCTTATATTAAATGACATAAATAGAAAGAATTAAAACAAAAGACGGTTAATTAACTACGTCTTTTATTTTTGTCTTTAAAAGTATAAATATTTATGATAGAATAAACCATAGAAAAGATAAGGGTAGGTGTAAATGGTGGGGGAATTTATTATATTCGGTGGTAATAAGCTAAAGGGTGAAGTTACAATCAGTGGTGCAAAAAATGCAGTTATAGCAATGATACCTGCAGCACTCCTTGTTGATGGTGTATGCAGAATAGAAAATGTACCTTATATAAAAGATATTATTATTATGCTTGACTTAATGAAACGTTTAGGTGCAGAAATAAAACAAGTAGACAAGGATATTATTGAAATAAACTGTTGCAATGTTCAAGAATATAAGGCATCTTATGAGATGGTAAAAAAAATACGAGCATCATATTATTTAGTAGGTGCTTTACTTGGAAGATTAAAGAAGGCTGAGGTTTCCCTACCGGGAGGATGCAACTTTGGAACACGGCCAATAGATCAGCATATTAAAGGATTTGAAGCCTTAGGAGCAAGAACTACCACAAAATCAGGCCTAATAAAAGCAGAGGCGGATGAACTAATAGGAGCACAAATATATATGGACCTTGTAAGTGTAGGAGCAACAATTAATATAATGATTGCAGCTGTTAAAGCAAAAGGAACAACTATTATAGAAAATGCCGCAAAAGAACCCCATATTGTTGACCTTGCTAACTTCCTAAATTCTATGGGTGCAGATGTAAGAGGTGCAGGAACAGATATAATAAAGATTAGAGGAACAAACCATTTACAAGGAGGTACATACTGTGCAATACCGGATCAAATAGAAGCCGGAACATTTATGATAGCAGCGGCAGCCTGTGGTGGTGATGTTACTATTAAAAATATAATACCCAAGCATATGGAACCTATAACAGCAAAACTTATAGAAATGGGTACAAATGTTGAAGAATATGATGATTCCATTAGAGTACAAGGACAAGGAAAGATAAAAAAGACAAATGTAAAAACTCTACCATACCCTGGTTTCCCAACAGATTTACAACCACTTATAACAGCAGTATTAACCATAGCAGAGGGCACAAGCATTGTGACTGAAGGTGTTTGGGATTCACGATTTCAATACGTCGATGAATTAAAACGGATGGGGGCAAACATTACAGTAGAAGGCAGAGCAGCAATTATAGAAGGGGTAAAAAACCTATCCTCAGCACCAGTAAAGGCAACTGACCTTAGGGCAGGGGCAGCAATGGTTGTAGCAGGACTAATGGCAGAAGGAAAAACACAGGTTCATAATATAGAACATATAGACAGGGGTTATGAAGCCCTTGAAGAAAAGCTATTAAAATTGGGAGCGAATATTATAAGACACGAGCCTAATCAATAATCTGTTATAAAAAGAACTTACGATAAAAAAAGAACAAATTAATACAAAAACTTAAAATATGCAAATAAGGGGAAAAAAGATGCTTACCTTTTGTACTTTATATAGTGGTAGTAGTGGAAATGTAATATATATTGCAAATAAAAAAACAAAGATACTAATAGATTGTGGAGTAAGTGGAAGAAGAATAACTAATGCCTTAGAAGGTATTGGGGTAAAAGCTGAAGAAATAGATGCGATTTTAGTCACCCATGAACACACTGATCATATTCAATCAGTAGGGGTAATGTCACGCCGATACGACATACCCATTTATGCAAATGCAGGGACTTGGTCAGGCATGGAAAAATTAATAGGCAAAATAACACAAAAGAATATTTGTTATTTTGATACATATAAAGAGTTTAGTATAAATAATATAGGAGTATTACCATTTGACATTTCACATGATGCAATTGAGCCGGTAGGCTATAGTCTTTATTCAGCTAAGATAAAGGTCTCTATAGCTACTGATACCGGGGAGATAGATTCTAAGTTAATATCAACTATAAAAGGAAGCAAACTTATTCTATTAGAATCAAATCATGATGAGGCAATGCTTAAATGTGGGAGTTACCCTTATTTTCTTAAGCAACGAATTTTAAGTAAGAAAGGACACTTGTCAAATGAAAGGGCTGCGGAAGTTGCCTCAAAAATGGTAGACGAAGGCACTAATACTTTAATATTAGGGCATTTAAGCAGGGAAAATAACTTTCCGGAACTTGCATATAGGACAGTATATAACGCCTTAGCTAATAAAAACCTAATAATAGGGGAAGATATATCATTAGAAGTAGCAAACAGGGAAAAGGTAAGCAAGGTATACCAACTTAACTAATCTATTAGGCATAAAGCTAAATAGGGGTAGACGACCCTGTCTACCCGCAATATAATAAACATAATAAAAACCAAGTAGGGGTAGACGACCCTGTCTACCCGCAATATAATAAACATAATAAAAACCAAGTAGGGGTAGACGACCCTGTCTACCCGCAATTAGACAGGAGGAATCACATAATATGGAATACATGAAAAGATACCAAGAATGGTGTAACAATAACCATATCGACGAAAAAACAAAAAAGGAATTAACAAAAATAAAAAACGATAAAAAAGAAATAGAAGAAAGATTTTATACCAACTTAGCCTTTGGTACCGGTGGATTAAGGGGTATTATAGGTGCCGGAACAAATAGAATGAACATATATACTGTAGGGAAAGCGACACAAGGCTTAGCTGAACATATAAAGCAAGAAGGGGTGGAAGCTCAAAAAAGAGGTGTAGTAATAGCCTATGACCCACGACATAAATCGGGGGAATTCGCCATGCAGGCAGCTAAAATATTTGCTGCAAATGGAATTAAAGCATATATATTTGATGAAATAACAACAACCCCCGAACTATCATTTTCAATAAGAGAACTAAAGGCTATATCAGGTATTGTGATAACAGCCAGCCATAATCCACCCGAATATAACGGTTATAAGGCCTATTGGGAAGACGGTGGACAATTACCCCCTGCCTATGCAGACAAGGTACAAGAATCAATGAATAGAATTGATATATTTAAGGACATAAAAGTAATGGAAAAAGATGAAGCAATAGAAAAAGGACTTATAGAAATCTTAGGAGAAGAAATAAAACAAAAGTTTCTATTAAAAGTTAAAGAACAAAGTATTAACCCTGAAAGCATACGTCAAGTTACTGATGACTTTAAAGTAATATATACACCATTTCATGGAACAGGTAATAAGCCGGTAAGAAAAATATTAGAAATGATTGGCTTAAAAAATGTAATAGTAGTAAAAGAACAAGAAGACCCAGATCCGGAATTTTCAACAGTAAAGTCACCAAACCCGGAAGAAAAAGAAGGATTTACACTTGCCATAGAACTGGCTAAAGAAAATAATGCTGACCTAATTATAGGGACAGATCCTGACTGTGATAGGATAGGTGTCGTTATAAAAGATGGGAAAGGAAATTATATTAATTTAACCGGTAATCAG
The DNA here is from genome assembly GCA_964602705.1 of uncultured Oscillospiraceae bacterium. Classification (GTDB taxonomy): domain Bacteria; phylum Bacillota; class Clostridia; order SK-Y3; family SK-Y3; genus CAZRSG01. The sequence goes on from CAZRSG010000028.1 coordinate 9,605, forward strand.
GTAGGCGTATTACTTACCGAATATATACTATCCCAACGGATAAAAAAGAATACCTTACCTAAAAATGCAGTAGTTATAAAAACTATTGTAACAACTGAAATGGCAAGGCAAATAGCTAACGAATACAAGGTAGAGATAGTTGATGTCTACACAGGATTTAAATTCTTTGGGGAAAAAATTAAAGAATACGAAAAAGATAAAAGTAAAGAATATATTTTTGGTTTTGAAGAAAGTTATGGCTACTTGGTAGGTACATATGTACGAGATAAGGATGGTGTAGTAGCCTCTATGCTTGTTGCAGAGTTGGCGGCTTGGTATAAATCAAAAGGTATGACCCTATATGAGGCATTAATGGAACTTTACGATAAATACGGAGTCTTTGTTGGAGATATAGAATCTATATTTTTTGAAGGCAAGGACGGGATAGGACAAATGAACGATATAATGGAAAGATTAAGAACTAAACCCCCAAAGTCAATTAATGGAGTAAGGGTAAGTATTATAAATGATTATAAGAGTAGTATTACTTATAATATATTAGATGATACAAAAAAAGACTTAGACTATGAGAAGGCTAATGTATTACGGTTTACATTAGCAGATAAATCATGGTTTGCAATAAGACCATCGGGAACAGAGCCGAAAATAAAGATATATTTTGAAGTTATAGATAATGATTTAGAAGAAGCAAAAGACCATATGAAAAACTTTAAACGAGCTATATTAAATGAGATAAAACCAAACTAATTCTAACAAGTGACATATAATAAGGTGGGTTCTTAACAATGATAAAAACAATAAAGAGAAAAATGAAGATAAATAAAATAGCTCCAATGATTTTATTTCTATTAACAAGCGGTTTAGTCATTATACCCATGTATTTAAGAGGCTTATACTTTGAAATAGAACAATTATATGTATATTTAGTATCATTCATTTTATTTATAATAGTCCTACTATATAAAATAAAACAAAAGAAACCACTTAAAATTAATTCCTATTTAGATTATGGACTTATGGCACTAATATGTATATACATAATATCAACAGTATTTGCTGCAAACTACCGTTTATCAATAAGTGAAACATTAAAATATATAAATTATTATCTAGTTTATTTATTAGTAAAAGAAAGTATAGATAGCAAGAAAAAAATAAGTCAATTTTTGAACCTTATATTAATTGGAATAATAGGTGTAAGCATAATAGGAATTGGGGCTGCCATAGGAATAATCAACTATAAAGGGGCATACTCAGAATTAGAATTTGAACAATGGATAAACTCTACCTTACAATATCATAATGCTTTTGGGTCAATAGTTATGTGTGGTATCTTTTTATCTTATGCTCTATATATAAATGCAAATAAAATATGGGCAAGGATTGTATATAGCATATTTGGATTTATATTAGCCCTATCACTTATCTTTTCATATTCACGAGGTGCATGGTTAATATTTGCTATTACATTTATAGTATTTATAATATTAATAAGAAAAAAGTCCATTAAAGGACTTATAAACCTAACAATTATCACAACCATGCCAACTATAATTATAGCAAAGATATTTAGGCTGGCAATTATAGAAAAGAATATACAAGTTGCCCAAAAAAGTCTTGCGGTAGGTTTACTTATATGTTTAGCTATAAGTTTATTATTAGAGTTTATAAAAAAATATAAAAGTAAACTGCAATATAAAAGAAAATTACAAGTAGATAAAAGAATAACTATATTAATAGGTTCAATATCTTCATTAATACTTATTATGTTAACTTTAATTTTTATAAGGTCAGACTACCTTATAAAAATACTTCCACACGATATAATAGAAAGACTTAAAGGGATAAACCTTTCAGTAGGACCAGTAAAAGAAAGGTTGGTATTTTATATAGATGCCATAAAAATCATAAAACAATCTCCAATAATAGGGGTAGGTGGCGGAGGATGGAAAAGCCTATACTTTTTACATCAATCATACCCATATAGGTCAACACAGGCACATAGTTATATTATGCAAACATGGATGGAAACAGGCACAATAGGGCTAACCATTTTAATAACAACAATAACAGCCTTTATTATTCAAGGATGGAAAAATCTAAAAAGGGAATTTAATCAAGATGAAATATATATACTACAAACAGGAATATTAATGGCAGCAGTTAGCCTATTACTACATAGTATAATAGACTTTAACTTATCCTTAACCGGAATATCCATTATCTTATGGTCTTTATTATCCTTATTTACAGTACTTGCAAACAATAATAAAGAACAACTACAAAACAAAAAAGAACTTATAAAAGTAAAACATAATAAATATTTCATTATCCCAATCACTATAGCACTTTTAATAGCAATATCAAGCAAGCTTGCCTGGCTATATAGTCAAAAAGGATTGAAATATGCAAATGAGGAAAATGCAAAAAAGGCAGCCGAATCATTTGCAATTGCAAAAAAGTTGGATCCATTAAAATCCGCCTATAAGTATGACTATGCAAATATGAAATTTAACACATTAAAAACAGAAGAAAAAAAGGATCCTAAGATTATGGGGAAAATTGAAAAAAACATTGACCTTGCAGTAAAATTAGATAGGTATAACCCTGATATATACAAACACGCTGGTGGCTTCTATTATAGAAATGGTGAGATAGAAAAGGGGCTTAACTTAATTAATAGGTCTGTAGAATTACAACCATTAATAGCTGAAAATTATCAACAGATGGCATATGGTTATTACAGGGGTGCAGATATGCTTATAGATAAAGGATATAAAGAAAAGGCAGAAAGCTTATTAGAGGAAATAATAGCTTTAGAAGAAAGGATAGCAAAGGTAAACGAAAAGAAATTAACACCGGTTATATTAAATGGAGAAACCCTTGAAATAATGGAACATGCAAAAGCATTACTTATGGACTTAAGAGGTGATAAAAGATGAAAATTTTAATAACAGGCAGTAAAGGTATGTTAGGAAAAGATTTAGTTAAGGTCTTTAATCCACAAAATGAAGTGATAGCATCCGATAGGATGGACTTCGATATTATAGATATAAATGAAACATTAAAATATATTAATAGTATACAACCACAATTGCTAATCCATTCTGCTGCATATGCAGATGTAGATGGATGTGAACGTTTTCCTGATAAGGCATATAAAACAAATGCAATAGGAACAAGAAATATAGCTGTAGCATGTAATGAATTAAATATACCAATTGTTTATATAAGTACAGACTATGTATTTGACGGGACAAAAGATGGAACTTATAAAGAGGATGACTTTACAAATCCTATTAATATATATGGTAAAAGTAAATTAGCGGGTGAAAATTATATAAAAACATTATCAAATAAATATTTCATAGTTAGGACCCAGTGGTTATATGGTGAAAGTGGAGATAACTTTGTAAAGGAAATGTTAGAATTAGCAGCAAAAAAGGAAACAATTACAGTTGTTAATGATCAATTTGGATCACCAACATATACTGTAGATTTGGCAAATGCCATTAAAGAACTTGTTAGCCAGCCTGTATATGGAACATATCATATTACAAATGCCGGTATTGTCTCATGGTACCAATTTGCAAAAGATATTTTCAAAACAGCAGGAATAAAAGATATAGATGTAAAACCTATTGCAGGTATAAAGACAAACAAAGTTGCAATTAGACCAAAATATTCACCACTTAATAATTTCAGATATAGGCTTAACGGTTATGAAAGATTAAGAGATTATACCGAGGCTTTAAAAACCTATATGAAAGATATGGTTAATAATAATGAATAAATTTAAACTTATAAAAATTATAAAACAGTAAAAGTGCCTTATAGAAAAAATATAATTAGAAAATAAGAAACCATTATATATTAAGGAGCCTATCAAGATAAGACCTAAACTTATCCTTAAGCTCACTGTGTTTTAAAGCAAACTCAACGGTTGCTTCTAAGTAACCTAACTTATCACCAACATCGAATCTCCGGCCTATAAAATTATAGGCATACATATCCTCAACCTGTGCCAATTCCCGTAAGGCATCAGTTAACTGTATTTCCCCACCTACCCCGGGTGCAGTATCTCCCAAAAAATCAAATATTTTAGGGGTAATAATATAACGACCTAAAATTGCAATATTTGAAGGGGCATCGTCTTTATGGGGTTTTTCAACCATATCCTTTACCTTATATACCCTATCATCTTTGGACTCATAGCTTAAAGAACCATACTTAGATATATCATCATAGGAAACCTTTTGCACACCCAAGATAGAAGTTTTATACTTATCAAAAACATCCATCATTTGCCTTAAACACGGAACTTCTGAATCAACAATATCATCACCTAATAAGACAGCAAAAGGTTCATTGCCAACGAATGACTTAGCATAATAAACTGCCTGCCCCAGACCCAAAGCTTCTTTTTGACGAATATAGTGTATGTTTGCCATATTAGATATGTCTTGTACAAGGTTAAGTGCCCTGTAGTTTTTGCTTTTTTCCAATTCACATTCAAGCTCATAGGATTTGTCAAAATGGTCTTCAATTGAGCTTTTATCCCTGCTTGTAATAATCAAAATATCTTCTATTCCGGACCTATATGCTTCTTCAACTATGTACTGTAATGCAGGTATATCCACTATGGGTAACATTTCTTTAGGCATTGCCTTAGTAGCAGGTAAAAATCTTGTGCCTAATCCAGCGGCAGGAATAACAGCCTTTCTTATCTTCACTATAATCGCTCCTCTTTATAAATTGACTTATTACGTATATTGTATCAGAAAAGGTGGTATAAGTAAATTACATTAACCAGTTTAGCAGATAAAAAAATGAAAAATGACTATAAAAGTCATAGTTTATAAATACGATTAGTAGTTTGACAATACGATTCTTTGTAATATTGATAATAATTCTTCACGGCTTATTAAATTGTTCATTTTCAAGCTATTATCATCATATCCAACTATGTAACCGGAAGACACAAAGGCTGCTATGATGGGTTGTTGAATAATAGGGATACTATTATAATCATTATAATAATTTAAACATTTATAAGTATCCCCTGTATTTAATTTACTAACATTTAATATATTATTAATATAATTAATAGCTTGAAAACGACTTATATATTGCTTAGAACTATCATTGTTTATTTTATTTACATAAATTTTATAGGTTTTATAAGAAAAAAGTAATTTATTTAAATAAGCATTAAAGTTATGTTTTGTAACAAAGTCAGTTTGTTTTAAAGGTCCATCTTCAGACATTTTAATTAAAGAATTAAGCATAAAATCAACCGGAAACAAATTAAAATATAGATTATCGGCAACCACATTATAGTTACTATCTATCTTATTAAAACTATCATCCAATACTAAAGATGTATCAATTAATTCATTTGCTCTAATTAACTTTCTGTTATGTATCCTACTTTTAAGGGTAAGCACTTTTGTATCAATAGGTTTAACTTTCATATTTTTAACAATATAAGAATGAAGAGGTGTAATTTCTAATGCCTTATTTGTTTTAATACAAAATAAAGCATTAGAAATGCTTATATCATCCGAGAAGTCTATAGTCTCCCATGTCATTACCAAGTGAATTCTTTTATTTGTATAATCAATTTCATTTATTAAAACTATAGGAGCAAGACTTTTATTTATATTTAGAAAGTTTAAATTCACATTATCTGAATCAGTAAATTTAATAAAGTTTCCATCAAAAGATAACAGAATATCAATTGCTTGCACCCCTATAGGATTAGACAATGAAATATTAAGTTCATATAAATTAGCAGTATTATTTATATTATTATTTAATTCTACATGTAGCTGATAATCATCTTTGCTAAAGACCAACAAAAAGTTAGATAATAATATCAATAAAACACATAGAAACCTATACCTCATTTTTGGAACTTCCCTTCTGCAAAATTTTATAAGAGTTTAATCCTGATGTCCAATTAATAATTCAGCAAATCATCACCTGATTTATTAAAGTTAAGCCCTAAAATAGTTAAATCAATTAAATCAACAATACCATCATCATTAAAATCAGCCTTAAGCTTTGATGATTCCCCTATATATTCATCTTTTAGAATTGTTAGATCTACATCATCAATAAGATTATCATCATTTGCATCACCGGCTATAAGTGTCCCGAGTTCTACAAAACTTGATGATTCATCAATATTAATATCTTGAAGAAGAATACTTAGATATTTTCCCGCTTTAGCTTCAAAAGTATACACTCCCGGAAGTAGAGTAACTTGAGGATTATCATCTGTAATATCCTCCAAAACAGAAACAATTTCTCCATCAGTATTCTTTATTGTTATCACAAGTCCCTTTAAAGAGTTCCTATACTGTAAATTAACTAATAAAGAGATATCAACATAATCAGGTATTATCAGCTGATTTTCAGTAGCAAGCAAATAATATTGAATTAAGTTATCATTATCATTACTATCAAAAGAGATGTATTTTGCAAGTGTAAGTTTAGTATCAGGAGAACCGCCATCTATAACCCTAAAATCAATAGTTGCAATTGTCTGGTCACCTGAAAGAGGATTTATTTCTTCTTGCTGTGTTACTGAAAAATTGATAAGACCAATATCATGATTAAATTCAGAAATCATTAAATCATTATTAAATAAAGAATTTGGACAAACAATTAATCCATCATCTTGCTGTATAGGTGATAAGACATTAGGATTGTACGTTAAAGAAAAAGATGCAGCAACAGCATTTGTTATATCATTATAATTGATAGAATAAGTAACAATATCATTAAGATTAGCTTCTGTAGTTTGAGGAATAGCTAAGGCAATACCATCATCAAAATTAACCGTTACTGTATTGGAAGTAGCCAAAGTATCATTTTCACTATCTTTAGCTCGTAAGAAAAATTTTAGAAAAGAAGGATTAAAAGAAGAATCATTAGAATAATTATCATATATATAAAATGTAGGGTCGAGATTAGATACTGTTTTTAGTTCCTTTATTTCATTAGTACTAACGTGCCTATATAAGATATAAGATGATAAAGCAGGATCGTCAAATTTATTCCATTCTAATTTGATGGAATTAGCATTTAAAGCAGTGATTTTTAAAATAAGCTTGTTGGAATCCAAATCATTTGATAAACAAATTGTTGTTAAACCTAACACCATAATAATTACTAATAATAAAATTTTACAAAAAATTTTCATAAGATACCTCCTAAATTTTAACTTTTACCCTATAATATCACATAACAAACAAAAAAACAACAACATTTTACAATTAATATATAAGCAAGTTAAAATTTACAGGAGATATAAGGATTGAATAGTGACTTTATCTATTCCATCCCTTAAGATGAGAAGTTTGTATTGCAGTAAAAACTTTATTTTTTAATCCTTCATTTTCCTTACTAAGGTCATTAAGTAGATTTTTTATATAATTTCTTTTAGTATTATCATTCATTGGACAGGGGCTTCTTAATATGGGCAAGGAATCCCTTTCAGAAAAGTTTGTAATAAAAACTTCCGGTATATAAATCATAGGCCGTATAAGAAATACATTTTTTCTATCTAAATATGTTACGGGGCTAAAACAATCCATCTTACCCGAGAAAAACATATTTAAAAAAAGTGTTTCAATAACATCGTCTTTATGGTGACCCAAGGCTATTTTATTGCAAGCTAAAGAAAGAGCTGCATTATTTAAAGCACCTCTTCTCATATTTGCACATAAAGAACAAGGATTAGACTCTTTTCTGATATCAAAAATTATATGTTTAATATCTGTGGACTTAATAGTATAGTTAACCTTAAGTTTATCACAAAAATCCGCTATATTAGAAGTATCAAAATTATCAAAACCCATAGAAACAGTAATAGCTTCAATATCAAATTTTTTAGGATAAAAGGCTTGTAATAACTTTAAAGCCTTTAACAAGACTAAGCTATCCTTGCCACCTGATATACCGACTGCAATTTTATCACCATCATCAATCATATTATAATCTTCAATTGCCCTTCTTATGTGACTTAATATTTTTTTCATAAATAATCCCACCAAACAAACTATTTACTGCTTATTATAATATAAAAGACCATACTCAATCAAGAAAAAGATTTATAAAACAAAATAAAATAAAATGATATGCAATGTATATTGAGTAAAGGACTGATTAATTAGGAAAATGCAAGGATAGATATGATAAATTAAAATCATCGAAAAAACACTTGACACATCACCTTATATGTATTAGAATATGAGAGGCAACAAACAAGGATGTTATAAATAAAAGATTAATATAAAAATTCGAATAGGAGGGAAATTAATGAGTACTTATATGGCAAAAGTTAAAGAAGTTGAAAGAAAGTGGTATATTATAGATGCTGAAGGACGTCCCCTTGGAAGGGTGGCAGCACAAGTTGCATCCATTTTAAGAGGTAAACATAAACCCACTTACACCCCCCATGTTGATATGGGAGATCATGTTATTGTTATAAATGCAGAAAAGGTAGTCTTAACAGGTAACAAATTAGACCAAAAGTTTTATAGAAAACACTCCGGTTATCCGGGTGGTTTAAAAGAAGTTAGCTATAAAAGAATAATGGAAAAGACTCCGGAAAAGGCAGTAATGTTGGCTGTAAAAGGTATGTTACCTAATAATGTGCTTGGTAGAACAGCACTTAGGAAACTTAGGGTATACAAAGGTTCAGAACATAACCATGAAGCTCAACAACCTGAACTATGGACACGAGATAAATAATAATGATTTGAAAGGAGGAAGAAGATATGGAAAATATTCAATATCGTGGAACAGGAAGACGAAAAAAATCTATTGCCCGGGTTAGACTAATACCCGGAAACGGCAATATTACAATAAATAAAAGGGATATAGACGATTACTTCGGTTTAGAAACATTAAAAGTTATTGTAAACCAACCTTTAGTAGCAACCGGAACATCAGGTAAATTTGATCTAATAGTAACAGTTACAGGTGGTGGCTTTACAGGTCAAGCAGGTGCTATAAGGCATGGAATTGCAAGAGCATTAGTAAGTGCAGATGAAGAATTCAAACCAGCCTTGAAAAAAGAAGGCTTTTTAACAAGAGATCCGAGGATGAAAGAAAGAAAGAAATATGGTTTAAGAGGTGCGAGAAGAGCTCCTCAATTCTCAAAGAGATAATAATAGTTGTTTATTTACACTCGAGTTTGTTAAAACTTACAAAG
>CAZRSG010000029.1:0-18425 GCA_964602705.1 uncultured Oscillospiraceae bacterium
CTTCATTTACTCCAAAACCGTCCATCTCCACTAAGAGCTGGTTTAATGTTTGTTCTCTTTCATCATGCCCACCGCCAAGACCGGCTCCCCTATGCCTACCTACAGCATCAATTTCGTCTATAAAGACGATACAGGGTGAGCTTTTCTTTGCCTGTTCAAATAAGTCCCTAACTCGTGAAGCACCAACCCCAACAAACATTTCTACAAAGTCAGAACCGCTTATACTAAAAAAAGGTACTTCAGCTTCACCGGAAACTGCTTTTGCTAAAAGCGTTTTTCCTGTTCCGGGAGGTCCTACTAATAAAACACCTTTGGGTATTCTTGCACCTAATTCGATAAACTTTCGTGGTCCTTTTAAAAAGTCTACAATTTCTTTTAGTTCTTCTTTTTCTTCATCTGCACCTGCTACATTATCAAAAGTAATTTTCTTTTTATCGTCAGTAACTAATTTAGCACGGCTTCTCCCAAAAGACATTACCCTATTACCACCGCCACCTTGAGATTGTTGTAAGAAAAACACCCAAAATAATATAAATATAATAACTAATCCTAATGTAGGTAATATTGTTATCCACCATGGTGGTGTTGGTGGTTCACGATAATCTACACTTATTTGATTTTTAGGATCCGCTTTCTCCAAAAAGTTATTTAATATTTCTCGAGCCGGAATAGTTACTTCTATTTTTGAATTGTCTGATAGTAAAGCTATTGCCTTACGATCTATTACTTCTAATTCTGTAACATCACCGGATTCTATTAAATTCTTTAAATCAGTATAAGTTTTATGTTCAGTTTTGTTCGGTAATTGATACAAAGTATAAATTAATAAAATTACTATAAAAAGTAATATATAAAAACTTATCCCTTTAAAGTATTTTCTCAAAAATTTTCCCTCCTTAATAAGCATATTATATGCATAAAATTATATTTAAATATAGGTTATTTGTTTTCAATTATTAAATTTGTATTGTTTTTAAAAAAATTACATAATTAAAATTTAAAGATTATAACTTAGTTGTTACGATACAATATATTAACATATAAAAACAAATAAAACAACTAATTTTCAAGACTATTATAAATTAATAATATATTAACATATCAGTCCTTATATATTTCCGGTTTTAATACCCCTACGAATGGTAAATTCCTATATTTTTCGGCATAGTCTAAACCATAACCTACTACAAATTCATCCGGTATATTAAAACCTATGTAGTCGACTTTCACCTTTTCCTTTCGGCTTGATGGCTTGTTAAGTATAGTACATATCTTTAAACTGTTAGGTCCTCTGGATAATAACAAGTCTTTTAAATATTTTAATGTTAACCCACTATCTATAATATCTTCAACAATTAAAATATCCTTTCCTTCTATATCATTTTCTAAGTCTTTAAGTATCCTTACTATTCCAGATGTTGAGGTTGAAGCCCCATAGCTTGATATAGCCATAAAGTCTATTTCTACCGGAATACTTATTTCTTTTAATAAGTCAGTTGTAAACATTACACCTCCTTTTAGTATACATATAATCATTAATTTTTTATCCTTATATTCTTTACTAATAAGGGCTGCTAATTCTTTTGTTTTTCTTTCTAATTCTTCCCTTGTCAGTAATACCTTGGCAATATCATTTATCATTAATCTTTTCTCCCCCTATAATTTCAATAACAAGTACCTTTTTTGTATTTTCAGTGTAATTATATTTTGCATTAGTCCTGTAGCCTATTACCCAAATTATATCGTCTTCTGTTGCTATAATAGGAATTTGATCTCTTTTTTCTTTTGGAACTTTTAAGTCTATAAAGTAATCTTTTAATTTCTTCCTACCTTCCATACCCTGAGGAATAAATTTATCACCGGCTAACCTATTCCTTATATATATTTCCTTATTTATTATATCATAATCAAAAAGTTTTATATAATTACTTTTTTTAATGTCTTTTATTTTTGTTTTATCTATTATGCGTGTTTTAATCTGGACATTTGTCTCAATATTAGGAAGCTTTATTGGTGTTTCTCCATTAAGTGTCAACCTATAGGAAAATTCACCTACTTCTTTTTCTTGAATAATGTTATTAAATATATGTATATAGTTTCCCTTTATTTGTAACTTAGTTTTTTGTGGTAGTTCTATGGCAGCTCTTGTTTCTTTTTTACCTGAATTGTTAGAAATTATTTTTAAAGTTTTGTTAATATGTTTATATTCTATATCTGTAATATTTCCTTTTAACTCATAGATTGCTTTTCTTATTAACCGTCTTTGTATTGCCTTATGTAAACTTGTAAATTTACTTATTTTTATATAAATACCTTCTTTTTTGATTACTAAAAGTTCTTTTGCAAGCTTATCTGCATATTCTTCAATAAAGTTATTTTCCTCTTTTAATAAGTCAGCCATATTGGAGATTGAATATATGAAGTTGGGATTATATTCTTTTATGATTTGAGGTATTAATTGAAGCCTAATTTTATTTCGTGTATAGATAGGCTCTAAATTAGTTTTATCTGTCCTGTATTCTAACCTATTATCCTTACAATATTGTTCAATTAACTGCCTGTCAACTTCTAACAAGGGTCTGATTACACCATCATTACGTATTGGTTCTATACCGGCTAAGCCTTTTAAACCTGTGCCTCTTATAATACGCATTAAAAGGGTTTCTGCCTGATCATTTAGGTTTTGTCCCACTGCAATTTTATTTGCACCTATTTCTTTTGCTGTTTTAAAGTAGAATTTATATCTTTCCATCCGTCCGGCAACTTCTTCTGAGATAGATTTCTTATTTGCAATTTGTCTTATATTAATATTTTGTAGGAATAATTTTATTTTTAAAAGTTCAGTAACTTCTTTTACAAAAAGGGCATCCAAGTCTGCCTGATGCCCCCTTAGTTCATGATTTACATGAGCAACATATAAGTTTATCTTATATTCATCTTTTAATAAATATAATACATGCAAGAGACAAATTGAATCTGCACCCCCTGATACAGCTACCAGGACCTTATCCCCTGCCTCTATCATATTAAACTTTTTTATTGTGTTTCGCACTATATTTATAAGCTTATCCACTGAGTCACTCTCCATAAGTTCTATCCAAATCAGCAAATTTAGTATATTCACCCAACCAGACTAATTTTATATCTCCCGTAGAACCGTTTCTATGTTTAGCAATAATACATTCAGCTATATTTTTATTTTCGGTATCATCATTATAGTATTCGTCCCTGTATAAAAACATTACTAAGTCTGCATCTTGTTCTATTGCACCTGAGTCTCTTAAGTCACTAAGCTTCGGTCTATGGTCATTTGTTCGTGAATCCGGGGCACGGTTTAGTTGTGATAGGGTTACAACAGGTATATTAATTTCCTTTGCTAAAATCTTTAAGGATCTTGATATTTCAGATACCTCCTGTTGGCGGCTTTCCGGCCTACCTCTACCTTGCATAAGTTGTAAGTAGTCAATTATTACAAGCCCTAAGTCCTTTTCCATTTTCAATCGCCTGCATTTTGCCCGTATTTCTGCAACTGATATACCCGGTGTATCGTCTATATATATGGGTGCTTCGGATAAGGGACCTATTGCTCGTGCAAGTTTTGGCCAATCATCACTTTCCAATTCACCTGTCCGCATTCTTTGACTGTCAACAAGTGCTTCAGACCATAACATCCTGTTTACTAATTGCTCTTTAGACATTTCTAAACTAAAGATAGCTACAGGTACCTTAGCTTTAATAGCAGCATGTTGAGCTATGTTAAGGGCAAAACTGGTTTTCCCCATAGCCGGTCTTGCGGCTATTAATATAAAGTCCGAATTATGCAAACCTGCTGTTTTACGGTCTAAGTCTGAAAATCCTGTTGGAATTCCTACTAACTTGCCTTTATTTTTATAAAGTTCTTCAAGTTTATTAAAACTTTCTATTAATACGTCTTTTATAGGATAAAAGCCTTTGTCTACTTTACCTTGTATAATATCGAATATTTTTTTTTCAGCCTTGGAAACTATGTCAGTTACTTCTTCATTTGCCTCATAGCTCATATTAGATATTTCGGAAGATGCCTTAATTAGTTTTCTAAGTATGGATTTTTCTTCAACAATTTGTGCATAATATTTAACGTTAGCAGTAGTAAATACAGATGTTGCAAGTTCTGTTAAATATTCTAAGCCGTTTACAATTTCTAAAGTTCCCCTAATTCTTAATTGATCTGTTACGGTTATTATATCTATTGGTTGGTTTATTTCAAATAAATCTAACATTGCTTCATATATTTCTTTATGGTCATCCCTATAAAAGTCTTCCGGCTTTACCTGTTCAATACTTATGCTTACTGCTTCTTTATCTAAAAGCATAGCACCTAAAATAGATTGTTCAGCTTCTAAACTGTAAGGGGGTATCCTGCTTATGTTTACATCCATACCTTATACTTCCTCTGTTACTTTAACCTTTATGCTGGTGGATACTTCCGGATATATTTTGACTTCTACTTCTGTTATCCCTAAGCTACGTATTGGGTCTCCCATATTAATCTTTCTTCTGTCTATGCTTATATTGTGTTGTTTTTTTAAGTGGTCTGCTACGTCTGTAGCTGTGATAGAACCAAATAACTTACCTGTTTCTCCTGCCTTTGCCTTAACTTCTACTATCTTGCCGCTTATCTCTTCTGATAACTTTTTTGCATCTTCTAATTCCATTTCTTTTTTATCTGCTGCAGCTGCTTCCTCTAACTTCAAACTTTTTAGGTTGCCTTTTGTAGCTTCAATAGCCAAACCTCTTGGTAATAAATAATTTCTGGCATATCCATCACTAACATTAACAATATCACCCTTAAGCCCTTGACCCTTTACATCTTCTGTTAAAATTATTTTCATTATATTTCCCCCATTTCTTTAATTTTTACATCTTAAATTTACTTTTCTAAATATTGTTTGATGGCATCTTTAAGCATTTCTTTGGCTTCAGGCAATTTCACACCTTGCAATTGTGCTCCTGCAACTGTTAAATGCCCGCCACCACCAAGCCTTTCTAATATTAATTGAACATTTATACTTCCTAAAGATCTACCACTAATAATTGTTTCGCCATTTGTGTAACACATTACAAATGATGCTTTTATTCCTACTATATTTAAAATTTCGTCTGCTGCCTGGGCTATTATAAGCCCTGCATTTTTTAATTCCTTATCATAAGTCGAAATTCCAATATTGTTATAGATTTCTATATTCCTAACTATATCAGATTTTATTATATATGTTTTTAAGTCACTTTGAAACAATTTCTTCACCGATGTTGTATCTATACCTATTTGCCTTAAAAAAGATGCAGCTTCAAATGTCCGTACTCCGGTCTTAAAGGAAAAGCTTTTTGTATCGACAGCTATTCCTGCATATAGTGCCTCTGCCTCTGTTACATTTAATTTAACCTTTTCATCTATATATTGTATAATTTCCGTGACTAATTCACAAGTAGATGATGCATACGGTTCATGATATGCCAAAACTACATTTTCTATATATTCTGCACTCCTACGGTGGTGGTCAATTATTACAATATTATTGGTTTGCTCTAATAGTTTTGGACTTTCCGTGAAGCTTGCCCTATGGGTATCTACAACAATTAGTGTTGTTTTATCTGTTATTATGTCCATGGCTCTGGTACGGGAAATAAAAACATCATTGTATTCTTCAAGAGCCTTTAGCCTTGATAAAACATTGTTTACTGACGGGTTATATTCACCCATTACAATAAAGTAATCTTTACCCTTGTTACGAGTGAAACTACATAAGCCAACGGCTGCCCCTATTGAATCCATATCTGCATTTTTATGCCCCATAATAATTACTTGGTCTGATTGCAATATTAATTCCCTTAGTGCATATGATACGACCCTTGCTTTTACTTTAGTTCTTTTTTCTAATTCTTTTGTCTTACCGCCGTAAAATTTTAGGTTATCATCTTTTTTTATAACTACCTGGTCACCACCCCTACCAAGTGCAATATCTATTGCAGCCCTTGCATATGAGTAGCCTTGTAAAATTGTTGTGCCTCCAACACCAATTCCTATACTTAATGTTACAGGTATCTTGTCGTTTTCATTAATTTCTTTTATTTCTTTCATTATAGTAAACCTTTTTTCTTCAAAAATATTTAAATATTTTTTTTCAAATATCAATAAATATTTATCTCGTTCAAATCTTTTTAAGATACCATTACTAACAGAAAACCAGTTTGCTATCCGCCTGTCTATTTCCGCAAGTAGTTGTGGCCTTTCTATTTCTTCAGTATCCTGCATTACTTCAGCATAATTATCAACCATTATAATTCCAGTTACAGGTCTTTCCTCTTGATATTTCTTTTGTATATTTTCTAATTCTGTTACATCAAGCCAATAAAGGACAAGCATATACTCCGAACCAGGAGCAGCCTCTATTTTAACCAAATTCCCTAATACATTATAAGTTTTATTATTATAGGTAATAGTTTCCGATATATTTGTCTTATCTTCTAATAATTTTGCAACTTGCACCTCTTTAATTATTGATTGTATGGGTTTATTAAATATTTCTTTTTTATTAAATATTTGCTCAAAGCCCGGATTATACCATGTTATTATCCCATTTACATTAATAACCACCATAGGTATGGGAAAGTGTAAGACAGTATTTTTGGTAGCAGAATCTACATGAAAAATAAGACTTTCAATATATTTAACTATTCCTTCGGTTTTTTTCTTTTTACTCCTAATATTATAATATACTAAGGCACAAAATACTATAAGTGCTAATAAACTAATTAAATAAAACTTATGTATTATTAAAATAATTATAAGAATAAATATAAAACTTAAATAAACAGCATTGCCTGATAAAAACCTTTTGCAAATAATCTTATTGTCCATGTCTTTCTCCTTTGTCACTTAACTTTCTTATATTAAAATTACTATCTATAAATGCAAATATTAACAAAATACTTAAGGGGTTAAATAAGGGTATTATCCCTCCAATTGCACTTAAGATAATAAAACTTACAAGATAAATTACTATCCTTAATAAACCATGAATTCGCTTTCTTTTCATAAAAAAGTCTACAACTGCCATACCATAAAATATTAAAATGATGCTTAGTATATAAACTATATTAATAAATATTGACTTTATAAGCCCGTCTTTAGACACAGTCACCAGTAAAAGGAATATTATAAACCCATAGGTCATGCTTTTGTTAACTTTTATTTCGTTAAAATTAGGTATGTATTTATAATTATAACCTATACGATTAAGTACCACCTTTGATAAGGTTAATGTTATATAGGCGGTAAAAGCCGATGATAGTATAAATAAGCTGGGTAGTAAAATTTGCAAGGTGGTATAGGTGGTTTGTAAGATATTTTGCAAATCAGTAACTAATTCAGATGTATTTTCACCGGGAAACCTTTTTGTAAGTATATCACTAAATATAGCCCCTGATTTATCTAAATATTCCCTAAATATTAGTATTAACTTTTCAATTTGATTTGCCCCTTCAAGGCTGCTAATAAAAATAAGTGTTATTAATAATGATAGGAGGTAGGCTGCTGATGCAAACATTAATGTCTTGCTAAATTCCCATCTTTTTTTTAAGGCATAGCCTATAAATAAACCCGAGAAACAATAAGTAAAAAATATTATTGTAGCTACTATTATTTGTCCGGTAAGGATAATAATTAAAGCATATGAAACAAGCACTGATGCCAAAGCCATTTTCCCATTTGTTTTTATAAGTAAAATTATGGTCGGTATAGACACTAAAAACATTGTTAATACCGACATACTTGGTATATAATGACCTAACAAAGCAAAAATTACAGTTATTGCTGTAAGATATGCCGCTTCAATTAAGGCCATTGTTTCAACTTTGTTTTTCATTCTTTATCTCCTCGTAAAATAACGAATATTTTAAACCGCTAATTTTTTATTTATAATTTATGCTTCTTGTGTTATTTATATGTCTTGATAATTCTGATAGGTCACCATAATTTTTTTCTAAGTCATTCTGTTCGGCAATTCCTATTTTTAATTTATTGTCTATTTTTAAATCAATAATATTATAATTTATACCCAACCTTTTTGATAGTAAATATGTAATTATAATAATATTTGATAGTGTTTCCGCTAGTATTTCTTCAGTTTCTTCTTTAAAGCCACTTATTAGCTGTCTGAATAAGTTAGCTATATCTGTTAGTAGTTCACTTTTTAACCATTCTATCATTTTTATATTTTTTGTAATATCTATTTCTCTGTTTAAAAAACCCATTTCCCCACCCCTTTTATACTTTTAAGTATTAATTATTATATCATTACTAACTATAATTTACAATAAAATTCAGGGCTAAAACTAATTCCTTAAACTAATCGTTGGGTATGAACCAAGGAACTTAAAAAGTGTAGTCTTCCTTTTAATCATAGTTAAGGCATCATTTAAATCCGCATCTTTATATGAACCTTCCATATCAACAAAAAATATATAGGCACCAAAAATGTCTTTAGCGGGGCGTGATTCTATTTTTGTCATATTAATTCCCCATAAATCTAAAATTTGCAAAATCTTATATAAGCTGCCCGGTTTGTTTTCTGTTGAGAAGATTATAGAAGTTTTATTTGCTTTAGTTCTATTAGAATTTTCTATATGTGATAAAACAACAAACCTTGTATAGTTATGATTAAAGTCTTGTATTGAGGTATAAATGGCTTCTAAACCATACTCTTTTGCCGCACTAAGAGCCGATATTGCTGCAGAGTCAGCTTGATTGTTTCTACTACTATAATGATAAGTGTCTATATGAGTACCCCTTGAAATTTCTTGTGCTGCTTGTGCTGTACTATATGTATATTTTATTATAGCATTTGGGTAGTTATTAGTAATGAAATTCCTACATTGACCTATAGCTTGGGGATGGGATAGTATAAAGTTTATATCTTTTGTTCCGGGTTTTACCAATAGGTTGTGAACTATTGGTATTATAATATCTGCCTTTATTTTTAAGTTTACTTTATGGGCAAGCATATCTAATGTTAGATTTACAGCCCCTTCTATTGAATTCTCAATCGGTACTACAGCCTCATCAATTATCTTATTTTCTACTGCCAATATAAGTTCGTTAATGTTAGGATATTCAATTATTTCATTATCTAATTTGTTTATGTATGCATTAGTGGCTTGTTGTGAAAATGTTCCTTTAGGTCCTAAAAATCCAATTTTCATATTTAATAACACCTACCTAATAATAAATGTGATAAAAAAACCAGCTTTTTACGCTGGCTTTTTATAATATCTACTTTATTCCGAAGTGTGTGGTAAAAGAGCAATATGTCTAGCCTTTTTGATTGCTCGTGTTAATTGCCTTTGGTGTTTAGCACAATTACCACTTATCCTTCTTGGTAAAATCTTAGCTCTTTCTGAAATATATTTTCTTATTTTAGCAACATCTTTATAGTCTATTTCAGTAGCCTTATCAATACAAAAAGAACAGGCCTTTTTCTTTATCCTACGCGATTTATAGTTTCTTTCGCTCACTGTTAAACCTCCTTTTTAAGGTTATCTACTTTTATGAAAAGTTTAGTATTCGTTTAATATTTAAAAGGGAAGGTCGTCATCTACATCTATCGGTGTAAAGCCTTCTGCTCCAGACTGTCCACCTAAATTAGCATCTTGGTAACCCGGTCCCTCACTTACGTCACCATATCCTCCATCACGCTTGCTATCTGCAAAAAATACTTCATTGGCAACTACTTCAGTAAAGTACCTTCGTTGACCCTCCGGATCGTCCCAAGTTCTTGTTTGAATTCTACCCTCTACCGCAACTTGTTGACCCTTTACAAAGTATTTGCTGACAAATTCGGCAGTTTGTCTCCAGGTTACTATATTAATAAAATCAGTTTGTTTCTCTTCTCCCGGTTTTGCATAACGCCTGTCAATAGCTAATGTAAAAGTACATACCGCTATATTATTTGCAGTATATTTAATCTCCGGATCCCTTGTAAGTCTCCCCATAAGTATTGCTTTATTTAACATTTGTTTGCCACCTGCCTTTAAATTTTTTAGGTTAATACATTAATCCTTTTTTACTATAATATGACGCATAATAGCATCATGAATTCTATAAACCCTTTCTAATTCTTGCAAAAATGAAGGATTAGCTGCAAAGTTTATTAATACATAATAACCCTCGGACATTTTATTTATTGGATATGCTAATCTTCTTTTACCCCATTCATCAACACTTTCTACCTCTCCGGCAGATTCTATTAATGATTTGAACCTTTCTATCACACCTTGAATTTCTTCTTCACTAAGTTCAGGGTTAATTATAAAAATAGTTTCATATTTATTCATTACTTGAACCATTTATTTCACCTCCTTTTGGACTGTGGTCCCAGCATAAATCCGGAACAAGGAAATAAGATACTAAAGCATTATATTCTATAATTAGTTATATGTCAATATTGGACTTTTTAAATTATGCTTTGTTCGCAGAACCAAATAGCCTTATCTTTTCTTTTACAACCTTTTTTATTGCATCTTTGGCAGGTCCACATACCTTTCGAGGATCAAATTCTTCCGGTTTATTTATAATTATTGAACGTATTGCTTCAGTAAATGCAAGCCTTAAATCAGTATCTATATTAATTTTGTTAACACCTAAATTAATTGCTTTTTTAATTGCATCTTCTGAAATTCCTGATGCTCCATGCAGAACAACCGGTATATTTATACGTTTCTTTATTGTATCTAAACGTTCAAAATCTAATTTTGGTTCGCCCTTGTATTTACCATGAGCTGTTCCTATAGCAATTGCAAGATAGTCTACTCCTGTCTTATCTACAAATACTTCTGCTTCATCAGGATGAGTAAATCTTGCATCCCTTTCATCTACTTGAATATTATCTTCAATTCCACCCAATCTACCTAATTCTGCCTCTACAGAAATTCCGGCTGCATGTGCAATTTTAATTATTTCATTGGTTACAGCAATATTTTCGTCTAATGGATAGCCTGAACCGTCTATCATAACAGAGGTATAGCCGGCTTTTATACATTGTACAATTGTTTCATAAGTTGTACCATGATCCAAGTTGATTACTACCGGTATGCTCGCCTTTCGTCCTGCGGTTTTAATCATTTCCGCTAAAAGTTCTAAACCTGCATATTTTAATGCACCTTCTGAAGTTTGTATAATTACCGGTGATTTCTCCTCTTCAGCTGCTTCAATTACTGCTTGAAGAGCCTCCATATTGTTAACATTAAATGCCCCTACTGCATATTTCTCCTTATGTGCCTTATCTAACATTTCTTTTCCTGTTACTAACATTTATAATTACCTCCTAATAGCTTTGTATATTTATGTATATTATATACTTTCTTTATTTGTTTTAAAATTCCTGCAAGAATAAATAAAAGTATTAATATAAATCGTATTTTATTAATCTTTCTTTATTTGTTAAAAATGTCTTTATCTATCTTATCCCAATTTTCCCTGGAATAATAATATAAATATTGTTGTGCAAAACCTGCTAAATTACCATATTTGTCTTGTGCAAATTCTTGTATATAGTTATTAGTAACGTCTTTCCCAAAATACAACTTATTCATTACCTTTCTTATCCACACATCAGTTGGAAAGACATTATACTTCTGAAAAGAAAATAGTAGTACGCAGTCTGCAATTTTAGGTCCTACCCCATATATCTTCATAAGGTCAGTTCGTCCATCATTAGATGGTATATCTTTTATCTTTTCTAATGTAATATGCCCCTCTAATACCATTCGGGCAGCTTCAGTAATATATTTATGACGGTATCCACACCCACATGCAATAAGTTGTTCGGGGCTAAGTTTATATATGATATCCGGTCCCGGGAAGGTATGATATAGGGTGCCATTATAAGATATTGCCTCACCATATAATACACTTATCCGATTTATTATATTTCTTATTCTTGGAATAAAGTTATTTGCAGATATAATAAAAGAAATTAAACATTCCCAAGGTTCTTGCTTAAGGATTCGTATCCCCCATCCAAATTTACTTGCAATTCTGATTATTTTATCATAATTTAACTTATTTTTAATTATACTATAATTATTGTCCAAGTCAAAATAAGATTTCCAAATCTTATTGAATTCTTCTATATTTGTATTTTTGATTATTAAGTTATCATTATCAAGACCTATATTAATAACTTTATTATATGCAATGCCTGTATAAGTATCATCATTATATTCCTTAAACCATCTAAAACATTGCCCACATTCAAATGTATGGGTGAGGTTAAAATCTTTTATGCCATTAATAATAACTTTATTATTTCGATAAATTATATCCATTAAATACTTTTACCTTTATCCTTAGTTTTTTATATATCAAGACTTTGTATTATAATATTTACAGCAAGTACATTTATGGCAGTATAGGTTTCTATAGCCTTTTTAACTTCTTTTTGTATTTCTTTTGCTCTTTCCGGTATGATTATTCCATACTTGAAAACCATTTGCATATTTATTATTGTACCATTTAATGTATTATTAGTCCATATTTTATTTATCTTTTTAACAAATTCATTTCTTGTCGCTTCGTGTTTTGCAATTGTAAATATAACATTTTTTGATATCGTATACTCGCCTAAATAACTAAAGGTTGGTCTTACCACAGATTTATCGTCAATTAAAATGCTTTCCTTTCTCCCTCTTTTAGTAAAAATCTTTAATGAATCAATAAAATACCCGGAAAAGTCTTTTTTAATTTCAAAGGTTGGTACCGGAATAACATGCTTACCTTCAAGCATACGAGTCTTTTGGGCTTTCTTTATTTCTGTGGCTGCTGCAACATCTTCTATATTTATTATTTTTGATATTGATGGTAATTCTAATTTCTTAACAATGGCTTCAATCATACGTATAGATGTACCAAGGATTAATATAGAATTAGGTTCCTCTTCCTTTATTACCTTTTTAACCACATCAGAGTGATTCTCATCCAAAAACAATGCTCGTCTTACAGAGGCTATCTTAGTCCTTTCTCTTTTTGCAGAAATACCGGCAATTATCCTATTGCCTTTTATTAATAAACCGTCATCTATAATAAAGTTTATATTATTTTCCCGTGCCACCCACATAGCCTTATAACTTTTACCTGTACCGCTTGCCCCAATAAAGGCAACTATTTTTATATCCATTTTTATTCTCCATTATCAATCTTCTGTGTTATTTTATAGGATAGGGTCATTAAACTATCGCTTAAGTGAACATTTTCAATTTCAATATCTTTACCTACATCTATATCTGTATAGGAAAAGTTCCACAAACCTTTTATACCTAAATCAACTAAATCTTTAGCAACTTGCGAAACTTCTGCTTTAGGAATTGCTAAAATTGCAATATCTACCCTATTATTTTTAATAAAGTCGGTAACTTTATCCATATGCATAACTTCTATACCACGAATCTTTTCTCCTATAACATCTTGGTCTACATCAAATATACCTACTAATTTAAAGCCTCTTTTTTCAAAGCTTGCATGACTGGCTAATGCATGACCCAAATGTCCTGCCCCAATAATAATAGTGGTGTTGTCCCCATATAAACCCAAAATATTACCAATTTCCCTATATAGGTATTCTACATTATATCCATATCCCTGTTGACCAAAGCCGCCAAAACAATTTAAATCTTGCCGAATTTGTGAGGCTGTTACACCCATCTTTTGACTTAATTCTTTTGAAGATATCCTTGTAACCTCATTTTTTAATAAGTCTTCCAAGTATCTATAATATCTTGGGAGTCGCCTTACAACAGCTATTGATACCTTTTTATTTTGGTTACCCATTTAATGTATCACTCCTTTATTAAAACAGCTATATTATACCAAGCACATTTGTATGGCATGTTTGTTATATAATATTTTAGTATATATAGTTTCTATAAGTAATCAGATATTTTTTTAAAAATCCTTAACCCTTATTTGTGTATCTTTTTAATTATGTAACTATAAAAATTATATATTATTGTTAATATCTTGTCAATTATTATAATAACATTTGTTATATATTTACTTTGTTTATCTCTTTATATATTTTCTACTCTTTTCCTTTACAAGCTTCATTATCAAACCTTTCCCAATCATTCTTCTAATATATTTGTTTGATGATTATACCCGGTTTCCATAATACCCTCTATTTTCTTTTTAGTAAATCTTTTTTATTGGTTAAATAAATTAAGTATTGGAAGATACTTGTTGTTTCTATTTCTTCCTTTCTATTTTTACTTGACAAATATATACACTAAAATATATGATATTGTTATAAAATAGCTTATAGGCAATCGAAAATTAACTATGGTATTATATTAGATAAATAGAAACATAAAAAAGTTAATTAAACTTTTATTTATTAATAATCTTAAAATATGGGGGGTAAAGTGAATATGAATATTTTTAAAATATCATATAAGGTTGTTCGGAGTAATAATGATGAAATTTATAAAGGGTTTGGATTTAAGCATCACTCCGATGTCACCCAATATTATGTACATCCAAACAATCAATCTTTTAAAGGAACAACCACACTCTGTCAACCTATAGGGGAAGCTCTTGTGCTGTTCTCTACGCTTTGTGAATCTATTGCTAAGGGTGATGAAGCAGTAGAGGGTGATTACTTTGTCAGCGATGATGGTAGGCAGGTTTTCTTTCAAATAGAAATACCGGATGACTGGCGAGTAAATGCCGTTGTCGAGCCGAACATCTACAAGTATGAGGCATTTTTTGAAGATGACGAAATAAGTATAGCCGCCTATGATAATATGGGACGATGGATTGACGGCAATATGGAGCATTTGCACCCACTTTATAAACTTCTTCCATGCTTTTGTGTCCTCCTTGCCTATGAATGTCGTCACGATAGTGACTACAGCAATATGCTTTTAAATTTTATAGAAAATCCTGCCGCTGACACTTTTGTAAACCTGCATGAAGATTTCTACCAGACACATAAATTTGATGAGTATGAAATAGTCTACGCAAACCTTAACGGTTTCGACTGTAGTGAAATGCTTTCATTTAAAGAAAGCTTCAAGGTTATTTCTGAAAATAAGAAAACTATAAAAAAGGAACTTGATAAAGAGGTCATCGTAACTCCTTTTCCAGTAGATGCCTTTCTTCTTGAATACCAACCCCTTATCCCTAACCTTCCTTCAGAGTTACTTATACCGAAAGTTGTGCGTGGAATATGCAGTGCTATAACAGCAGGTGACATCAGAGCCACCCTTTTTCATGGTCCTGCCGGCACTGGCAAAACCATATCCTGCAAACTGATTTGTCAGGAAATTGCTATGCCTATCATGGATGTGATTAATTGTACGGAAAACTTGGACGAATTTGTACGATGATAATGGTTTTGTACGGCTTGATAACGGTGAAGTAGTAAGACGACACCCGAATTTCCGATTTTTTGCAACAATGAATCTTGGATATTTCGGTACAAAGGAACTTAATCAGGCACTATATAACCGCTTTAATGTTATTTTAGAACTTGCAGCACTATCGGATAAGGCAATCGTCAAAATGCTAACCACCCGTGTTCCTGCATGTGTTGAAAAGGTAGATAAAATTCTTGGTGTCTACCATAAACTAAAAAAGAAAATTGATAGTGAGGAATTAGATATTGTTATCTCACCACGTAACCTTGAAAATTGGGTTCGGCTTGCTAAATATGAAGGTTATCTTGCTGCTGCCGAAAAGACAATTATTCCTATAGCTAAATGCGACCGTGCTATGGAGGAAGCCATACGTGGAATTTTAGTCCTGTATAAATGGTCATAAAGAAGGTCTTAAATAAAGCTCGTGAATATCCCAATGATACAATTTGTAACTATAAACCCCTACATAAAAAGTAATAACTTTTCCGGATATATCCAGATGTATAATGTATGGATATAATAAGGTGAAATTCCTAATGAAAGAACTTGATTACAATATAAGGAGTTATAAGAGCATGAATAAAGAGATTAGAAAAATACTCAAACTTTTTCAATGTGATTTCAACCGCAATATTGAAGAAAACTTTGCACAAATTCTCACTGAAAATGATAAGGTACGCCTTTTCTTTATTAATGAGGATCAAGCCTTCACTGATGGTCAAAACATTGTAGTCGACCCTGCCAAAAACAATGTATTTGCCGATAGTGAGGCTCTCTACCGTGCTGAAGAATCTATGAAGATGGAACACCGCATTTCCACAGATCCGTGGTATGCCCTTCGAATGGTTACACGGGGGCAGAATATTCATGAATGTCTACATATTCTTTATTCAAACTTTCCGGTGGAAGCAGCAAGTGATAGTCGTTCAACAACTAAGGCTCGAAAAAAGACACTTGCCCTAATTGCAAACATTATTGAAGATGCCTTTATTGAAGCGGCAGGTTGCAATACATTTGATAACCTTGAGCTATACCTAGTTTTTTTACGTATGGCGGTAACCTTTTCCAATACACCAATCCAAGGGACTATTAATCGTGCCTTTAAGGAGGATCTTGCCAATAAGTTAGAACTTTTACCACTAACACTTTACCTGAATTATATGGGTACCTTCTTGCTTTATCCCATGATTAACCAGGCTCCCCCACCAAAATCAATCATCAAATATGTGGAAATAACCAAACAACTTTTTATGGATGCCAGCATTTGCGGCAATGCTGATGAACGTTTCAAATATTCGCAGCAAAT
Source organism: uncultured Oscillospiraceae bacterium (assembly GCA_964602705.1). Lineage (GTDB taxonomy): Bacteria > Bacillota > Clostridia > SK-Y3 > SK-Y3 > CAZRSG01. The sequence goes on from CAZRSG010000029.1 coordinate 16,754, forward strand.
ATTTGATATCATTGAACCCCTAATCCCGAAATCAGATAAGGACATTAACGATACAAAATTAATGCAGATACTTTATGGTGTAAAAACTCATAGTGGTAAATCAATTGCTATGACAAATATAGAAAGCAAGGGGCGACCTATAAATATAAAACGACGTTTATTTACAGATTTAGAAGGTAGGGTCTTGCCTAATAAAGATTTCAATAAGCAACTTTATGCCCTCATTCAAGATTACGAAAACGAAAAGGAAGCTGCACTCAAAATTATGCTTTTTCAACCTCTTGTAGTTACTTTAAAAGGCTCACAATTTGACTGCCATACAATTCATAAAGGAATAGAAATTATAGAAACAAAGCCAAAACCGAATCTAAACCTGCGAAAGGCTTACCAGAATATTTACAGCAAGTATCTTATAAACATTAATTCATATAACAGTCGTTTTACTCAGCTACTTAAAGCACGTATACCAACACGGGAAGAACGCAGACTGTTTGGAGGGGGAATCTCATCTCGCTACCTTGCAGATATAAAAAAACGTTACTGGTACAGAAATGATGAGGAATTTGGTATTCCTGATATAGCAGTTATGCTTTTAATTGATGGATCCGGTTCTATGTACGGTGCACGTCGTGAAAGTGCAATGGTTTCAAGTCTTATCCTGCATGAAGTTTTAAAAAAACAGGGGATAACACACGCAATTGTAGAGCATAGGGCAATATATGATGAACCAACAGTTATACATAACATTTTAATTGATTTTATGGGAAGGGATGAAGAAAAGTTTAACATTCTTACTTTGTCCGCAAATGAAGGAACAAGAGAAGGCTTATCCTTATTTTGGGCTGAGAAATATATTATCAAACATACAGTTGAAGCCGAACGGCTTATTATTGTTTTATCAGATGGTGTCCCTGCCCATGACATCGATGATTCCGCCTGCTACCTTCCCCCAATTTCAGTAAAAGATACAGCAAATGCTACCGCAAAAATAATTAAAAGGGGAACAAATATTATTGCTATCGCTTTAGATGATGAAGAAACAGATAATTGTTATGAGGATTTAAAGGAAATATATCCATCAGTTATATCTTGTACAGAGCTAAAACGCCTAACCGGTCAGCTCCTTAGCATTATTTCTAAGCATTTACAATAAGTCAGGATGTGTATGTGTATGTGATGCTATTTCATAATCATAGTTATTTTGTAATTCCCTTAGTTCCTCCCAATTCATATAACCCTCTGTCCCAACCCGATCAGTAATAATTGCTAAGACACAAGGTATATCAGCAGATGAAAAAAGATCTTTAAGTACTTGGTAATCTTCCTTATTACCATCATCACTTACAAAAGTAACAGCGGGTTTAATCTCCGTTACAAAAGATGGTGTTAATTCTTGAAATGCAACTTTTTCACTAATCTTGTAGGCAGCAGATATAAGATTATCTTTTATAAATATATGGTGGGCAATGAGGGATTCGAACCCCCGACTTTCACCACGTCAAGATGACACTCTGCCAGCTGAGTTAATTGCCCTTAATAAATGATTATAGCATTATATAGTCCTCTTTGCAATAATAATTTTCGTTACTTCCGAAGCCCGCTAATTGCAAATTATACTGAAATACTTTTTCCCTGTCAGTTATCCATATTGCGGTAGATACTTCCTCCCTTA
>CAZRSG010000030.1:0-8372 GCA_964602705.1 uncultured Oscillospiraceae bacterium
ATGGGAAGTACTTTCAGCATACTTAGAAGGACTATCATACCAAGAAATTGCAGAAGAATTGGAAAGGCATATAAAATCTGTAGATAATGCCCTACAAAGGGTTAAAAAAAAGATAGAAAAACATTTAACACATATAAAACCTAAGAGTAATATGCCCATGTAGCTTAAAAGGCAGAGCACTGTTATTATTTAAACAGAGGTGCCGGTTCAAACCCGGTCAAGGCAAATTGATATCTTTATCAAAGTGAGGGGATTATACATGTACGAAGACAAAACATTAATCTGTAAGGACTGTGAACAAGAATTTATATTCACAGCGGGAGAGCAGGAGTTTTATGGAGAAAAAGGATTCCAAAATGAACCTGCAAGATGTAAAGATTGTAGAACCATTAAAAAGAACAAAATACGACAATCAAGAGAAATGCATACTGCAGTTTGTGCAGACTGTGGTGGAGAAGCAAAGATACCGTTTAAGCCAAGAGAAGACAGACCAGTTTATTGTAGCGACTGTTTCTCAAACCACAAGTAATCCCTAAGCTTAAGGATTATAAGTGAGTACAAATAGAATATTATAAAAGACGGTTTATACACCTTAAGAACTTTTTAAGGTGTAATTTTTTTAATTAGGTTTAGGATATACTTATTGAAAGTGTTTCCTTGCCATACTTAAAAAAATAAGTATTGAAAATAAGCATAAGTATAAGATAATAATATAATAAAAGGCTATAGAATTCTTATTGACATAATATAAAAAAGTGAACCATTTATTAAGGACTTATTAACATTATCAAAAGCCATAAGGCAAGTTATTCACAAAGTTATTAACATTATCCACAATAATTATATCCACAAAACATATGTTTTATCATTTGTAAAATGATATTTACCTTATAAAGGACTTGTAACAATACTTTTTTATCCTATATTTATAAAAATACATGAAAAGTGATATTATTCATTGAATTTTGCATAAATATAAGATATAATGAAAAATAACAATTAAATGCTATAATTTTAATAATTGCATTTATTGAATCGTTATAAAATAAGTTATTAATATAACTTATTTTACAGTATTATACTATACGATTACATAAAAAATTAAAAGAATAAAATTAAGGGGGAATTTAAAATGAAAAATAGTTATTTAAACAAGGTATTTATGTTATTAATTGTAGTTATTATGGTTTTACTTGCTTTTGTCGGTTGTGGGAAGATTGACACCATGAAAAGAATTGAAGAAAAGAAAGTTATAGTTATGGGAACAGAATCTACATTTCCACCATTTGAATACAGAAATGATAAAAATGAAGTAGACGGTTTAGATGTAGCAATAGCAGAGGCAATTGCTGAAGAATTAGGTGTAGAATTAAAAGTTGAAGATATGGATTTTAATTCACTATTAAATGCCTTAAAGTCAGGGAAAATAGACTTTGTAGCAGCAGGTATGTCAGTAGATGAAGACAGGTTGAAAAATGCTGACTTTTCAGATGGATATTATACAGCATCTCAAAAGATTATAGTTCAAAAAGATAATGATGAAATAATGGGCAAAGATGATTTAAAAGGGAAAAAGATAGGTGTTCAAGAAGGAACAACAGGTGATTTAGAAGCTTCAGAAATTGAAGATGTTAAAATGAGTAGATTTAAAAGCAATATTGATGCTATAATGGATTTAAGAAATGGTAAGATTGATGCAGTAGTATTAGATGAAAGCCCTGCAGAGGTTTTTATTAGTAAAAATGATGATATTACAATATTAGATGAAGAGCTTACTGACGAAGAATATGCAATAGCTATTAGAAAAGGCGATACTGAGCTTACTGACCTTATTAACAAGGTAATAAAAGACTTAAAAGATAGTGGGGAATTTGACGAATTGGTAGTCAAGTATTTTGAAGAAGCTAATTATTAATAAACAAGATTGATTAAATGGCTAGTAGTTGGCACTAATATAATACCAATTGCTAGCCTTATTTTATGGTTAAGGATGTGAAATTAAGTGTACCGGTTTTTTAGTCAGACCTTAAAGCTGGAAGGTTTTATAAATGCTTTTGTATTAAACTTTATTAAAGACAACAGGTATAAACTTATAACAAATGGCTTATCAGTGACTGTGCAAGTAACATTTTTTTCAGTTATATTAGGAATTGTTTTAGGATTTATCGTTGCACTGGCAAAATTGTCTAATCTTAAAATAGGCAAGTTTAAAATTCTTAATTCTTTGGCATCTTTATATATTGATATTATTAGGGGAACACCTATAGTTATACAATTATTAATAATATATTATATTATATTTGGTAGTGTGGATGTATCAAAAATTATAGTAGCAGTTATAGCCTTTGGTGTTAATAGTGGTGCCTACGTTGCTGAAATAGTTAGGGCAGGAATATTAGCTGTTGACAAGGGTCAAATGGAAGCCGGTAGATCATTAGGACTTTCTTATGTTAGTACTATGTGGAATATTATTATGCCCCAAGCAATAAAAAATATATTACCGGCATTAGCCAATGAATTTATTGTATTATTAAAAGAAACGGCAATAGTAGGTTATATTGCATTGGAGGACTTAACTAAGGGTGGGGACATAATCAGGAGTAGAACTTTTGATCCATATATGCCCTTAATAGCAGTTGCAATTATATATCTTGTAATAACTACGGTACTTTCAAAAATCTTTATGAATTTGGAAGGGAGGATGAGACAAGGTGATAATTGTTAAAGATTTATATAAACAGTTTGGTCAATTAAAAGTTTTAAATGGTATTAATGACCATATAAAAAAGGGTGAAGTAGTAGTAGTTATAGGGCCAAGTGGTTCGGGGAAAAGTACATTCCTAAGATGCCTTAACTTATTAGAAGTTCCAACTAAAGGTGAAATATATATAGAAGGGGTTTCAATTACCGATAAAGATAGTAATGTTAACCGATTACGTCAAAAGATGGGTATGGTTTTCCAACAATTTAATCTATTTCCACACTTAACAGTTATGAAAAATATTACACTTGCTCCTAAAAAGTTAAAAAAATTAGATAATAAACAAACAGAATTAATAGCCAAGGATTTATTAAAACGTGTAGGTCTGTTGGATAAGGCGAATTCATTTCCAAATCAACTATCCGGGGGACAAAAACAACGTATAGCAATAGCAAGGGCATTAGCAATGGAACCGGATATAATGTTATTTGACGAACCCACTTCCGCCTTAGATCCGGAAATGGTAGGAGAGGTACTTGAAGTTATGAAACAACTTGCCACTATTGGTATGACAATGGTTGTAGTTACCCACGAAATGGGCTTTGCCCGAGAAGTAGGGGACAGGGTTTTATTTATGGACGAAGGAGTCATAGTAGAACAAGCTGAACCCGGGGATTTATTTACTAACCCACAAAATGAACGAACAAAAGCATTTTTAGGAAAAATACTTTAATAAGGAGGCTGGAAGTTTGAATATATATAAACTTGACCAAATATCAGTTAATCAAAAGGAAGTTTTACTACAAAGAGCAGAAATAGATATAACAGACCATATTGAATTAGCTAATAAAGTTGCTGAAAGGGTTAAAAAAGAGGGAGATAAGGCAATTGTAGAATATACTAAAAAATTTGATAATGTTTCCCTAAAAGTAGAGAACCTCAAGGTTAAACAAAGTGAGATTGATGAGGCATATAAAAGATTAGATAAAAAAATAAAAGAAAGTATAGAATATGCGGCAAAAAATATAAAAGAATTTCATAGCAAGCAATTACCCCAAGAGATGTGGTTTACAAACATTGATGATGGTTTGATGGTGGGTGAAAAAATAACACCTATTGTAGATGCTTGCCTGTATGTTCCGGGTGGAAAAGGCAGTTTTCCTTCAGTATTGTTAATGTTAGGACTACCTGCTATTGTAGCCCAAGTACCTAAAATTATTGTTGTAACACCACCAAATGCAGAGGGGCATGTTGATGATGCTATTTTGGCAGCCGCCAAAATTATAGGGATAACAGAGATATATAAAATAGGAGGTATTCAAGCTGTAGCAGCTGTTGCCTTTGGTACAGAAACTATTCCCAAATGTCATAAGATTATAGGACCGGGTAGTGCATATGCCACAGCTGCAAAAAGGGTTCTCAGTAATTATATAGATACCGGCTTGCCGGCAGGTCCAAGTGAATCTATTATATTGGCAGATGAAAAGGCAGATCCGGAAAAGGTTGCCTTAGATTGGATGATTGAAGCAGAACATGGTCCTGATTCCGCTGCCTTGCTGGTAACTCATAGCCAAGACTTAGTTGACAAGGTTCTTCCGATAGTAGAAAAACTTTTAAAGAAACTTTCACCTATTAGACAGCAATATATAAGAAAAAACTTCTCTACTTATGGGGGTGTAGTTATTACTAAATCTATGGAAGAGTCTATAGATTTTGTAAACGAATATGCACCTGAACATATGGAAGTTATGACAAGTAACCCTTTTGATATACTTCCTGAAATAAAAAATGCAGGAGAAATTTTACTTGGAGAATATACACCAATTACATTATGTAATTTTTTATTAGGTCCTAATGCAATACTTCCAACAGGAGGTTTTGCAAAAACATATTCAAGTGTATCTGTTTTTGACTTTTTAAAACGCTCATCAATAGGATATGCAACAAAGGAAGGCTTTGAAAAGGTTAAGGATAAGGCATATACAATTGCAGTTACAGAAGGTTTTGATGCACATGCACTTGCAGTAAAGGAGAGAAAATAATATGAAAGAAAAAGTTATAAGAGTAAAAAGAGAGACATCGGAATCTCAAGTTATAGTAAGCTTAGACTTTAATAAAATAAGACCGGGTTACAGGAAGGCAATAAAAACACCCATAGCCTTTTTAAATCATATGATTGAACATATAGCATGGCGTGCACAAATAAATATTGCCATAGATGTTCAATTAGATGAATTTACCTTACACCATTTAATATGTGAAGATGTTGGACAAACTTTAGGAAGAGCAGTTTTAGAGCATATAAACAATAATTTAGATGAAGGCATAAAAGGTTTTGGGGATGGAATAGGTATAATTGATGAGGCCATGTCACGTAGTGTAATTAGTTTTGAAAGCAGAACATACTTTGAGGCAAACTATGATTTAGTAACTATGCCATCACAAACAGAAGGTATGTTAAGTGAAGATTTGGAAACATTTTTAGAAGGATTTGCACAAGGTGCTAACTGTACCCTTCATATAGATGTATTAAAAGGACGTAATGGTCACCATATATGGGAAGCAATATATCGTTCATTTGGGACAGCACTTAATAGGGTACTGGAAATAGATCAATATAGAAAGGATATGACCTCCGGGGTTGCAGGTAAAATTAAATTTGAAGTTGAAAAATCCTAAAGGAGATAAAAAAATTGCATGCAAATGAAAACAAAAATAAAGCAAACCATTTTTTAAAAGATATAGACACTATAATCTTTGATATGGATGGTGTTATAACGAGTGAAGAAAACTATTGGAATGCAGCCGCATTAACAGTATATGAAACCTTTACAAGCAAACTATATTATGGACAATCCCAATTAAAAATAGACCCATCGGCAGAAGAAATTAAAAAAATAAGAAAAAAAGTTTTTTATAAGGATAAAATTATAAGCCTAATAAAAAACAAGGGGATAAATACTAATTGGGATTTAGCATTTATTATAATTTGTATAGTTTTAATTTTAAATAAAGTAAAAGAAACTGACTTTAAGAACTTTAAAACTACAGAAAAGCAACTTGAATTAAATTTCTATAAGGTATACAAATATATTAAAAAACTTGACCTAAAAGGATTTCAAATAATAGAACACGTAGGGGAAACATTAAGTAAGCTAACAGGAAAAGATAAGCTTTATTATAACCGTGATAGCAAGTTTTGGTTACAATATCAACATATGTTTCAAGAATGGTATTTGGGTGGCAATCAATATAAATTAATATATGGTGTACCGGCTAAGCAAGAAGGCAAGCCAGGACTTATCCACTATGAAGAACCACTTATTCCATTAGAACAAATAAGGCAAGTTTTAAAAACATTAAAGCAAGCAAAGATACGGTTAGGGGTAGCAACAGGTAGGCCTTATGCTGAAATAGAACCACAATTGAAAAAGTGGGATTTAAAAAAATATTTTGATATAAATTCTGTTATAACATACGATGATGTAGTTAAAGCTAAAAAAGACATGCATAACAATCCCAGCCACCATAATAATGCAGATATAAATATAGCAAAACCCCATCCTTATATCTTCCTTAAAGCAATATATGGTAAGGCTTATAAGGATATGGAATTAATAAAGGGTAATTATAATAAAGACACAATTAAATCAGTAGCGATTGTCGGGGACTCCGGTGCGGATATTATTCCCGCAAAGAAGATTAATTGTATGTTTATTGCTGTTTTAACAGGGTTATCGGGTATGAAATCCAAGAAATATTTTAAACAAACAGGTGCAGATATTATTTTAAAAGATATTAGAGAACTGATAATACATTAAAATGCTTGCATTATTTTTCAAAAATAGTATATAATAAAAATAAAGTTTTAAAATCTAAGGAGGAATTGTTATGGCTAAGGTTACATTAGATACAATAATTATAGATGTGTTAAAAATGGATAGTGGTACAGTACCTATATTTATGAATTCGGGAATGCATTGTGTAGGTTGTCCCGCATCTTCAAATGAGAGCATAGCAGAGGCTTGTATGGTACATGGAATAGATGCAGAAAAGTTAGTAAAAGATTTAAATGATTATTTAGAAAGAAAATAAAAGGTAAATCTTATATGCAAGACATCTATTATGATGTCTTATTTCTTATTAGCTGTTAATAAACTTGAAACTATGGGGGTTAAAAGGTGGTTAAAAGGGCTAAATCAATTAGAACATATATTAAAGGTAAGCTTTATGCCCCAAAATATATATCAGCAGAATTAACAACTCTACTTATTATACATTCTATATTTTTATTAGGGATAGGTATTTCTAATATCTTTATAAATATTTTTCTATTAAAAATAAACAATGATATAGGCACAGTAGTACTATTAAATGCTATTCATTTTACAAGCTCATCCTTCATATTTATGTTTGCAGGTAAATTTGCTAAGCAGATATCCTTAACTTTTAATTTACGTTTGGGTATTGTAATTTATAGTATACTCTTTATTATATTATTACTAGTTCAAGAAAATGCATATAAATATGTTTGGCTTATAGGAATAATGCTATCCCTTGCAGGAGGTTTTTATTATATTGGCTATAATGTTTTGGGCTATGATTTTTCGAATGACAGTAACAGGGACTTGGTTATGGGCATACAGGGAATAGTTATCACTGCTATAACTATGATTGCTCCTTTTATGGCCTCAATAATTATCCAGCTATTTGAGGGAATAAGGGGCTATATATTAATATTTTCTATGTCATTAACATTATTTATTACTGCAATGGTTTTAAGTACAAAAATATCTAAAACTACAACAAGCAAGGACTATGACCTTAAATCGATGTTTACTATGCCCTTTAAGGTTTTAAATTGGAGATATGCTGCATTAGGTGAAGGATTTAGGGGTTTTAGGGAGGGTGTAATGACCTTTTTACTCGTCTCTTTATTATTTATAGAAGTAAGCAATAGGACTAATAGTGAGTTAATGATAGGCTACTACACACTCTTAACATCAACAATACAACTAATATCTTTTTACCTTATTGCCCAAAGAATTAAACCCTATAACAGAAAGAAATATATACTCATTGGTGCAATTTTTATTAGCTTAATAAGTTCAGTATTTTTATATAAAATAAATATACTAACAATATACATATATGGAATAATAGCATCGTTCTTTATAACCTATATTAATAATCCAACAGCTGCCTTATTTTATTTAGTAATACATAACACGCCTGATAGTCAAAGAAGGAGAATTGAAGGAATGGTAGCAAGGGAAACATATTTAAATACCGGTAGAGCTATAGGTGTAATATTATTCTTAATTATACCAAAAAGTATAAAGATAATATCATTAGCAATCTTTATGCTAAGTCTAAGCCAAATATTAGTTTGGTATTTATTTAATAAGGTGGAAAATTAAGGAGGTAGCCTGCTTGTTACAATAAACATTTCCTTCTTATTGATAGCTATTATTATTATTAAAAGGGTATTTAAAAAAGGATATTTAAAAAAGAAGATTTTAAAAAGACTATTAAGTGTAAAACTTTAGGGGAGAAACCAACAGTTCATATTGATTTTAATGACAAACTTTGTTATTATATATTAAGACATGTAAAGGGTAGTTAACTAAATGTTAATCGTTGAATGGAGGAAAAGAATATGGCAACAAAA
>CAZRSG010000030.1:8382-9147 GCA_964602705.1 uncultured Oscillospiraceae bacterium
TAGGTGCCCAGTGGGGTGATGAGGGGAAAGGGAAAATTATTGACATATTAGCACAAGAAGCTGATGTGGTTGTTCGTTCGCAAGGGGGTAATAATGCAGGGCATACTGTGGAAGCAGACGGGGAACAATACAAGTTACATCTCACTCCTTCAGGAATTTTAAACCCTGAAACATTATGTATAATTGGAAATGGCATAGTGGTTGATCCGGCAGTTTTATTGGGTGAATTAGAGATGTTAAAAGGTAGAGGAATTGATACTAATAATTTAAAAATAGATGCAAGAGCCCACGTTATTTTACCATATCATATAGAATTAGACAGACTCGCAGAAAAGATGCGTGGCGAGGAAGATATTGGTACAACTAAAAAGGGGATTGGACCTGCATATATGGACAAGGCAGAACGGTCAGGTATTAGAATGTGTGACTTAATAAATGAAGATATATTTTATGAAAAAGTGAAAAAGACACTTGAAATGAAAAATAAACTAATAGAAAAAATATATGGTGGCAACAAAATAGACTTGGACGATATAATCCAAGAATACACAAAATATGGACAAAGGTTAAAACAATACGTAACAGATACAACAATATTACTATATAAGGCAATAAAAGAAGGAAAGAAGGTATTATTTGAGGGGGCACAAGGGACCTTGTTAGATTTAGACTTGGGAACTTACCCATATGTAACATCTTCAAATCCAATATCAGGAGGGGTATGTATTGGAACGGGAATAGGACCAACCATGATAGACGAGTGTA
>CAZRSG010000030.1:9157-10453 GCA_964602705.1 uncultured Oscillospiraceae bacterium
GTGTAGGCAAGGGTCCATTTCCAACAGAATTATCATGTGAATTAGGGGAAAAGATAAGAAGGTTAGGTAACGAATACGGTACAACAACGGGAAGACCACGTCGATGTGGCTGGTTTGATGCTGTAATCTTAAAATATGCTGTTAGAACAAGTGGACTAACTTCAATAGTTATCAATAAAATTGATACCTTAAGTGGAATAGATAAATTAAAGATATGTGTAGCCTACAAAAAGGGTGAAGAAATTATAGAAGAATTTCCGGCAAGTATAGAAGAACTTGCACTTTGTCAGCCTGTGTATGAAGATATTGATGGTTGGGAAGGTGATATAGGAAGCATTACAAAATATGAACAACTACCTGAAAATGCAAAAAGATACATACAAAGAATAGAAGAAATATGTGATGTAAAGGTGAGCATGATTGGTGTAGGTCCGGGTAGGCACCAAAATATAATTATTAATTAAGCAAAGTTGAATAATAATAAATAAGATTAGTTAAAATAAGAAGGGCACAATTAGGTTAACTATTTGCTTATATTTGTGTCTTTTAGTTTAAGGAGAAGATTATGGATAAAAAAACACCACTATATGATAGGCATATTAAAGCAGGAGCACGTATGGTTTCATTTGCGGGATACCTTTTACCAATACAATATTCGGGAATAGTTGCCGAACATATGGCTGTTAGGGAAAAGGCAGGTTTATTCGATGTTTCTCATATGGGTGAAATCTTACTTGAAGGTCCGGATACTATAAATAATTTGAATTATTTATTAACTAACGAATTTTCAGATTTAAAAAAAGGATATGCACGATACAGCCCGATGTGTAATGAAAAAGGTGGAATAATTGATGATGTTATAGTATATAATTACGATAATGAAAAGTACCTAATTGTAGTCAATGCATCAAATAAAGATAAGGATTATAAATGGATTAAAGAAAATATAAAAGGTAATACAAAAATAAGTGATATTAGTGATGACATAGCCCTAATAGCTATACAAGGTCCTAATTCATCAAAAATATTATCATTATTAACATCAGACCTTCCTGAAAAAAGATTTGCTTCAATAGTAGGTGCAAATATTCAAAATATAAAAGTTCATATCTCTCGTACAGGTTATACCGGTGAAGATGGGTTTGAAATTTATTGTAATTCAGAAGATGCCGGTAAGGTTTGGGATATGCTTATGGAAATAGGTAGTGAACATGGCTTGATACCGTGTGGATTAGGGGCAAGAGATACACTTAGATTTGAAGCGGGACTACCCCTATATGGAAATGAACTAAATGA
>CAZRSG010000030.1:10463-18366 GCA_964602705.1 uncultured Oscillospiraceae bacterium
TCTTTGTAAAAATGAATAAGGCTGATTTTATAGGTAAAAAAGCAATTTCTAATAAAAAAGATAATATGTTTAGGATAGGACTTAAACTAATAGATAGGGGAATAGCAAGACCTGATTGTGATATATATAAGCAGGGTATAAAGGTAGGCAAAACTACATCAGCTACCCATTGCCCCTATCTTGCCGGTGCATATGCTATGGCATTAGTGCAAGATGCCACTCATAAAAATTATGAAATTGAAGTACGGGGAAAATTACTTAAGGCTGAAGTGGCTAACCTGCCATTTTATAAAAAAACAAAGTGAAAGGATGAATAAAAATATGTCAATTAAGTTTACAAAGTCACATGAATGGGTCAAGTTTATCGATGAAAATACTGCATATATTGGGATTACCGATTATGCACAAAAAGAGTTAGGGGATATTGTATATATAGATTTACCTGAAATTGATGATAAACTTGAAGTAGGCGTATCTTTTACAGATATAGAATCTGTAAAAGCTGTTTCGGAAGTTTTTAGTCCTGTAGAAGGAATGATTTTAGAAGTTAACCAAGAACTTGATGATTCGCCTGAACTTATTAACGAATCACCCTACGATACCTGGATAATAAAGGTGGGGAATATAAGTAAAACTGCTAATCTTATTACAGAAGAAGAATACCAAGCAGGGCTTTAAAAAGAATAAATAAGCAATTAAATAAACAAGTTTAATCTGTATCTTACATAAGAGGATATTGCTATAAGGGAAAGGGAAAAAATATGACGAATTATAGTCCAATTACAGAAACTGAACAAAATGAAATGTTAAAAAAGATAGGTACTGACAATATTAATGACTTGTTTACTGATATACCACAAGAAGTAAAAGAAAAAGCAAGATTAAAGATGGAGCAAGGAATATCAGAACAAGAAGTACTTGCTAAAATGCAAGAATTAGCAAGCAAAAATAAGCTATATAGAACTATATTTCGTGGTGCTGGCGCCTATCACCATTATATACCGGCTGTCGTTGACAGTATTACATCAAAAGAAGAATTTGTAACAGCCTATACCCCATATCAGGCGGAAATAAGTCAGGGTTTATTACAGGCTATATTTGAATATCAAACAATGATATGCAAACTTACGGATATGGATGTTTCAAATGCATCTGTTTACGATGGGGCAACAGCAACAGCAGAGGCAGTTGCAATGTGTAAATCTCCAAAAAGGAATAAAGTTCTTATTTCATCAATGTTAAATCCACAGATAATTGAAACTGTAAAGACTTATTGCTTTGGTTCAGATACATTAGTAGAATTACTTCCCCACAAAGATGGTAAGACACAGATTGATTTTCTTGATGAATCTAATGTAGGATCTATTATAATAGGGCAAGTGAATTATTATGGAATTATAGAAGACGTGGAAGAAATATGTGAAAAGGCACATGCAAAAGGCATAAAGGTTATTGTGAATTATAATCCCATTGCCCTATCACTATTAAAAAGCCCCGGCAAATGCAATGTTGATATTGCAGTAGGGGAAGCACAAGCCTTGGGTATACCACTATCATATGGGGGACCATACTTAGGCTTTATGGCTTGTAAGTCTGAACTAACACGGAAATTACCGGGCAGGGTTGTAGGTCAGACCAGGGATGAGAATGGCAAAGGTGCGTATGTTTTAACACTACAGGCACGGGAACAACACATCCGCCGTGGGAAGGCACTTAGTAATATTTGCTCTAATCAGGCACTATGTGCCTTACGTGCAAGTGTATATCTTAGTGTAATGGGTAATGATGGGTTGAAAATAGTTGCAAATCATTGTTTATCAAAAGCACACTATATGGCAAATAAATTATGTGAAATAGAAGGAGTTTCGTTAACATATAAAAATGAATTTTTCCATGAATTTCTAACAGATATCAAGGATGCAAAAAAGGTTTTATCAGAACTCGATAGGCATGGAATATTAGGCGGACTTTTAGTTGATGATAAAATACTTTGGTGTGTAACAGAAGAAAACACTATTGAAGAAATAAATGAAACTGTAGAAATCGTTCGGGGGGTGTGTGAGAAATGAAACTAATATTTGATAGGGATAATGGTTCTAAAAACATATACTTATCTGAAAGTCCAATTACTTATCAACTTGATAGTAAATACTATAGGGACAGTGAATTAACCTTACCTGAAGTTTCAGAAAGTGAAGTTTGCAGACACTATACAAGGCTTGCGGAGAATACATTTGGTGTAAATAATGGTTTTTATCCTCTTGGTTCTTGTACCATGAAATATAATCCTAAAATAAACGAAAAAACGGCATCATTAGAAGGATTTACTAATATTCATCCACTACAACCACCGGAAAGTGTTGAAGGGGCAAGAAAGGCAATAGAATTATTAAGCCGGCTCTTATGTGAAATTACCGGTATGGATGCTACAACGTTACAACCAGCTGCCGGAGCACATGGTGAATACTTAGGCTTATTATTAATTAAGGCATACCATAATAATAAAAAAGATTATAAAAGAAAAAAAATAATAGTACCCGACTCTGCACATGGAACAAACCCGGCAAGTGCTGCTATGACAGGTTTTGAAATTATTAATATAGGAAGCACAAGTGATGGTCTTGTAGATATTGAAGAACTTAAAAAGGTAGTTGGTCAAGACACAGCGGGGCTTATGCTCACTAACCCTAATACATTAGGCTTATTTGATAAAAACATTTTACAAATAACAGAAATTATTCATAGTGCAGGTGGAATAAACTACTGTGATGGGGCAAATCAAAATGCCATAATGGGGGTAGCACGTCCCGGTGATATGGGCTTTGATATAGTACATTTAAACTTGCATAAAACATTTTCAACACCACATGGTGGAGGAGGACCGGGGAGTGGGCCTGTATCCTGTAAGAAGTTTCTTGCCAAGTTTTTACCTGAAGGCGAGCTTTCTATAGGTCGAGTTAAGGCATTTCATGGAAACTTCCTTGTAGCAATAAAAGCACTAACATATATACTTTCATTAGGTAAAGAGGGTCTTTTAAAGGCTTCACAAACAGCAGTCCTTAATGCAAATTACATGATGACTTGCCTATCTGACTTATTTGATATAGCAGGCAAGGGTTACTGTATGCACGAATTTGTAATTAGCCTTGAAAGATTAAAAAAAGAAACAGGTGTAAATGCCCTATCATTTGCTAAGGCATTATTAGATGAAGGTATCCATCCACCAACCATGTATTTTCCGCTTATTGTGCCTGAAGCTCTTATGGTTGAACCAACTGAAACAGAAACTAAGGAAACACTTGATAAGGCAATTAAGATTTTTAAAGAAATTTATAAAAGGGCAAAAAGTGGTGAAGATATGAAAGACCTACCAAAAACAACATATATAACAAGGGTAGATGAGGTAGCAGCTGCAAGGCAACCTATTTTAAGGGCATAAAATTTTATTGAAGGGCTTGTGGATATAAATGAATGATAAAAAGTTAATGATAATAGATGGAAATAGTATAATAAACAGGGCATTTTATGGGATACGATTATTGACAAATTCAGAAGGTATATATACTAATGCAGTTTATGGATTTCTAAATATATTATTTAAATTTATGGAAGAAGAAGAGCCCGATTATTTATGTATTGCCTTTGATATGAAAGGACCTACATTTAGACATGAGATTTTTGATGAATATAAGGCTAATAGAAAAGGTATGCCTGATGAATTAGCTATGCAGATGCCTATATTAAAAGAAGTATTACAAGCAATGAATATAACAATGATAGAAAAAGAAGGCTATGAAGCTGATGATATAATAGGTGCCCTTGCTAAGGAAGGTGAAAAAAATAGCTTGTACTGTACAATTGTTACAGGTGATCGTGATTCATTACAATTAGCATCGGATAGAACTACTATAAAATTACCTGTTACAAAAAAAGGTTCAACAAGGACTGAAATATATGATAAAAAGGCTTTTGTAGAAAAGTATGGTGTAACCCCTACAGAATTTATAGATGTAAAAGGTCTAATGGGTGATTCATCTGATAACATACCGGGTGTACCCGGTATAGGTGAAAAGACAGCATTTACACTTATACAGCAATATAAAAGCATAGAAAACATATATGATAAAATAGAAACACTTGAAACAAGAAAAAACATTAAAGAAAGTTTAATCAACAATAAAGAACTGGCCATTTTAAGTAAACAACTTGCAACTATTGATACTAAATTTCCTTTAAATATAGATATAGACACTTGCAGCTTAAAGAAGACATACGATAAAGAAAAGCTACTAAAGATATTTAAAAGGTTAAATTTTAAAACTTATATAGACAAACTAAATTTAGAAAGTTTAGATAGCAGACCGAAAGATAGTGAAGAAACACATACACACATTACAGACATTGACCAATTAATAAAATTAAAAGATTTAATCAAGCAAAATAAAAATATGACCTATAAATTATATGTTGATAATATTGGTGGTATAAATAAAATAATTTCTGCAGCCCTTACAATCGATGGTTCATCTTTGTCATATATAGATATAAATCCACAACTTTCAGAAGAAAAATTTATAGAAATATTTAAAACTATATTTGAGGATAATACTATTAAGAAAAATGGTTACCGAATAAAAGATGATATAGTTACTTTAAATCAGTATAGGGTAAGCTTAAACAATATTGGATTTGATTGCATGATAGCAGCATATATACTAAACCCCACAAAAGCATCATATCAAATAGAAGAAATAGCATATGATTATTTATCCATAAATTTACCATCAGAAGACTCTGTTTTAGGGAAAGGAAAAACACAAATATGTATTGCAGAAGTAGAGAAAGATAATGCTATAGAATTTGCATGTACACAAGTCGGGAGCATATATAAACTAACTGCTGTCTTAGAAAATGAAATAAAAAATCAACAACAAGAACACCTCTATTATGATATAGAATTACCCTTAATAAGAGTATTAGCCGATATGCAAATATCAGGATTTAAAATAGATAAAGAAAAACTAAAAAGTTTTTCTGCAAAATTGGATATAAAAATAAATGACTTATCGGGTAAAATATATGATTTAGCCGGAGAAGAATTTAATATAAACTCACCAAAACAATTAGGAATAATACTTTTTGAAAAATTAAAACTTACTATTATTAAAAAAACTAAAACAGGTTATTCTACGAGTATTGAAGTATTAGAAAAACTAAAAGATGAACATAAAATTATAAAATTAATAATAGACTATAGGCAAGTTGCAAAATTAAAATCTACATATGCAGATGGCCTATTAAACGAAATTAACCCACTAACAGGAAAGATTCATTCTAATTTCAATCAGACAATTACAGCGACGGGAAGAATAAGCAGTACAGAACCCAACCTACAGAACATTCCAATCAGGCTTGAATTAGGCAGGGAAGTAAGAAAAGTATTTACTGCCTCTACTGATGACTACTTACTAATTGATGCAGACTATTCACAAATAGAATTAAGGGTATTAGCCCATATATCGGAAGACCCTAAAATGATAGCAGCATTTGAAAAAAATGAAGACATACATACTAAAACAGCAGCCCAAGTATTTGAAGTAGATGAGAAAGATGTTACACCTATTATGAGAAATAGGGCAAAGGCAGTAAACTTTGGTATAGTATACGGTATAGGAGACTTTAGTTTATCCCAAGACCTGGATATAACAAAGCAAGAGGCTAAAATATATATAGATAATTATTTAAAAAATTATGAAAAGGTTCATGAATATATGAAAGACATTGTAGAATATGCCAAGGCAAAAGGTTTTGTAACTACATTATTAAATAGAAAAAGATATATACCGGAACTTAAGGTAAAAAGTTTTTTCACCCGATCATTTGGTGAAAGGATAGCTATGAACACACCAATTCAAGGAAGTGCTGCTGATATAATAAAAATTGCTATGATAAGAGTTCATGGTGAATTAGAAGAAAGACAACTAAAATCTAAATTAATTTTACAAGTACATGATGAATTAATAGTAGAAACACATAAAAGTGAAATAGATATAGTAAAAGAAATAGTAAAAAGACAAATGGAGAATGCAGTATCATTAAAAGTACCCCTAACTATTGATTTAAATATGGGGAAGAATTGGTATGATGCAAAATGAGGATAATAGGTTTAACAGGTGGTATTGGTAGCGGTAAAAGCACAATTTCTAAAATATTGGCACAAATGGATATTAAGATAATAGATGCTGATACTATAGCAAGACAAGTTGTTAAAAAAGGTCAACCGGCATTAAAAGAAATAGTAGAAAGTTTTGGCTGGGATATACTATTAAAAAATGGTGAACTAAACAGAGAAAAATTAGGCGGTATAGTTTTTAGTAATAAGGAAAAGTTAAAAGTATTAAACAAGATAACACATAAATATATTATGAAAGAAATAGAACAAAAGATTGAAGATGAAAAAAGAAAAAAAAGGTATAGTAAAATAATAATAGATGCAGCCCTTCTTATTGAAGTAGGGTTAAATAAAATATGTGATGAAGTTTGGTTGGTAGTTGCAGATAAGGAACTAAGGATAAAAAGAATAATGGAAAGGGATTTACTTTCATTAGAAGAAACAAAAAAAAGAATTAAACTACAAATAACAGATGAAAAGCGTTTACAGTATGCAACAAGTGTTATACATAATAATAATGACCATCAGTTATTAGAATTAAGGGTTAAAGAGTTAATTTCTACTAATAATAAGCTGCATACATAATTAAGGCTGACCCCTATCTGACCCTACCTGATTATATATAAGTATACTTATATCAAACCACTTATTATAGATTAAAGGCGTGATAAATAATGTTTGTTATTATAAATTTAAAAAGATATAGACTTTTATATATCTTACTTGCAACCTTACTTATAGTAGGAATGATAATAGGGTTTCCAAAAGTAATTTTAAAATTTCTTTATCCCTTAAAATATAATGAATATGTTTTTAAATACTCAGATATATATAATATAGATCCATATCTTGTAATGTCTGTTATGAAAGTAGAAAGTAATTTTGATGTAGGAGCATGTTCCCCTAAAAATGCTAAGGGTTTAATGCAGCTTACAGAACAAACAGCTAATTGGGGAGCCAAAGAAATAGGCTTAAATGATTTTGATAAGGAAAAGATTTATGATCCCGAAACTAATATACACATAAGTTGTTGGTATATAGCAAAATTAAAAAGTCAGTTTAATGAAGACTTAAACCTTTTATTGGCTGCCTATAATGCAGGAAGCGGTAATGTAACAAAGTGGTTAAATAATAAAGAATATAGTAAATCAGGTAACAGATTAGACTTTATACCCTTCAAAGAAACTCGGCTTTATGTAAGAAAAGTTAATAAAGAATATAATATATATAAAGAGATTTACACAAGATAAACAATTATTTATAAGTAAAATGATAAAAGAAGATATTAAACTTTTATTATAATTAATTTACCTTAACAATTAAAAAATTACACCCTTTATAAAGGGTGTAATTTTTTATCCTAAATCATTGACTTGTAGCTTAATTTCTGATAAAATCTAAATAAGGAATGTTACTTTTGTTAATAAGTATCAAAGGCAATGTTAAAAGATAACAAATCCTAATCAAGAGTTTAAAAGTTATATAGGGAAGTGGTAAGTTATGAACACTGAAAGAAGAAAACAAGTAAACATGTATATTCAAAAAAAAGGTGATGTTAAACTAAAAGATTTAGTGGCAGTCTTTAATTCTGTATCCAGTATGACCCTACGCCGTGACTTATCATATTTAGAAGAAAAGGGGCATATTGTACGTGTTCGTGGTGGTGCAAAGTCTGTTGATTATTTATCGGCTAATAGGGAGTTAATATACAGTTTAAGGGAATCAAAAAAC
>CAZRSG010000031.1:0-471 GCA_964602705.1 uncultured Oscillospiraceae bacterium
AAAGTATATTTATGATAAAAGTTTATTATAATAAATGGGTTTAATATTTTAAACATCAAGAAGAAACTTTTCGAAAGAACTATCATCATCAATTTTATCCAAAACACCATCTATGTATATATTTGAAATATCAAAATCCCTTGAAACTATGCCGCAAATAAAACCATAAAATGCACAAAAGGTATTTATTTGAAATTCTGAAGTATCTGCAAACCTCACCCTGTAGTTAAGTTCATACATATGCCGGTTATTGTTATCAATGAAGACTATATTCCCCAGGCTTTCTTTTATTAGGGTATTTGCTGATTGGATAAGGTGCCTAGTCTTTCCGGTTCCTTTTTCTCCTACTATAACACTTATCATTTTAAACTCCTCCCTTTTTTATATTATATTTTATATACTTTAAAAATACTATAATTTTATAGAAATTACAAGTATCTTTTTTTCTTATAAAATAACTTTAAACTTATT
>CAZRSG010000031.1:481-14059 GCA_964602705.1 uncultured Oscillospiraceae bacterium
TAATATAAAGGACGGAATATTACCGCCCCCTTATACCATGATTATTTTTTTAATCTTTCTTCAAGAATTCTTTTTTCATCTTCAAAACCCGGTTTACCAATAAGGGCAAACATGTTTCTTTTATAGGCTTCTACCCCCGGTTGATCAAAAGGATTTACACCTAATAAATAAGCACTTATTCCACATGCCTTTTCAAAAAAGTAGACTAAGTTTCCAAAATAAAACTCATTAATTTCAGGAATATTTAATATTAAATTTGGAACACCACCATCAGTATGTGCCAAAAGAGTTCCCTCAAAGGCTTTTTTGTTAATAAAATCTATACCCTTCCCAGCTAAAAAATTTAACTGATCTCTGTTTTCTTTATCCTCGTTTAAAATAATATCTTTTTTAGGCTTTTCAATATTTAAAACAGTTTGAAAAATATTTCTTAAACCTTCTTGAATATATTGCCCCATAGAATGAAGGTCAGTTGAAAAGTTTACTGAAGCCGGAAATATTCCCTTATTATCTTTTCCTTCACTTTCACCATATAATTGTTTCCACCACTCCGAAAAATAATCTAATGATGGTTCATAGTTAACCATTAATTCAATATTTTTCCCCTTAGAATATAGAATATTCCTAATTGCAGCATACTGGTAAGAATAATTTTCATAAATTGAAGAAGTAAGATACTCCTTATGTGCAAATATTGCACCTTCCATTATCTTATCTATACTAACTCCACTAACCGCAATTGGTAATAGACCAACAGCTGTTAAGACAGAATATCTACCCCCTATATCATCAGGTATTACAAAAGTTTCATAAGCTTCATCTTTTGCAAGTTCTTTTAAAACTCCCCTATTTTTATCTGTTGTAACATAAATCCTATCCCTTGCACCTTTTTTTCCATACTTATCTTCCAATAATTGTTTAAGTATTCTGAAAGCAAGTGCCGGCTCTGTTGTAGTTCCGGATTTAGAAATTACATTAATAGAAACATCATAATTAGATATTAATTCAATCAAATCAGCCAGATAAGTAGAGCTTATACTATTACCCGCAAAATATATAGCCGGAGTCTTTCTTTTTGATGTAGGTAAAGAATTATAAAATGAATGTGTAAGCATATTTATGGCAGATTTCGACCCTAAGTAGGATCCGCCTATCCCAATAACTATAAAAATATCTGAATTTGCTTGAATTTTACTTGCTGCTTCTTTAATCCTGGTAAACTCTTCTTTATCGTAATTAAGTGGTAAGTCTAACCAACCTAAATAATCATTACCTGCCCCGGTCTTATTATGAAGTTTATTATGTGCAGTTTCTATATCTTGAGCCATAAATGACACTTCATGTTCTTTCATAAATGGAAGTGCCTTTGAATAATCAAGTGATATCTTATTCATTGTAGTTTATCTCCTTTTGCATCTTAATATATATTGTATAAATCTATAGTTATTTTATTATATTGCTTACTCATATGCAAGTGTCATAATAAATATTATAAAAGAACAATATTTATCTAATTTGCCCATCACCGTACACAATATATTTAGTAGTTGTTAAAGCCTTTAAGCCCATTGGACCCCTCGCATGTAATTTTTGAGTACTAATCCCTATTTCTGCCCCAAATCCAAATTCACAACCATCAGTAAATCTTGTAGAAGCATTAATAAAAACCACCGAAGAATCAACTTCTTGTAAAAACTTCTGTGAATTAGGATAATTATTAGTAATTATTGCTTCTGAATGATTAGTACTGTATTTATTAATATGGCTTATAGCTTCATTAATATCATTTACTATTTTAATTGCTATTATATTATCCAGATATTCCTTAAACCAATCTTCCTCTGTTGCTTTTATCAATTCAGGAAAGGCCTCAATACATCTACCACAAGCTCTTATTTCGACATTTTTATCAAATAGAGCCGGTATAATTATTTGTAAAAATTCATTTGCAACATATTGATTAATTAATAGGGTTTCAACTGCATTACAAACGCCCGGCCTTTGTGTTTTAGCATTTATAATTATTTGTTCAGCCATTTTATAGTCAACATCTTTATCGACATATATATGACAATTTCCGGCACCCGTTTCTATAACCGGAATAGTAGCATTATTAATTACTGTCTCAATCAATCCCGGTCCACCCCGTGGTATAAGTACATCTATAAATTGGTTAAGTTGCATCATAGCTCTTGCTGTCTCCCTGCTAATATCTTCAATTAATTGTACACAACCTTCCGGAAAGCCAGCCTTTATTATAGCCTTGTTTATAAGGTCTACTATTGCCGTATTAGAATTAATAGCTTCACTTCCACCCCGCAATATAACAGCATTTCCTGCTTTTAAACATAAGGCAGTTGCATCTGCAGTTACATTAGGGCGTGCCTCATAAATTATACCAACTACCCCAAGCGGAACCCTCTTTTGACCTATTAATATTTTATTGGGTCGCTTCCACATAGATAGCACTTCACCTACGGGATCAGGTAATTTCTTTACTTGCAGAACTCCATCAGCCATTGTTTTAATTCTATCCTTATCTAATATTAACCTGTCTAATAATGCTGATGAAATACCCCTCGCCTTTGCATTTTCTATATCTATATTATTAGCATCGAGTATAATATCAATATTTTTATTAAATTCATCTGCTATTAATTGTAAAAGGTTTTCTTTTTCTGCAGATGATGCATTAGCAATAACAAATGCAGCCTTTTTAGCCTTTTTCCCTATTAAATTTAACTCTTCCGACATGCTTTAGCCTCCTTTAGGTCTTATTTGTTTCTAATAAACAAAGTTCCCACCTGCTTGCCTTCAAAAATATCATATAAAATTCTTGGATCATCACCCTTTGTAATAATCATATTAACCCCTGCATTACAAGCAATTTCAGCAGCTGCTATTTTAGTAATCATTCCACCGGTACCTAATTTTGTACCTGCACCCCCAGCTACCTTTTCAATATTTTTATCAACCTTTTTTACAATAGGAATTATTTTAGCATTACAATTCACCTTTGGATCATCATCATATAAACCATCTATATCCGATAGTATAATAAGCAAATCAGCTCCAATTAATTTACTAACAACAGCTGATAAAGTATCATTATCTCCAAAATTATCTGCATATTCTATTTCCTCAATTGCTATAGTATCATTTTCATTAACAATTGGTATAACACCTAACTCTAATAGCTTATTGAAAGTATTTATAGCATTCTTCTTACGATGCTTATTTTCAATTACATCTTTAGTCAATAAAATCTGTGCTATTATATGCCCATACTCAGAGAATAATTTGTCATATAAATACATTAATTCACATTGACCTATTGCAGCAACAGCCTGTTTTTCAGGAATAGTTTCAGGACGTTTTTCCCAAGCCAACTTACCAATTCCAGCTCCAATAGCACCCGAAGTAACAAAGACTATATCTTTGCCTTGTCCTCTTAAATCTGATAATACTCTTACCAGACAATCAATTGTTCTTAAATTAATTTTACCATTTTCATGTGTTAAAGTTGATGTCCCTACCTTTATAACAACCCTTTGTGCTGATTTTATTTCAGCAAAAACCTCTCCCATTATTTTATAACCCCTTACCTATAATTATTAGTTATACCTATTACATTCTATTTTAACAGTTATACTGTATAAATATCAAGCACAATTTTAAAGTAAAGGCAATTTATATATTTTTCTATAAAATATATATCATTATTAAAAAATCTTTTCATATAATACTATCCAATTATTCAATGAATTTTTAATAATTAAGTTGGTATTTAAGATTATAAGAAGCCTAAAGATCCTACCATCCACCTGCTTCCGAAATACTACTCACTTTTTATAGTAATTTTTCAATCCACTATACTTTATCCGCAAGGAATACGGTACCCTTTTATTTTAAAAGTGTTAAAGGTGTAATTTATTCTGTATAAATATCAAGTATAATTTTATAATGAAAAATAAAAATATCTTTTTCTACAAATTATATCATTTTTTTGTTTTTTAAAATTTTTATGTTATAATATTATTTGATTATTTAATAAGTTTTATTGTAAATAATAACAAGGTCAATATCAGGAAATAATAATAATTAAAGTTTCCTATATTATAAAAACATAAATAAAGGAGTTAATGCTAATGAAATTTAAAGGAAATGTTCTTGTTGCACAAGGCGGTGGTCCTACTGCTGTTATCAATCAATCTTTAGTTGGTGTTATTCTTGAATCAAGAAAGTACCAACAGATTGAAAAAATTTATGGGGCTGTTAATGGTGTTAATGGCATAATAAATGAAAACTTTTTAGATTTAACATATGAAACTGTTGAAAATCTTGAACAAGTTGCCAATTCCCCTTCTGCTGCCTTATCTTCAACCAGGGATAAACCAGATAGTAACTATTGTAAGGAGATATTTAAAGTTTTTAAGGCCCATAATATACGTTATTTCTTTTATATTGGGGGAAATGATTCTGCGGACACAGTTCGAATTGTTAGTGAACAAGCTAAGGCGGAAAATTATGAGTTTAGGGCTATACATGTACCTAAAACTATTGATAATGATTTATTAATTAATGATCATACGCCCGGGTTTGCTTCAGCTGCTAAGTTTGTAGTGCTTGCATTTATGGGTATAAATTTAGATAATAAATCTTTGCCGGGGATACATATTGGAACTGTTATGGGACGTCATGCCGGTTTTTTAACAGCTGCAGCTGCAATGGCACAAAAATATCCGGGTGATGGACCTCATTTAATTTATTTACCGGAAAGGGCATTTAAAATAGATTCTTTTGTTCAAGATGTTAAAAAAGTTTACGATATGTATGGTAGATGTATTATTGCTGTTTCTGAAGGAATACAGGATGAAAATGGACAGGCAATTGTTACACAATTAGTTGGTAGTGAAAAGGATGCACATGGTAATGTTCAGTTATCAGGTACTGGTGCATTGGGTGATTTGTTGGCAGATTATATTAAGGATAAATTAAAAATTGATAGGGTTCGTGCTGATACTTTTGGTTATTTACAACGTTCTTTTATGGGTTGTGTATCGGATACAGACCAAAAGGAAGCTCGAGAAGTTGGTGAAATGGCAGTTAAGTTTGCTATTTTTGATGATTCTGATGGTTCTGTTACCATTCATCGTACAGGTAATTATGATGTTACTTATCAATTAACTGATATTCGAGAGCTTGCCGCAAAGACAAAGTTAATGTCTGATGATTTTATTAATAATGAGGGTAATCATGTTACAGATGCCTTTAAATCATACTTAGCTCCTCTTTTAGGTTCTAATATGCCTTCACCAACTATATTTAAAGCACCTAAGGTGGCAAAAATATTAAAATAATATATTAGTATAAAGTATTTTACAGTTTATATTTTTAGGCTAAGAAATTTAATGTAATTTTATAGATTTAACAAAATCCTCCCTATTAGGCTTAGTTTATTTTACCTAATCCGGAGGATTTTCAAACTTAAATTATTTTAATAATCTAAAACTGTTTTCTATAACTTATAAGTATTTACTTGCATAATTCAAATTACTAAATTTAAAGGTATTTAAACAAATATATCTGGTTTTGTAGTATTTGTTTTATTCTTCTACCCGATCAGTTTCGTCGGTTTCTTTTTTTGTGGATTTTTTATTGTCTTTTTCTAAATTTACTCCTTGAACATGAATATTAACCTTATCTACCTTTAGACCTGTCATTGTTTCTACTGACTTTTTTACCTTTTCTTGAATTTCCCAAGCTACCTCTGGTATTCTGCTTCCGTATTCCATTATAATATACAAATCTATCAGGGCCTGTTTTTCTATTACATCTACCTTTATGCCTTTAGTAACATTTTTCCTTCCCATAATTTCAGCTATTCCACCGGCTATTCCACTACTCATACCGGAAACGCCCTTTACATCTGTAGCAGCAAGGGCTGCAATAATAGCTACGACCTCATCCGCTATCTTTATATCACCGATTTCTTCTTCATTAACATCTACCTTGTTTTTGTTTTCTTCCATTGTAATTTCTCCTCCTATCGTTAATTGCTTGTATTGTCTATCTTATTTTATCCTATTATATCAAAAGTAAATATTATTTACAACTCTACTTAACTTCTCTTAGTTTAATATTTTCAAGTTTGGCAGATGTTTGTGTGATTACTATTTCTTGTATTTGGGCTACTTGTGATGGTGTCAAACCTTCAGATTGAACAATAACATTTACATTGTCTTCATTAATAAATACTACTACATTTTTAAAGTCTTTAGATTTTATAATATTTTCAATAGTTACCTCCTTATCTATATTTTTAGTCAGGCCTATCATTTCATTTTGGGCATTATCTTTTATCTCTTTTGAAGAGTTTTGATCATTAACTATTCCTTGTAATATTTCTAAACTTTCACTCCTTGATCTCTCTTTTTCCATTCTTGCCTCTGTAAAATATAAGTTATTATTAGCAGTATTAACAACTGTTTTATCACCATCATCTTCTATAGACGACTGATCTTCTTCGTCATTTAAAACTAATTTGATTTCCCCAACCTTATTATCAGACTTCTCTTGTATGTCTGAGTCACCGGTAGTGGGTAAGAGTTCCATGTTATTTTTATATGACCAATTTAGGTAGCCTGCCACTACAATCATAACAATTAATGATACAATAACTACATGCCTTCTTTTGATAACCATCATGTTTAAACCCCCTTGTATTTATATTAGTTCTTTAATACTTTTTAACTATTTTTATTAATCTTTACCTTTTACAAAAACTTGTACTTTGTGACTTGGTATTCCTAAAATAATTTTTACAGCCTCACATATATTAGCCTTTGTTTGAATATCATATGCCCCTTCTGCGATAACTATTACACCTTTTATCACGGGTTGGATTTTTTTTAATACTATAGGTTCTTGCTTCCCTCCTTGCTCGTTTAAAATTATTATCTTATTATCTTTTTCCTCCTGTGTAATTTTTCTGTTCCCTCCTTGATTATCATCTTCACTTGTTATTGTTTCACCGGTTTTTATGTCTTTGGCAGCAACAATTTCAAAGCCTGAATCAAATGTTACCATTACAGAAACCTTGCCTACCTTTTCAATTTGGCTAAGGGTTTCTTCTAATCTTACTTCTAATGCCTTTCCGTAACTTTCTATATTGTCATTAGATTTATCTACTATATTATTTTCAGTTAAAGTTTCTACTTTTTTCATGTCTTTTTTATTGGTACCAAAAATACTGCTTCCTGCTATCAAAATAATAACCCCTATAATTAATATTACAAACAAATTATGAATTTTATGCTCTTTTTTAAAATGTTTATTAAAAAAATTTTTAATATCCGTCACTTCTTTCCACCTCATCATTCGATTTTTTTATATTTATATTAATATCTTTTTTTAAGACCCCATATGTTTTATGTAAATGTTCTTTTATTTCTACCATTAATTTATTGAAATTATTTCCCTCTACATCTTCTTCTTTTTCAATTTCATCATCTATATTTGATGATTCCAAAGAAACTTTTATAGTTTGTACAGGCTTTCCTTGTTCAACCTTAATCTTCCGTTCTGATATAAGATTAATATTAATGTTTTCAATAGTGGCAAATTCATTACTATTTATCAACCTATTAAAATTAATTGTTATTTCGGGCTTATATTCCTGATTACAAATAAAACTAATCTCTTTTATAAGTTGCTTTTTTAAATTATATTCATAGGTATCAATAATTTGTTGTTTTTGTTTTCTTTCTATCATATCTTTTTCTTTTATTAAATTATTGCTTTCATAATAATTTAAAGTATTTATATTTAAATTGCTTATAAATTTATTACTATCATATGGTTTTGATATTGGTTTAATAATTGTCAACATTACAATTAAGCCCATTATTAATTTGGAATATTTTTTTAAGCTATTATTGGGCATAATTATATCTACAATTATAGAAATAATCATAATAACTACAATGTTTAGTACCCAATCTTTTAGGAAATTCATAATTATCCCCACCTATCTAAACATAGCTGTAATATTACCAGCCCCTACCGCTATTGTAATTGATAAGAAAAACATTAATGCTACTGTTAGAACCATCGAAAATAAAATTGTAAAGATATCACATATTTCACTCATGCTTTTAATAATTCTTTTATCTGCAACCGGTTCAATAATAGCAGTAGTAAAACGGTAGATTATTATTAATGCAAGTATTTTAATAATGGGTATAAGGCAGATAATAACTACTATTATTAATCCTGCTATCCCAACAGAATTTTTTAAAATTAAGGAGCAATTTAAAACAGTATCAACTGCGTCTGATAAGACACCTCCTATAACAGGTATAAAACTTCCAACCAAAAACTTTGCAGTCTTATTTCCTACACCATCAACAACAGAGCTTGATAATCCTTGAATACTAATTAGTCCTATAAAAACTGTCATCATAAGACCAAGTGCCCATTTGCTTAAGTTTTTAAAAAATATTGCTAATTTGGAAACGTGGAAATAAGATGATATATTATCAATAACCGTTAATCCTATTGCAAATGATAAAATAGGAATAAATATACTCTTAATTGTATTGCTTATAAGTTGAACAAAAAATAAGATTACCGGTTGAAATATAGCAGCTGATGCCATACTCCCTGTTGACATTAAAAGTCCCATTAAGACAGGAATCATTGCTTGCATAAAAAACACCATATCTTCTATAGCATTTGAAGCTAAAATAATTGCATTTGTAAAGCTTTTAACCATTATTCCTATTAAAACAATATAACATGTGAAAAAGGCAATTTCTGACACCCCACCCTTAGCAAATGAGTTTTGTAAATTAGTTAATAAACCACAAAGAATTACTATAACGATAACTTGTAGCATTATCTTTATATTTAGATAAAGTTCACCCATAAAAACTTTTAATATCCTGCCAAATACTTCACTTATTCCAAATCTGTTTTTAGCGGAAGATATATTATTAGTAAGGTCTTTTATAGTAAAGTCAGGAAAGAGTTCTTTTGTATCCTTATCAAGCAGTTTATTCACAGTTTCTTGTATCTTGTCAATTTCTGCTGCCTTGTACTGGTCTTCTATTATATTTGATAAGTCACTTTCACTTTTAGTGATTAAGGAGCCTTGCTGTATTATTATTAATAGTATTAGAATACTTATCTTCTGTATCATATCCTTCTCCTTTCTTTAAGGGAATATATCAATTATTAAATTTAATAAGGCTAAAATTATTGGAACTGCCATTACCAATATTAAAATTTTACCTGCAAATTCAATTTTTGAGGCAATTGCCTTTTCCCCAACATCCCTGCATATTTCAGCACCAAATTCTGCAATATAGGCAATGCCTATTATTTTTATTATTGTAGATATATATCCTATGTCTAAATTAACTTTACCGGCTAAACTGGTAAATAAATTAATCATTGTAGAGAGATTAACTGAAACTAAGGTAAATATGATAATTCCTGCTGCAAGGCTAATCTGCATGGCTATTTCTGGTCGTTGGCTTTTTATAATTATAGATAATATACTTGCTATTATTCCTAATCCAACTATTTGAATTATTTCCACTTGTATCGCCTTCCTTTTTATAGACCAAAAATTGCTTTTATAGTATTAAAAAGCTTGCTTATTTCTTGGACTATTATCATTAATACAACAATTAAACCAGCTATGGTTGTTAGCATTGCTTGTTCTTCCCTGCCTGACCTAACAAGTAACTGATGTAAGACTGATACTAAAATACCTATTGCTGCAATCTTAAATATTAAATCTACTCCCATATATAAACCTCCATAATTACTTTCTAAAATAAAATTAAAACTAAGAGTACACCGGCTAAGACGCCTAAATTTTTATAAAGCTTAACATTTTTTAATTTTAATTCTTCAGCTTTTTTTTCCTGAATAGAAAGCTTTGTACAGGTCAAATGAATATTTTTAATTTGATTTTCTTTATCAGAACTGCCTAATGAATTCCCAAAAGCTATGAGTATTTCCTTATCATCCCTGTCCAAATTTAAATGAGTGTCAAAATTGCTAATTGAGCTTGACCATGCCTCTTGTGCACTTATACCTGTCCTTTTGCTAAGTAGGTCCGAAGTGTACTTAAAAACCCTACCAACGTCCTCAGGAATAGAAGCTCCTATTTTATTGAGTGCATCAGGAAGGTTATTTAAGGAAAAGGCAACTTCTGTCTCTAACATCTGTAAACCTACTTGAAATATTCTTATTTCTTTCGCTCTTTTAATATATTTTTGTGCGATTGAATTACCTATAAAGGTTGAAGAAGTAACTATAAGCATAGACCCTAAAAGTTTAAAAATCATAAAATTCACCTTCTTTTTCATTAAAAATATTTTCAATGGATCCCGTACCTTTCCTTTTGCTTAGAACAATCAACCTATCAAAAATATTTTCTTTTAAAAGATTACCTAATATTGGCTTCATCTCAATATCTTTACGGTTATATCCATGTACTGATGTTATTATTTTAACCCCTGCATTAAATACATATTTTAAGGCTTCAATATCTTCCTCCATCCCTATTTCATCTGTTATAATAACTTGGGGTGACATGGAACGTATAAACATCATCATGCCAAATGCTTTAGGACAGGCATCTAATATATCGGTTCTTGGTCCAAGATTATTTTGAGCTACCCCCTTATAAGATGCTGCAATCTCCGACCTTTCATCTACTATACCCACTTTAATCCCATTGAAATTATACCTTTCTATGCCTTTGCTTAATTGTCGTGCAATATCCCTTAACATTGTTGTCTTTCCACATTGTGGCGGTGAAATAATTAATGTATTATTAACACCATTATCTTCTGTAATAATATGATTAATCACTTTATCCGCAGCACCAATAATCTCTCGTGAAACCCTTATATTAATTCCGGAAATCTCTTTAATCATTGATATCTTACCGTTATCTATAACTGCTTTCCCAACCAAACCAACCCTGTGTCCGCCGGCAATTGTTATATAACCATTTTTTAATTCTTCCTGGATTGCATAAATAGAATTATTACTCATTAACTCCAAGGTCTTTTCAATATCTTCTTCCGTTACTATGTATCCACAAGAGATATCTTTATGTAAATCACCATTAGGGCTGACAAACCAATCATCTAATGCATCATGTACCATTAAGGTCTTTAATTTTCTTAACCTTATTTCTTCTATTGATGACAGTTTTTTAGCAGGTATATTTTTGATGATATTTCTAATTTTAATAGATAAAGATAAGTATATGTTTTTATTAATAACTTTAAAAGCTTCCATATTGTTTTTCTCATTAACATTTACAGGATATTTATTATTATTTATTATCATTTGTACATGCCCCCCTTATAAATATAAATATTAGACTTTGTCCAATTTTAGAACAAAAAAATAAAGATACTAAAAACTTTTAGTATCTTTATTTTTAAAAGTTAACTATTTAAAACTTACATTATCTAAACACTTCATATAAACCCATCCCAAATAAAAAAATAGCAAAAGTCCTTTTTAAAAAATTTCCTGATATGGATATTGCTAATTTGGCACCAATTATAGCACCAATTATGCCAAATAATGCAATTGGAATGCTAATCTTTAAATCAATATCTTTATTTTTTATATGTACAAATAAGGCAATTATAGCAGTAGGAATAAAATATAGTAAATTTATAGCCTGTGCCTCATGTTGCCCTAATTTTATTAAAAATATTAATACAGGGATTAATATTGTACCCCCACCTATTCCTATACCACTAATAATACCTGATAATATGCCTGCAATAAGTGAAATGATAGTCATCTTAAAACACCATCCTTATCGCTGCCATAAGCATGAAGACACCAAATATCTTTCTAAGAATATCGGTAGGAATATTTTTTAGTAAACGTGCCCCTATATAGCCGCCTATACTACCACCAATAGAAACATATACAGCCAGACCCCATATAAGATAGTCATTCTTTATATAATAATATACGCTTATTATTGTTAAGGGTAAAATAATAGAAATAGCACTTGCATGAGCCTTATGCTTTTCAACCTTTAAAAATTTTTCCATACAGGGAACTGCAATTATTCCACCACCTGAGCCAAATAAACCATTACATAAGCCGGTAATTATACCAATTAATCCATACTTCCATAGTTTTTTAATCTTACTATTTTCCAAAGCTCTACTCCTTTAGATTATAATAGTCATCAATTAATATCTTTTGGAATAATCGGATTTTATATACCTAAGACTTAATTAAATCTTGTATAAGTTCACCGGCAATAATCATACCTACTACTGAAGGTACCCAAGCAACACTTCCTATAGTCTTACTGACATAGCCTGCCTTTATTTCAGCCTTATCACTTAAATTTTCGCATCTTATCTTATCTTTTATAGAAATTGCTTTCTCTGTAGAATAAACAACCTTTAATGAGTCTACCCCCTTTTGGCGTAAGTCCTTCCTCATACGCCTTGCTAAAGGGTCAACGGAAGTATTATAAATATCTCCTATCTTAAATTTAGTAGGGTCTAATTTATTTCCGGCTCCCATACTGCTAATTATGGGAATACCCATTTCTTTTGCCTTAACTATAAGATTAACCTTACAAGCAATACTGTCTATGGCATCAACAATATAGTCAGAATCCCGGTGAATGAGTTCATCTGCTGTATCTGAATTATAAAGTTTTTGATAAATAACAACTTTAGATTTGGGATTAATTTTTAATATTCTTTCCTTCATTAACTGGACCTTAGCCCTGCCAATAGTTCCTACTTCAGCATGTATTTGCCGATTTATATTAGATTTACATATAAAGTCATCATCCACCAATACAAATTTACTAATACCTGAACGCACTAAGCCCTCAACAACAAAGGAACCTACCCCTCCTAAACCAAATATAGAAATTTTTTTGCTGTTTAATTTATTTAATGCCCCAGAACCCAATAATAATTCAGTTCTTGAAAAGAAACCTTCCATCACTTATAGCCTCCATAATATTTGTTATTAAATATGTGTAAAAAATAAAGGACAGCCTTAGCTGCCCATATATACGAGTATATTATAAACTAAAAAGTCCCCGCTATGCCGTTATTCTGCTGTATTTTAAACCTGCTTTTGCAGGTGGGTGCCCTCCTGATTATCTTATATGTCCCCTTGTTACATGTGGGGCTTATATGCCACAAACGAGAGTAGGGCTCCCTTTTAATAAATGTTGGTTAAAAATACATGCCTATCACGAACACAGCAGGATCTCTTTATGTTTATATAATAGCATAAATATATTTCCTTTTCAAGTACAATTTTTACCAAATTATATTTTTAATATGGTTCAAGAATTTTGTGCTATTCATCTTCATCTTCGTCATCATCGTCGTCTATATCCCAATCTTCGTTCCAATCCTCATCATCATAATCTATATCCACAAAGTCAAACGATTCTTCTAACCGTTCTTTTAATTCTTCATATACTTGAATAAATTCTTCTTCATCTTCAATGGATACTAATTTCTCTCCATCTTCTCCATCTTTAAC
>CAZRSG010000031.1:14069-18127 GCA_964602705.1 uncultured Oscillospiraceae bacterium
TAACAATTTTTAAGATTACAATTTCATCTTCTTCTAATTCATCGTCATCTATTTCATCATAATCGTCTTCATAATCTTCATTATTATTTCCATCATATTCTTCATTATCATTTAAGGGTATTAATGCAATATAATCTGTACCTTTCACTTCAAATGTATCAATATGTTCAAATTGCATTTCTTGACCGTCCGGGTCAACTAATACCACAATATCATCTCTTTCTTCTAACATTTTAATCACCTCATTTATGAATTTTATCTAATCTTATCCTATCTATATGCCAGTGTCAATTGCTAATTATTATTTTATTTTATTTTAAGAATATTATACATTTTTTAACTACTATATTATGCTATCCAAATAATTCTGCAAAATATATGTTGCTGCTACAGTATCTAAAATTTTTTTTCGTTTCTTGCCTCTAATATTAATTTCATTAAGAACTTTATTAGCCGATACGGTTGTTAATCTTTCATCCCATGCAAGTATTTCAACTTTAATATGGTTTTTTAAAGTTTCCATGAAATCCATTGTTGCTTTTCCCCTAAATCCTATTGTACCATCCATGTTTTTAGGTAGGCCTACAACTACTTTTGTAACATTATTTTTTTTTATTATATTAGCTATTTCCTCTAAGAAATCCTTATTTTCTTTTGTGTTTATAGTATATAGACCTTGTGCCATCAAGCCCATCATATCACTTATAGCTAATCCTATTCTACTTTCTCCATAATCTATACCAAGTATTCTCATCCTATGCTCCTATCTTTAATTAAACTATCTTTATGGCAAATTCCTTGCAACGGCTACCGCAGTACCCACATAGTATACATTTTTCCGGATTTACTTGTAGCCTGGCATTTTCAATGTATATTGCATCATGGCCACATGTTTCTATACAATTACCACAAGCTATGCACCAATCTTCTATATGTAATTTACGTTTTTTCTTTTTTAACTTATTTATTAGGTCTTCTTCTGTTGGCTTGCCTTCAAAAAAATTTATATTTGCAATAACTTCTTCTATAGATTGCATTCCTAAAGCTATTGAATGAATATATGGTATTGATAATACATAATTTAAACTTTTTTCTATATTGGATATTAAATTGCCACCACCTAAAGGTTTCATTGCATACATTCCAATTCCTTTTTCATATGCTTGTTTTATTGCTGATAACATTTCTGTAATTTCTCCATCTACAATTCCTAAGCCCTTGTAATTGACAATTGGGTGAATTACATCTATATAATCCATGTCACATACCGCCTTTACAGCTGCTATATGATGCGTTGATACTCCTACAGCCTTTATAATTCCCTTAGCCTTACACTCTAAAAAGAATTCTAATGCCTCACGATGTCCCCTTAATGTTAAGGCACTTTCTTGTTCGTGTAACATAAATATATCTATAATATCCCTATCTAATTCTTTTCGGGCTTTGTTTAAACTTTCCTCTGCACCTTTTCTATCATATGCATATGTTTTGCTTGATATAATTATTTCTTTCTGTGACATTTTAATAGCTTCTTTTATATAAGGATATGTTTGATATAATTCTGCTGTGTCAATAAAGTTGACACCTCTATTGAAGGCTTCTGCTATTACTTCTGCCCCTTGTTTTATGGGTAGATTTGCTTGCAAGGGTCCTACTGTTAAACCACCGAAACATAGTCTTGATACCTTAAGATTTGTTTTTCCTAATTGTATGTATTCCAAACTTAACATCCCCTAATAGTTTGCTTTATATAAATGCTTTAATTATAGTAATTGAGGGTGGATATAATTATATCCACCCTGTTAACATTTTGCTTTTGGCTTAACACTATTCTTTAAGATAGTTACGTACAAGCTCCTCAAGAAGTTCGTCTCTTTCTATTTTTCTAATCAGACTTCTTGCATTATTATGATTAGTTATATAGGTAGGGTCCCCGGAAAGAATGTATCCTACTACTTGATTAATGGGATTATAACCTTTCTCCTTAAGGGCTTGGTATACATTTTGAATTATTTCCTTCACTTGCTTTTCTTTTTCATTTTTTACACTAAATTTCATTGTTTCATTCATTTTCATATACCCAATCACCCTTTCTTTATAATATTGTCTTAAATAATGCTTTCTATAATAGAACAATAATACATTTTACTTATTATTGCAAGCCATTTTTTAAACAAATTTTTTTTATTTTTATAGCTATTTTCTAAGTTCTGCTCCTATTTTATCTTCAAGTTCTTTTATAATTTTTTCAAATACCTTATTAACATCTTCATCTGTTAAGGTCTTTTTTTCTGACCTAAATGTAATTGCATATGCAACACTTTTTTTCCCTTTAGGAGTCTGTTTGCCTTTATATACATCAAACAAGTTAACTTCTTCTAATAATCCTGCCGAATTTTCAATTATTATATTTTCGATTTCTTTTACTAATATTTCTTCTTTTACTAATATGGCAATATCTCTTGTGACTGCAGGATATTTAGGTAATGGTTTATAGTTTGCAATTAGTTCTGCATTTTGTAAAAGCATGTTATAGTCTAACATTGCTATATAAGGTCGTGTTGAAATCTCATAATTATTACTTACATCCGGATGAATTTCCCCAAGTATGCCTATTTCTTGATTATTTATTACAACTTTAGCTGTCCTGCCCGGGTGAAATGATTCTTGGTTTTTTTCAGCTATAAATTCGTATTTATTTATGCCTATATTATTTAATAATTCTTCTACAACCCCTTTTAAGTCGTAAAAATCTAATTTACCATACATTCCAATTGTTACAAGAGTTCTTTCTTCCGGTAAGCCTGTAATAGGTACTTCTTTTGGAGTATATATGGTAGCTAATTCAAAAAGTCTTACTTCTTCTATTCTTTTATTATAATTTCTACGCATTACATCTAAGATTGCAGGTAAAGGGCTTGTACGCATTAGACTGTTTTCTTCCCCTAAGGGATTAGATATCTCAACTGCTTTTCTTAATCTGCTATTTTCAGGTATTTTTAATTCTTTAAATACTGCAGGATTCATAAAGGAATATGTTATAATTTCATAAAGTCCTTGACCTATTAAATTATCTTTTATTTTATCTTCTAACTTTTGCTTATAACTTTTTTGCCCTAAAGTTGCACTTGCGGACATAATTGTACTTTTTATTTTATTATAACCGTATATCCTGGCAATTTCTTCTGATAAATCAGCTTCTCCCTCTATGTCTCCCCTAAATGTAGGTACTTTTACAATCATATTATCAGTATCTACTTTAAATTCCAATCTTGATAATATATCTACCATTGTTTCTTCTTTTATGTTTGTACCTAAAAATGAATTTATTTTTTGGGGGCGAAAGTGTAATTCTTGTGTTTTATTATCATTATAGTTTTTATCAATAATTCCACCAATTACTTCACCAGCATTTAGTTGTACTATTAATTGACATGCCTTTTCTAAGGCATTAATTACATTATTAGGATCCAAGCCTTTTTCAAATCGTGATGAAGCTTCTGTTCTTAAGCCTATCTTTTTGGCACTTGCTCTAACGCAAGTACCTAAGAAATTTGCAGATTCAAATAATATTGTACTTGTTTTCTCAGTTATTTCAGAATTTTCTCCACCCATAACACCGG
Source organism: uncultured Oscillospiraceae bacterium (assembly GCA_964602705.1). Taxonomy (GTDB): domain Bacteria; phylum Bacillota; class Clostridia; order SK-Y3; family SK-Y3; genus CAZRSG01. Next base: position 17,693 of record CAZRSG010000031.1, read on the forward strand.
CTATTGCTACAGGTGCCTTTGCATCTGCTATAACAAGCATATTGTCATCCAACTTCCTTATTTGCCCATCTAATGTTTTTATGCTTTCATTATTTTTTGCCCTTCTTACTATAATTTTCTGTCCTTCAAGCTTATTTAAATCAAATGCATGCATGGGTTGTCCATATTCTAATAATACATAATTTGTTATATCAACAATATTATTTATTGGCCTTATACCACATGCTGTTAACCTTTGTTTTAACCACTGGGGTGAGGGTTCAATTTTGACATCCTTTATTAACTTAGCTGCATATCTTGGGCATAAATCTTTGTCCAACACCTCAATTTCTACATAGTTCTCTGCCTTTTCCTTATTTTCCTTTAATTTAATATCAGGATATTTAAAAGGTTTATTAAAAGTTACTGCCGTTTCCCTTGCCAAGCCTATTACAC
>CAZRSG010000032.1:0-16117 GCA_964602705.1 uncultured Oscillospiraceae bacterium
AAATACTGTTCCTTTTTTTAAACCGGTGTGATATAATTTTAATAGGAATTTTGAAATGTAACTTTAATATTTTATAAGGATATGAAGGACATGAAAATATTTTGATTAGAAAAAAAGATAAATTTTTTATGCAAATAGCATTAAATGAAGCACAAAAAGCATATAAAAAAAAAGAAATACCTATTGGTGCCATTATTGTAAAAGATAATATAGTTATCGCAAAGGCACACAACCTAAAAGAAAAAAGAAAAGATGCTACAGCCCATGCAGAATTAATTGCTATACAAAAAGCATGCAAAAAGTTAGGTGCTTGGAGATTAACCGGCTGTGATTTGTATGTTACTTTGGAACCATGTCCCATGTGTGCAGGTGCAATAATTCAATCAAGAATGCAAAGGGTTATAATAGGCACTACAGACCCTAAAACCGGAGCATTAGGAACAGCTATTAACTTATTTAACATAATTAATTTTAATCATAATGTAAATGTTACAACAGGTGTATTAGAAAAGCAATGCTCAAATGCACTTACAGCTTTTTTTAAAGAGCTTAGAAATAATAAGTAATAAATAATAAAATTATCTTACATGGAGAGTTGTCCGAGTGGTTGAAGGTGCGAAACTCGAAATTTCGTGCCGGCGATGAGCCGGCCTGGGGTTCGAATCCCTAACTCTCCGCCAAAAATATTTGATTTTTTATCGAATAAATGTTATTATAATGTATGCTATTTTAATATGTGCCGTTAGCTCAGCTGGATAGAGTGCATGACTACGAATCATGAGGCCATAGGTTCGAATCCTATACGGCATGCCAAAAAACTTTAAAAATATGCACCTGATTTATTATTTAGGTGTAATTTTTACCTTTACTTAGATTAAAATATAAATTCATAAATCCCACAAAAGGTATTTTAAGTATAAAAACCATAAATAAGGGGCGTATACATGTCAACCTATAATTTTATACATAATAACCAAATAGATTTTATTCCACTATCTACAATTTTTATAGATAAATATATGCCAAAAGCTAACCCTACATTTGTTAAGGTCTACCTATATGGGCTTCGTTATTCTTTTAATAAGGAATATAAGATAAAAAATAAAAATATAGCTTCTGCACTTAATATTTTAGAATCTGATGTTATAAATGCATGGAAATATTGGGATTCTATCGGTGTAGTTAATCTAATAATTAAGGAAAATGATGATAATTCTGCCCCTTCTAATTTTAATGTAGAGTTTATAAATATTTCATCTAATTATAAATCGGAATCTGCTTTTACTACAATTATTACATCTGAAATGAAACCATCATATACACCTGAGGAAATATCATTATCTATTGAGCAAAATGAATCCATACGTTTTCTATATGATTATGCACAAAAGAAGCTTAGCAAATTATTAAGTTCCTCAGATATTATTACCTTGTACGGTTTACATGATTGGCTTAACTTACCTATAGAAGTTATAATAATGCTAATAGAATATTGTATTTCAATAAACAAGACAAATATACGCTATATTGAAAAGGTGGCAATCGATTGGGCCAATAAAGGGTTAAATGATATTGAAAGAGTTGAACAATATTTAATAACAATTGAGAAAAAAAATAAATTAATATATAAAATTAAAAAGATTTTTGGTATTTATGAACGAAGTCTTTCAAGTCCGGAAAAAACTTATATTTTAAAATGGACTAATGAGTTAGGTTTTAATGATGAATTAATTGAAGCTGCTTATAACTTAACAGTATTAAATACCGGAAAGTTATCTTTCCCTTACTTAAACTCTATTCTTGAATCATGGCATAAGCAAGGTATCAAAACAATGAAAGCAGTTAATGAAGATAAGCAGGAACATAGTGAGCTTATTAGCAAAAAAGGTTTAGCTAATTCTAAAATAAAAACATTTAAAAGACCTAATAAATTTATAAACTTTACACAAAGAAAATATGATTTTAAGGAAATAGAAAGGCTTGCAAGAGAGAAAACTATCAAAAATTTAAATGAAAGTAGATGATTATAACTATGTCATATGATAAACAAATTTATTCAAAGATTCTAAATGAGTATCAAAATATTAGGGATAATCATGAAAAAGAATTAGAGCAAAAAAAGGGTAAGGTTTATAAGTTAATTCCCCGTATTGCTGAAATAGATAGCGAATTATATGCTACCGGACTAAACTTAACAAAACAGGTTCTTATTAATAATTCTAATGACCCTAAAGAAACTGTTGAACAAATACGGCAAAAAAATATTGATCTTAATATGGAAAAAGGTGAACTTTTACATTCAAATGGTTTTCCTATTGACTATTTAACTATAAAATATCTTTGTAATCGGTGCAAGGATACCGGCTACATTAAAAGTGACTTGTGTCAATGTTTTAAACAAAAACTTATTGATATTGCTTATAAAGAATCAAATTTACAGGCTATTCTTGATACACAGACATTTGATAATTTTGATTTTAGGTATTATTCTAATAAAGTAGATACAAATGAAAAGGTTTCGCCACAGGAAAATGCCAAACGTAATTTTCAGTATTGTTTAAACTTTGTAATCAATTTTGATAAAAGCGATGAAAACTTACTTTTATATGGCGGAACCGGATTAGGCAAAACTTTCTTATCCAGTTGTATTGCAAAAGATTTACTTGATAAAGGTAAAACTGTTTTTTATCAAACATCTTATAAAATTTTTAATCTATTAGAAGATTATAAATTTAATCGATCTGAAAATAAAGAATACGAATACAACCTTATAAATAGGATATTCGATGTTGACCTTTTAATAATAGACGATCTCGGAACAGAATTTATCAGTACTTATACAAGTTCTGCATTTTTTAATATACTTAATTCAAGGCTGCTAAACAAACAAAAAACAATCATAAGCACAAACTTAAATATGGAGGAACTAATCAACCTATACTCTGAAAGGGTAATATCACGATTATTAGGTAACTATTCACATTTAAAATTCTTTGGTGAAGATATTCGTAAGCAAAAGATGTTTACATAAGGATTGTTAATTATTATAAAACATGATAAAAAAATGTAGTTAGAACATCATACGTAAGTTTGTTTGGAGTAGCAAATTAGCAATATTTTATATATGTTCGTGTTACTATTATGAAGTTTTTAAAACTATACGAGGTAGGAGCAAAAACGAAAGAACAATATATAAATAAAGCGGTAGAGTTTTCTAAGAACTTAAAGGGAGCAACCACTCATAAAGTGGATGGCTATACTGAAGGTGTTATGAGATATATTAAAAGTGGAAAATACATTGATATAGCACCAGACGGAACGATTGTTTCGTTTGGAAAGAGGTGATTGGAATGATAGCCATGTTTAATAAAGAGCAAATTAAAGGAACATGCTATTTTGAGGTTTTACCCCAAAAATATGAAGGTGTCTGTTGGAACAATTCATCAGTTTACTTTAACGAAGAAACATTTTTATTTTTTGAGTCGATAATATATAAAATTGTTCCTGAATATAGCCATTATGGAATAACAGTCCTTAATGAGAGTAATTTACTAATGTTGTGTGAACAGATAAAACTATTATTGGTCAAAGTGAAAAATGCCACTACGTTTAAAGAAATTATTAATGATGAAAAAATAGTAACAGTTAGTACCGAAAAAGTTTTTGATAATAATTTTGAAGGTAGTCGTGCAGCATTGTTAGATGTATTAAATGATTTTATGGAATGGATTTTAAAAAACTTAACGCACTCAAAGGAAATTACAATATTAGGTGTTTAAGGACGCTTAAAAGCCCAGGTATTAAGGGGACGGGGGTTTGACAACCTCGTGAGTCAGACGATGATTCTACATTATATGCCATGAATGACATATAATTAAGAGGGTGGTATGCTCTGATTTGAAGATTAAAGTATACCACTTAGCTTTATATGAAGCCAATTGAGATACATACAATTAATTGCTGTAAGAATTCTCTTTACCATAAAAAGGAGTAAATAATATGGGAAATATTTTTGAACTAAATACAAATAATTATAAAAAAAAGTTATATATTACGGATGTTATATTTTCAAAAGAAGATATAGATATAGGGAATCCTTATAATTCATCGGCAATAATAAATGTTGTATCATACTCTTTCAGTGGTAAAAGTAAGTTCGAATTTGACATTAAGTCTTTCTTAAATTTTATTAACGATTTAGAAAGTATATATGATAACCTGACAGGCACAGCATATTTACAGGATATTTCTTATGGTTCATACATTAAATTTGAAATGGAGGGATTAGGTAGTTTGAATGTCAAAGGGACATTATTTGATGATGCTAAGGAACAATACTTGAAATTCTATTTTCAAACAGATCAAACAGCATTAAAGGGAATGCTAACTTTAATAAAAAAATGGATGCTGACACAGGTTAATGATGTGAATAGTAAAGCTTTAAATATAGAGGACATTTTTAAATAGAATTGAGTATAAAATGATAAAAATATTCATATAAAAATTTAATAATCAACAGATATATATGAACGGGCAGATATTAAACAATAAAAGGATAGGAGATGAGATAAAAATGTTTAAGAAAAAAAGTATTAATAGGCAAAATTGGGTAAAAAAGTTTACAAGCGTACTAATTATGATACTATTATTTGGTACACTAATAGTTGGGGATGCAAAAGTAATAAAAATTATAGATGTTAATGAAGACAGTGAACTTATATTTGATGATGAAATAGAGGTAGATGTAATAAGGCCTGACAATAAAAGAAGGGAAAATGAGTTCGATGATGATAAAGGGGATGTTAGAAAAAAAGAACCTACAATAACCATAGGAAGCATAAATGCCGAGCATAGAGATGATCCTGATTACATTACTTATGAAATAAAAGTAGAATCAGCATATTATTTTCAGGAAGTTGATGGTGTAAAGGTAAAAAAACCAATACCCAATATAGTAAACGGTACCATTTCAGTACCAAGAGAAAAATAAGGCAATGCATGAAAATATTTATTATAAATAACAGATATATATCTAAACACCTACCTTAAAGAGATAGGTGCTTTTTTGTTAGCAAAACTCACTTTTGCTATTCGATTCCTGTTAGCAAATATTCATTATTGATGCATAAAATAAAAATAACGTTGAAATAAAATTAGGGAAAAGTAAGGCCTTGAAGACGCAGTACTTTCAAGACCTTGAGTGGCAGCCTCAACAGGACTCGAACCTGTATCTAACCCTTAGGAGGGGCTTGTACTATCCCTTGTACTATGAGGCCATATTCACTTTTTTTCATAATTTTATTCAGTTTTGGAGCAAGACCGACCTGACCCTTAGGGGCGAACGCTCTATCCTGCTGGACTACAGGTGCATATATAGTAATTTGTGTATCTTTATTTATATATAGCTTAAAGTTATTATAAATTAAACGTACGATTTATATTTTATATTTAAAAGGTAATCTTGTCAATAAGCTAATGTGAGATATATGCATTTATTTTTGTTTAAGTTATATTAGTTTTAGGGCAGATAGGCTTTGTCTGCCCTAATTTAAATTTTAATTAATTACAAGGGTCTACATATAAGTTTTAAAATATAAATCATTGGATTATTTTCATAAGATATATTATTTTACCTTTTTGGGTTCTTTATACTTTACATTAAAAAGCTCAACGGTAACTTCTTTCATAGTTTGTTTTTCTATTGGTTTGTCCTGTGAATCAGTAGGTACAGAGACAATATCATCTACTATTTCCATACCGTCGATAACTTTACCAAAGGCTGCATAATTACCATCTAAATGTGGGGCATCAGCAGTCATAATAAAAAACTGTGAACCGGCTGAGTTAGGATTACCGGATCGTGCCATTGATAAGACACCACGTTCGTGTATAAGGTTATTTTTAAAGCCATTTGAAGAAAATTCCCCTTTTATGCTATAACCGGGGCCGCCTGTTCCATTACCATCAGGGTCCCCACCTTGGATCATAAAGCCAGGGATAAGCCTATGAAAAGTTAAATTATTATAATAACCGTTATTAATTAGGTGTATAAAGTTTTTAACTGTGTTTGGGGCAATATCCGGATAAAGTTCTATTGTAATCTTTTTATCATTTTCCATAGTTATTGTTACAATAGGGTTTTTATCATTAGTAGTTTTTGTGTATGTACGATTAGACAAACTTAATGATACTGTAGCACATAAAAGTGTTGTAAAAAACTTTTTAATTTTCATTATAAAACTTCCTCCTCATAATTATAAATAAATCTTTGAATATATATTATAGGATGGATTATGAAAAAATTCAAGGGAAAAAATAAAGCTGACTTTAAAGTCAGCTTTGAAAAGTATGTTAGTGTATGAGACTTACCTGCAGAGGCCTCTTCTGCCACCGCTACCACAGCAGCAACAAAGTATCAATACAATGATTACTATCCATAACCACATATCATTACCAAAGAAACCGAAACCGCATCCACCTTCAATATTTGTATCAACCATAAGATAACCCTCCTTTTAATTCGTTCAATAGTATAGTATGAAACAAGGACTCAAAAAGTGACTAAATTTATTTATCTTGTGTTAATGTAAATAAAAATTTTTATAAATTATAAAAAGTAAAATTAATATAAAAATTATACACATATAAAAGTCTTATTTATAAGGTTATACACAGACTTATCCACATTATCAACAGATGAAAAAGAAGACTTAGTGTAGAAAATTGTAAAAAAATAAAAACTCAGGCTAAGCCTAAGATTTAAAGGTTTAGTTAAGGGCAGGGTTAAAATAAAATAAAAAAGGTCTTGCATACTACCTATAGTATATGCTATAATTTTTATTACAACATATAGTGATTATGCAAATAATATATATAAGCAAATATTTAGTTTTTGTATTTTCTCTATAAATTATTTACAGATTTATCACTTGTTTGTTTTAAAATTAATACATAAATGAAAAAAAGGGGGACGAATTGATGATAACGAAAATCAGAAAAAGAGATGGCTCAATAGAAAAGTTTCATCCTGATAAAATTACATGGGCGATATTTAAGGCAGCAACTGCTTGCGGGGGAAAAGATTTTGATAAAGCACAGGAATTATCTAATCAAGTTGTTGATTTAGTACTAATTAATTATAAAGATTCTATTCCTGATGTTGAAGGTATACAAGATATCGTAGAGAAAGTACTTATCGAAAATGGTCATGCCCAAACAGCTAAGGCTTATATATTATATCGCGAAAAAAGAAAAGGAGCTAGGGAAATAAATGCCTTAATAGGTGCAACTATAGAGATGTTTTCTGATTACCTTGGTGATAGGGACTGGCACATACAGGAAAATGCTAATACAAATAAAAGTGTTAATGGCTTAAATAATTACGTTCGTGAGGTATTTACTAAACAGTATTGGTTACATGAAATCTATCCTGAAGATGTGAGAGAAGCCCATGAAACTGGCGAAGCACATATACATGATTTAGGCTTTTTTGGCCCTTATTGTGCAGGTTGGGACATGAAACAATTACTTACGGATGGGTTTGGTGGTGTTTATGGTAAGGTAGAAAGCAGGCCTGCCGGTCATTTAAGATCATTTTTAGGCCAATTAGTTAATTCGACATTTACAACCCAGGGTGAAACTGCCGGTGCACAAGCATGGTCAAGTTTCGATACCTACTGTGCCCCTTTTATATATTATGATAAATTAACATACGAACAGGTTAGGCAATGCATACAGGAATTTATATTTAATATAAATGTTCCAACAAGGGTTGGTTTTCAATGTCCTTTTTCAAATTTAACCTTTGATATAAAAGTTCCTAATACCTTAAAGGATGAACCTGTCATTATAGGCGGAAAGATGAAAGACAAAACTTATGGGGATTTCCAAAAAGAAATGGATGTATTTAATAAAGCTTTTTGTGATGTTATGCTTGAAGGTGATGCAAAAGGACGAGTTTTTACTTTTCCGATACCAACTATAAATATTACAAAAGATTTTGACTGGAATAATGAGGTAGTAGATAAGTTTATGGAGATAACATGTAAATATGGAATACCTTATTTTGCGAATTATATAAATTCAGACTTATCACCTGAAGATGCTGTTTCAATGTGCTGTCGCTTGCGATTAGATGTTACAGAATTACGGAAAAGGGGAGGGGGCTTATTTGGCAGTAATCCTTTAACAGGTTCTATAGGTGTATTTACTATTAACCTTCCGAGGATAGGTTATGTATCTACTTCAAAAAGTGAATTTAAATCAAGATTATGGAAGTTAGTCCATGCAGGTAAGACCTCGTTAGAAATTAAAAGAAAGATTATAGAAGACCAATCGGAAAAAGGTCTATATCCTTATTCAACGCACTATCTTAGGGATGTAAAAGCTCGTAGTGGTGAGTATTGGTATAATCATTTTAATACAATAGGAATAGTGGGAATGAATGAAGCTGTAATTAATTTTATGGGTAAAGATATTACAACGCCGGAAGGACAAGAATTTGCATTAGAAATAATGGACTATTTAAGGGAAATTCTTGTTGAAATCCAAAAGGAAACGGGGCATTTTTATAATTTAGAAGCAACTCCGGCTGAGGGAACCTCATATAGATTAGCAAAGCTTGATAAGGAGCGGTACCCGGATATTATAACAGCAGGGGACGAGATACCATATTATACAAATTCAACACAATTACCTGTTGGCTATACTGATGATATTTTTGAACTTATGGAATTACAAGACGAGTTGCAATCACTATATACAGGGGGAACCGTTCAACATTTATACCTTGGTGAAAGAATTGAAGATATTAATGTATCTAAAAACCTAATTAAGAAAATATTTACTAAATATAAGATGCCATATATATCAATAACACCGACATTTAGTATATGTAATGAACATGGTTATATAGCCGGTGAACAATTTGAATGTCCGCAATGTGGGGCAGAAACAGAAGTTTGGTCAAGAGTTACCGGATACTTAAGGCCAATACAAAACTATAACCCCGGTAAAAAACAAGAATATAACGATAGGAAAATGCTGATAGCAAGAGATGAAGTTGTATGAAAATAGCCGGAATTCAAAATAATTCATTTGTTGACTATCCGGGTAAAATAGCTGCTGTTATATTTACACCGGGCTGTAATATGGATTGTTTCTACTGTCATAATCGGATACTAATTGAAAATAAAAAGACAGAGCTTTATAATTCTGAAGAAGTATTAAAGCTAATAAAGACAAGAAGAGAATTTTTAGATGCTGTTGTTATTACCGGTGGTGAACCAACCCTTCAACCGGAATTAGAAAAATATATTATAAAAATTAAGGAAATAGGTCTTAAGGTTAAATTAGATACTAATGGAACTAATCCTAATAGTTTAAAAAAACTGATTTCTGATAATCTTGTGGATTATATTGCAATGGATATTAAAGCACCCTTAGAAAGATATGATGAGATAACAGGTGTTAAGGTAAATATAAATAATATAAAAAAAAGCATTAAGATTATAATGGGAAGTCAGTTGAAATATGAATTTAGAACCACCTTTATTCCACAATTAAATAATCAAGACATAAAAAAGATTGCAAAATTAATTGTAGGTGCAAAAAGATATGTACTACAGCAATATAGGAAACCGGAATTAAATACTAAGCATATAGATATAAGATTAGCCAAGGAAGCACATAGGCCGGACTATATTAAAGATGTGTGTAAAGATATAAAACATAACTTTCAAAAATGTGAAACAAGGGGTTTATAATAAGTGATTATTTGCTAATGGGTATATCCATTTTTATTTAGGTGGGGAACAAAAAGAATTTGATCTTGTGGAAATATTTTATGTGGATAATGTGGATAAGTCTGTGAACAAGTTTATAAATCATATGATTTTGTAATAATTCCTGTGGACAAGTTATGTATAAATATTAAAAGTTAATATCAATCTTAGGTAAAGAAAATATAAATTTGTTTCCTTGATAAAGCCTTATATAATAGGAACTGGCCTACTTATATAGGGCTTTTATTATGGCTGAATTAATTACAAAAATTTTATCTATAAAAAAATTGACAAGGTGGTGGGAAAAATATATAATATTATTAACATATGAATGATTGTGCATATGTTGACTTGATAAAAGGGAGGAGAAACTATTGAATCAAGAAGTCAATATTGAAAAATGTGATTACAATATAATTCATAGGGATATAGTAGCTAAAGTAAGACAACATATGCCATGCGAAGAAAAACTTTATGATTTAGCAGATTTATTTAAGGTGTTTGGGGATTCGACAAGAATAAGAATTTTATATGCACTATCTGTTTCAGAAATGTGCGTTTGTGATATTTCTGCCTTATTAAAAGTAAGTCAGTCTGCAATTTCACACCAACTTAGGGCATTAAAAGGTGCTAAACTGGTAAAGAATAGACGGGAAGGGAAAGTAGTATATTATTCTTTAGATGATGAGCATGTAGAGCAAATATTTAACCAAGGTTTAGATCATATAAATGAACCATAAAATATAAAAATATATTTAAAACGATATAAAAAAGGGTATTTATTCGTAAGGTGGAATTAATGAAGGAGAGGATTTATAATTCATAATTCAGGTATTTATAAATAAGATGTAATTGATGAAGGTGAGGTGCAAAATATGAGAAAAGTAAGGAATATTGAAATAGATATAAGAGACCTAACTTGTATGAATTGTGCTATGAAAATAGAAAAGAAGTTAGAAAAAGTTGAGGGGATTGAAAAAGCATCTGCAAATCTTATAACACAGAAGATAAATATAGAAATAATGCAAACAAGTGAATTAGATAATAAGAAGATAGGTACAATTATTAATAAGGCAGCAGAAATAGTTAAAAAGATAGAACCTGACTTAGATGTGCTTTACCAAGGTAAGAAGATATACGGTTACCAAAAGGGTATAAGATATAAAAAACCTCCCAACCAAAAAAATGATAAGAATAGATTTAAGTTAGGAATAGCATTTTTTTTATTAGCATATTTTTTAAAAATTTCACCTGTGAGACATAATTTAATATTAGTAGGTGGTGTTTTTCTTATCAGCTATGTATTAATAGGCGGTAAAATATTATTAAAGGCACTACAAAACATAAAAAAAGGTGAGATTTTTGATGAAAATTTTCTAATGGCTTTAGCGACAATAGGGGCATTTATTATAAAAGAGTTTCCCGAGGGTGTGGCAGTAATGTTATTTTATAGGATTGGAGAACATTTTCAGGATAAAGCTGTTGCACGGTCGAAAAAATCTATAATATCATTAATGGGTATTAGACCGGATATAGCTAATTTAAAAATTGATAACGATATAAAAATCGTTGCACCGGAAATAGTTAAAATTGATGAGGAGATTGTTGTAAAACCCGGTGAAAAGGTCCCTCTTGATGGTATAATAATAGATGGAGAATCAATAATAGATGTATCAGCTTTAACGGGTGAATCAATACCTAAAGTAGTAAAAGCAGGTGACATAATTTTATCAGGCTCAATTAATAAAACCGGCCTTATAACTATAAAGGTCACTAAGGAATTTAGTAATTCAACAGTATCAAAAATTCTTGATATGGTACAAAATGCAAGTAGCCAAAAAACAAAAAGTGAGAACTTTATAACAAAGTTTTCAAGGTTTTATACACCTATTGTAGTTTTTTTAGCTATAGCTATAGCAATTATACCACCAATAGTTATGCAGACATATGAATTTACACAGTGGATATACAAGGCCTTAATATTTTTAGTTATATCATGCCCATGTGCATTAGTAATATCCATTCCACTTAGTTTCTTCGGGGGTATAGGTGCAGCGTCAAAGAATGGCATATTAGTAAAGGGAGGAAATTATCTTGAAGCCTTAAATAAGGTTGATACTATAGTATTTGATAAGACCGGCACATTAACAAAAGGAACTTTCAAAGTTACTCAAATAGAACCTGCAGATGCTAATATCAATAAAGAAGACTTATTAGAATATGCAGCAATTGCAGAAAGCTATTCTAACCACCCCATAGCAGATTCGATATTAAATGAATATGGTAAAAAGATAGATAAAAGCAAACTATTAAGCTATGAAGAAGTCCCTGGTCTTGGAATAAAGGTGAAATTAGAAGATAAAGAGATTATTGCCGGAAATAGCAATTTAATGGAGCAAGAAAATATAAGATACAAAGAAAGCCGCACGCTTGGAACATTTGTCCATATAGCAAAAGATAAAGAATATATGGGTCATTTAATTATATCGGATGAAATTAAAGAAGATTCGGCAAAAACTATTAAACAGCTAAAGAAAATGGGTGTAAAAAGGTTTATAATGCTTACAGGAGACAATAAAGAGGTGGCAGAAGAAGTAGCAAAGGAAGTAAAGATAAAAGAATTTTATTCGCAATTACTTCCCCATGATAAAGTTGATATATTGGATAAAATATATTTGGGGAAGAAAAGAAAAAATAATCTTATGTTTGTAGGTGATGGTGTAAATGATGCACCGGTCTTGGCAAGGGCAGATATAGGTGTAGCTATGGGGGCATTAGGTTCAGATGCTGCTATAGAAGCGGCAGATATTATTTTAATGACAGATGAACCTTCAAAAATAATAAGTGCAAAAAAAATTGCAAAAAAAACACGCCATATAGTATTGCAAAACATAACAATAGCATTAAGTGTAAAAATTATAGTTTTATTATTAGGAGCAGGAGGCTTAGCAACAATGTGGGAGGCAGTATTTGCGGATGTTGGTGTAGCCTTAATAGCAGTATTAAATGCAATAAGAATTATAAAAAAACAATAAATAATTTTAAAGTTTAAATTAGACTTTAATAATTTAACAATATATGATTAAATAATAAGTACATAAATAAAACCTACTCTATAATCAGCTAAAAAATTATAAAGTAGGTTTTTCTTAAGGAGAGAAAAGATGGGAAAGACCCTTAGCAGACTAAAAAGTCTATATGAACGATATAATAAACATGAAATTTCTGCGTCAAGTGCTCAATTGGCATATTATTTTTTGTTGTCATTTCTTCCATTATTGATATTTATAGTAACAGTAATCAGTTACTTTCCAATATCAATAGAAACTTATTTAAATAAATTATCCGCAATTATTCCGGGAAATGTTTTTGAAATAATTAAAGAAGTTATAGAAGGGGTAATAAAAAAAAGAAATAGCAGTTTTTTATCATTTAGTATTATATCAACTTTTTGGATAGCATCAAAAGGGATGAACTCAATAATAAAAGGATTGAATAAGGCCTATGAAGTAGAAGAAAGCAGGAAGTTTTGGAAGGTTAGGGCAATATCCATATTATTTACTATACTTGTTATCACAATTATATTATTTTTATTTTTATTATTAATTTTTGGACAAATAATAATAAAGTTTGTGGGAAATAAAATAGAAATGCAAACAAACTTATATTTTGTTTTATACTTACGATATATTATTATGTATTCCGTAATGACTTTTATATTTGCAACCCTATATAAATCACTACCAAACTGTAAACTTACTTGGAAAGAAGTTATACCCGGGGCAACTTTTTCTGCAATAGGCTGGTCATTTGCATCTTTAGGTTTTTCATATTACACAAATAATTTTAGGAACTTTTCTAAGGTATATGGTAGCATAGGCGGTGGGATAGTCTTATTAACATGGCTCTTTATAAGTGGAATGGTAATATTAATCGGTGGAGAAATTAACGCAATTATAAAAACCGAAAGAAACCGTATATAACTATAAATCTTATTAAATAAAATAAAAGATTTGAAAGAATACAATATTATGTATATAATATTACTAATCTAAAATATGTTTTTACAAACAAAAAAGTTTTTAACCTGTAAGCTTGTATAGTTAGGCGGTGAAGCTATGAAAAGTATAAAAATAAAATCAAGGGCAAAAGTCAATATAACATTAGATGTACTCAATAAAAGAGATGATGGCTACCATGATGTAAAGATGATTATGCAAACAATTGCCTTATCAGATGATATTTATATTGAAAGGATAAGAAGAGGTATATATTTAAAAACAAACCTGCCTTACCTGCCAACCAATGAAAAAAATATAGCCTATAAGGCTGCCCAATTATTTTTTAAATCTGCTGATATTGATAATGTAGGAATAAGAATAAACATATACAAAAGGATTCCCGTAGCTGCCGGTTTAGCAGGAGGCAGTTCAAATGCTGCTGCTGTTTTAATAGCTTTAAATAAGATGTTTAAGACCGAATATTCTAAAGAGAAATTGATAAAGATAGGTAAAGAATTAGGAGCAGATGTCCCTTATTGTATAATTGGAGGTACGGTTTTGGCAGAAGGAATCGGCAACATATTTACCCTATTACCATTAATGCCACGATCAATCATAGTCCTTGCCAAACCAAACGTTAGGTTATCTACAGCAAAAGTATATCAAAGTTTGAATTGCGATAAGATACAAAAAAGACCAAATACCGGGATGGTTATTAATGCTATATATAACCAAGATAAAGAGATGATTGCAAAAGAAATGTACAATGTTTTGGAAGAAAAACTTGCAAATGAGCATAAAGTTATAGGTAAAATAAAAAGAATTATGATAGAGGATGGTGCACTTGGTGCCATTATGAGTGGTAGCGGACCTACAGTATTTGGGATATTTAATAATGAAATTGATGCATATAAAGCTACTAAAAGGCTATCAAAGATAACACGAGATGTTTTTGTGACACATACAATAGCCAATTCCACATTTTAAAAATAAAGATATAAGTAGTAAGTTAGTAAACATAAAGAGAGGTAAATATATGTATAAAGAATTAAATGGTGTAGAAAGGCTATCTGATACGGACTTAAATAATTATAGGCCCTTAAGGGAAATAGTATTTGAGACTTTAAGGAATGCTAT
This sequence comes from uncultured Oscillospiraceae bacterium, assembly GCA_964602705.1. Classification (GTDB taxonomy): domain Bacteria; phylum Bacillota; class Clostridia; order SK-Y3; family SK-Y3; genus CAZRSG01. Next base: position 14,921 of record CAZRSG010000032.1, read on the forward strand.
TATAATGGGTGAATTGCGACCTGGTGAAAGACTAATGGAGGTGCAAATAGCTGAGAAGATGGGCGTTAGTAGAACACCGGTAAGAGAAGCCATTCGGAAATTAGAATTAGAAGGCTTGGTAGCTATGGCACCAAGGAAAGGTGCTTATATAGCGGATCTTTCAAAAAAAGATATAATGAATGTACTTGAAGTGCGAAGTGCAATGGATGGACTTGCGACAGAATTAGCAGCAAAAAGGGCAACAGATGATGAAATTAATGCACTTGGCCAAGTTATAAACCAGTTTGAGAAGTATATGCAGGAAAATAATGTAGAAGGTTTGATAGAAAAAGATATAGAATTTCATGAAATTATTTACATAGCATCGAGAAATGAAAAGATTTTGCAAATAGCAACAAATCTAAAAGACCAAATACATAGGTTTAGGGTTGTATATCTTAAAGATTACAGCAGCCCTAAAGAACTTGTAAAAGAACATAATGATATATACTTTGCAATACAGAAAAGGGATGGAGAAGCGGCAAGACAATTAGCTTCTGCCCATATAATGCACCAAAAAAAGACCATGATTAAATCCTTAGAAAATCAGACAAGAAAAAAATAAAAATAAAAATAAATGTATGATTTTCCTTATTTAAGTTAATACTTAAAGTATAATAAAAATAAGGGGAAGTTATCATGAAAAAATTAATATTAGCTTTAATAATAGGAACAAGTATTACAATATATGTTAGCAACTACTCAAATAGTGTACAGGCTGATTTAGCCAATAACATGCTAAGGTTTCATGTTATAGCCAATAGTAATTCACCCGAAGATCAGCAATTAAAACTGGATGTTAAAGATAGAATTATTAGGGAAATGAAAGATTATTTTGATCAAACTGAAAATATAGATGTTACCAAAGAAATGATTGAGGATAAACTATTATTTATAGAAAATATAGCATTAAATGAAATTGATAGATATGGTAAAGATTATAAGGTAAAGGTCTCAACGGGAATATATCCCTTTCCAACTAAGACTTATGGGGATGTTATATTGCCGGCAGGGAATTATGAGGCTTTACGGATTGTAATCGGTAATGGTCTGGGTGAAAATTGGTGGTGTGTTCTTTTTCCACCATTATGTTTTATTGATGCAACACAGGGGGAAATGACAGAAGAAGCAAAAGAATCTTTAAAAGAAGTCTTGACT
>CAZRSG010000032.1:16127-17648 GCA_964602705.1 uncultured Oscillospiraceae bacterium
ACTGATGAAGAATATAAAATAATCACATCAAATAAGAATGGAGACTTACCTGTTCAAATTAAGTTTAAAATAGTTGAATGGTGGCAGAACTCCAGAATTAAAATTCAAACTGCATTTAATAAAAAAAGATAGAAGTATCAGAACTTAGATGCTTCTTTTTTTTAGCTAAGTTGTAAAATGAAATGACCGATTTAAAAAATTGGGCATTAAAACTTGCAATTTATAGCTTCTTTTTTTATCTAAAATATACTTTTCTTATCCCAAAATATATTGTATAATTGATTCGAAAAACAATACACTAAAGAGCAAGTAACGATGCACGAAAAGAAATTAAAAACATATGATATTTATGGGTGGATATGATTGTAGTATCCATGCAAAGATACCTAATTAAATAATACAATAAAATTAAGAAAGAAGGTTGTTTGATATGAACAAAAAAACACAAACCAAAACACCTCTTTTTAATGCTGTAAAGGATTATGTTGATAGCAAGGTGATACCTTTTCATGTACCGGGGCATAAACATGGGAAGGGGCTTCAAGAATTTAGAGAATATGTTGGAGATAAAGTTTTACAAATGGATGTAAATGGTATGGAGGACTTAGATAATGCCTGTAACCCTATAGGAGTAATTATGGAATCAGAAAAACTTTGTGCAGAGGCTTTTGGTGCACAAAATGCATACTTTCTTGTAAATGGTACAACAGCCGGGGTTCAGGCAATGATTATGAGTGCCTGTGAGCCGGGAGATGAAATCATAATTCCAAGAAATGCACATAAGTCTACAGTCGGAGGTATAATATTAAGTGGTGCTATACCCATATATGTCCAAGCTGAGATTGATGAAAGGCTTGGAATTGCAACCGGTGTAACGGAAGAAAGTATAAAAAAAACCATAAAGAAACATCCCTATGCAAAAGCTATATTCCTAATAAACCCAACATACTATGGTATATGTTCCGATATAAAAGCAATAACAAGGATTGCACATAATCATAATATGGCAGTATTGGTAGATGAAGCACATGGGGCACATATGTCCTTCCATGATAACTTTCCCTTAACAGCAATGGAAGTCGGTGCAGATATGAGTGCTGTTAGCTTACATAAAACCGGTGGAGCAATGACCCAAAGTTCTATCCTTTTATTAAGGGGGAATATCATTCCACCGGAAAAGGTTAAACAGGTTTTAAACTTATCATTTACAACAAGTGCCTCCTATATATTAATGTCATCGCTTGATATAGCAAGAAAACAATTAGCAATGCAAGGCTCAAATATGTTAGAAAAAACATTAAACTTAGTTCGTTGGGCAAGAGCAGAAATCAATAAGATAGAGGGCTTATATGCCTTTGGTCAAGAAGTTGTTGGGAATGAAGGATGTAATGATTTTGATGAAACAAAATTAAGTATTAATGTTAGAAATTTAGGGGAAACAGGTTATGAAATAGAAAAGAGATTACGAAAAGAATATAATATACAAATAGAAATGTCTGACTTATATAATATACTTGCCAT
>CAZRSG010000033.1:0-17484 GCA_964602705.1 uncultured Oscillospiraceae bacterium
TCCGGAAGGTGGAGCCCTATCAGTAGTAGCTGCAGAAAAGGCAGAGTTTGCAGTTTCTTTTCAAGAGGAGGTTTTAGTTGCAGCTAATGCAGATACACCCCTCCCAATCATTGCATTTGCCTCTATAATAGAGCATAATACAAGTGGTATATTATCTTTAAAGGAAAAAAATATTGAACGTTTTAAAGATATGGAAGGAAAGTCTTATGGTAGCTGGGAAACACCTATTTATGATTCAATTGTAAAAGAATGTATTAAGATAGATGGTGGTAATCCCGATAAGGTAGATTTTATACCTAATTCTGCAACTAATAGTCTTTCAGGTATACAACGGGATTTTGATTCCGTTTGGGTTTATGAAGGATGGGATAAGGTTATTGCTGATATAAAAGGTATTAAAACAAACTTCATCATGTTTAAGGATATCAATCCAATATTTGATTATTATACTCCGGTTTTAGTAACTAATAATAAAATTGCTAATTATAATCCTAATTTATTAAATAAGTTTATGCGTGCTACAGCAAAAGGATATAGCTTGGCTAAAGAAGACCCTTCACAAGCAGCGGATATATTATTAAAGTATGCTCCTGAAATGGATAAAAATCTTATACATGCCTCACAGGAAGTCATCTCCGAATTATACTTTTCAAACAAGTGGGGCTACATTGATCCTGCACGTTGGAATGGTTTTTTTGCTTGGATGAAAGATAATGAATTATTAAACCGGAAATCAAATAATGAAGCCTTTAAAAATATAGAATATTAATTATATATATTAGGGCAATTTTGTCTAATTAAATGCTACAAAATTGCCCTCTTTTTTATATACTAAAAATAATAATTATATTTAAAATATTACTTCATTACCTAACCTTGCCCAACTTACACCTAATTCTGACGGAAGAATCCACTTATCATAACTTTCAATAAGTATATCCCTTGCACCATCTACCCAAGTCCCTATTTCTTCTCGACCATAAATATTACCGGTTGTAATCATTTCATCCGGAAACCTTACTTGATTTGGAACAGATTTCTCCACACCATTTATAATTATTGTCTGTGACATTGCTGCCTCTATACCACATATCATATTATTTGTGTTTGCCTTTATGTTTTTTATAATTGGACAAAATTTGTTCATTATATCATAGTTATTTTCTTTTTATATAATATAAGCCGTATTTTTTCACCGAAAATCTTGAATAATAAGTTGGATATTTTTTAGTCCATTATATATATTATATTCCGGATAATAAGCAATATCGAGATATATATTATTGGCTTTATTATTATATAATCCTTTTAAACCTTCTTTACCGTATTTATCTATAATAAGCTTTTCAAAATCTGCAATTTCTTTAAAGTATATTCCTGTAATCTTCGTTTTACTATTATCTTTTTTACTAATATTTAATTTTAAGACATTTTTGTTTTTTCCTAATATTTTTGCACCCTCTATTTTAACTTCTTTTTCACCAAATATTGGTTTTGAATTACCTTTTCCAAAAGGTTCTAATTTATTTAATTCATCTACCAAGCCCTTATTAATATTTTCTATTTCTAATTGTGTATCAAGTATAAGCTTAACTTTTAAATCTTCATCATTTAATCCTGTTTGCTCATTTAATCTTCTACGGAGTAAGTCTACATCTTTAGCTTTTATAGTTAAACCTGCTGCCATTGGATGACCTCCAAATTTAATTAATAAACTTGTGCATCTTTGTAATTCTCCATGCATATCGTAAGTTTCTATTGAACGGCCTGATCCTTTAACTATATCTTCTTGTCCTTGTGTTTTTGTAAAGACTATTGTCGGGCGATTATATAGTTCTTTTACCCTTCCTGCAATTATACCTGCCAGACTTTCATGTATATCATCTATATATATAACAAATATTTTATCGTTTTTTATATCAGTATTTTCTACCTTTTCTATAGCCTTATTTGTTCCTTTTTCCGTCATCAATTTTCTATCTTGATTTAAGTTGTATAATTCTTTTGCCAATTTCTTTGCTCTTTGTTTATCTTGATCTATAAGCATGTCAAGGCCTTTTTTTGCCGTATCCAAACGTCCTGACGCATTTATACATGGTCCTATTATAAAACCTAAATGGTAAACTTTTATTTTATTGCTTTCAATTCCATTTTGTTTTATTAGCTCTTGTAAACCAATATTTTTCGTTCTATTTATCATTTCAAGACCCTTTTGTACAAATATTCTATTTTCACCCACTAAGTCTACAACATCACAGACAGTTGCTATAGCTACAAATTCTATAAATTTATAATATTCATTTTTATCAATTCCTTTACTATTATATAAGGCCTCTACTAACTTATACGCAACCCCGGCACCGCATAAATGTTTGAATTTATAGTTACATTCATCTTGTTTTGGATTGATTACAGCATCAGCCTTAGTCTTTACATATATTCGTTTACCCTCATCATCTTCTGTAAATGGAACTTCATGATGGTCGGTTATTATAATTGTCATGCCTAACTCTTTTGCATGGTTAACAGCATCTATAGCTGCAATCCCATTATCACAAGTTATTATAGTATTTATATTATCTTGATAAGCCTTGTCTATCATACTAATATTTATACCATACCCATCTTCTACTCTATCGGGAATTTCATAATCTACATCTGCCCCACATCCTTTTAAGCCCATATATAGTATATAGGAACTCATTACACCATCTACATCGTAGTCACCAATAATTCTTATTTTTCTTTTTTCTTTTATTTTATTATCAATAATATTTATAGCCTTATTTATATCCTTCATTTCAAGTGGGTTATGTAAATCTTCTACTTTAGGGCTTATAAAAGCTTTAATTAAATCTACTTTTTTTATACCCCTGTTAACAAGAATTTTAACAATTATACTATTTATTCCAAGATCTTTTACTAACTTTTCATAGTCTGCTTTTCTATGCCTAATAAGCCACTTTTTCAAAAAATCACCCTTTACATTCTTTTACTTTAACTCTACTAAAGTTACCCCGGATTCTCCTTCCCCATATTTCCCTAAGCGAAAATCTTTTACATGATTATGTGTTTTCAACATACTATGAATTCCTGTCCTTAATGCACCAGTTCCTTTACCATGAATTATAGTAAGTTTTTGTAACCCTGCTAATGAGGCATCATCTAAAAATTTATCTGTATTGTGCAAGGCCTCATCTAAGACTTGTCCTCTTAAATCTAATTCCGATGATATATTGGCAATCTTAGATGCACCAATTTTTGCTAAACCCATAGTATAACTTTTGTTTTCTTCTTTATTATTTTCTATTAGTCTTAAGTTTGAAATATGAACGTTAACCTTCATAATTCCCACTTGTACTTGGACTTCCCCACTACTATCCGGGGGATTAAGTACCCTTCCTTTTTTGTCTAAAGTTAAAATATAAACATCCTCACCACTTTTAAGATTTTTTGCTTGTTTAGAATATCTCTTGCTTGGAATGGTCGAGCTTGAAATAGCCTTATCTAATTTACTTATATTGTTTCTTAATTCTGACCTTATTTGACCTATGCTTCTATTTTTTTCCCCTTCTTCTTTTTCCTTTTCTAACCTCCTAATTTCAGCTAATAAATATTCTGTTTTGTCTTTGGCTTGTTGTATTATCCTCCTTGCTTCTTTTCTTGCCTCGTTTAGTATCTTTTCTTTATTAGACTCTATTTCTTGCTTTTGCCTGCTTATATCATTTTTCAAATTTTCTATTTCTTGCTTATATAATAAAGCTTCTTCCTTTTGTTGATTTGAAATTTGCCTGTCTTTTTCAATATTAGAGATTATATCTTCGAATTCAATATCTTCCGCTGATATATATTCCTTAGCCCTCTTTATTATATTATAATTTAATCCTAATCTTTGGGATATAGCAAATGCATTACTTTTACCGGGTAATCCTATTAATAATTTATAAGTTGGTGCTAAAGTTTCCACATTAAATTCGCAAGAGGCATTTTCTATGCCTTCAGTTGCTATTGCAAATAACTTTAGTTCGCTATAGTGAGTGGTGGCTATAGTTGTTGAATTAATCATACGGAGATGTTCTAATACAGACATTGCTAATCCAGCACCCTCCACGGGATCAGTACCTGCCCCCAACTCATCAAATAAGGCTAATGAATTAGAATCTACCTGGCTTAATATTTTAATAATATTTTTCATATGTGATGAAAATGTACTTAAATTTTGCTCTATACTTTGCTCATCTCCTATATCAGCGAAAATATTATCAAACACTGCCATTTCTGTACCATCTTTTGCAGGAATATGCAATCCAGATTGTGCCATTAAAGTAAATAATCCAACTGTTTTTAAAGTTACTGTTTTTCCACCGGTATTAGGTCCGGTTATTACTAATGTATCAAAATCCTTACCTATATAAAAGTCAATGGGCACTACTATTTTACTATCCAATAAGGGATGCCTGCCTTGTTTTATGTTTATGTATTTATTACAGTTCATTTTAGGTGGAACAGCATTCCAGTTTAATGCTAATCTTGCTTTTGCAAATACAAAATCAAGCTTAATGATAACATCTAAGTTGCCTCTAATGTATTCAATTTCCCCTTGAATCATCATAGTTAATTCTGCAAGTATTTTTTCTATCTCATTCTTTTCCTTGACTTCTAATTCCCTAAGTTGATTGTTTCCTTGAACTACAGTCATCGGTTCAATAAATAAAGTAGACCCACTTGCTGATGTGTCATGCACAAGCCCTTGAACGTTAGCCCTATATTCTGCTTTTACCGGTACTACATACCGCCCCTCTCTTACTGTTACTATATTTTCTTGTAAGTATTTTTGATAATGTTGGGATGCTATTATATTATCTAAGGTATTTTTTATTTTATTATTAACAACTTGTTTTTTCTTTCTGATATTTGCTAACTCTTGGCTTGCTTTGTCTGCTATTTCATCTTCATTTAATATGGAGCTTGTTATCACTTCTTCTATATTCTTTAAGTTCTTTATTAGTTTTATATCTTGTTTTATGATGCTATGTGTTAGTTTGTCTTCCTTAAAAGCATTTTCAATATACCTTTTTATCTTATTAGATACCTTTAGGACATCTGCTATTTCCAATAAATCTTTTGGACTTAAAATTCCCCCTATATCCGCCCTTTTTAAGGCAGATCTTATATCCTTTATTCTGCTAATCGGTATATTTCCATTTTTAATAATTATATTAAATGCTTCACTTGTTTCTTTTTGCATATGCTTAATTTTGTTAATATCTTTTGATGGATAAAGTTTCATTACCTTATCCCGTGTCATTTCTGAATTTGTCAGCCTTGCCAATTCGGCTAATATCTTATCGTATTCTAATATCTTAAATACTCTTTCCTCCACCAGCACCACATCCTAAAATCTTTATACTGCGACTATTATAACATAATTATTATCCTAAAACCAACCTTCTTAAGCTCTAATCTTATTTTTTCTTCTTATCAGCTTATTATTCATGATTAGCTTTTATCAAAAAAGTGAATTTATAGTTTGTGCTTTTAGGCACTTAAGAGTAAATATTAATTATTTAATAGTTATAGGCAATAAATTATGATTATTTATTAAAACTAAAGGGCTAATAGGCTAATGGAAAGTATTTTCTGTTGAATTATACTAATATCCTATGTTACTATATATGTATTGTACATGTAAGGGCGACGACTCTGTCTGCCCGAAAGAACATCTTATGTTGCTATATATAGGTGGTTGGTTTATTATATAATAATTAAGGGGGGTGCAGCATGACTGTCAAAAAAATTATAAATTCTATAAATACTGTTGCCAGACCGGCAAAAAAAATTATAGTTCATGGTATTCAATTTTCTATAGGTTTATTAATAATTGCTCTTATACTACATTTTATTAATAATAAGGTTTATATTTATAATTACTATACTGTTTTTATTGGTTTTATTACAGCTAAAACTTCTGTTGCTATATTTGCCCAGGCTGTTATAGGTGGCTTATTTTTAGATTATATTTTTAAAAAGCTATAACAATACTATGAAATTAAAGTATGCTATAGCTTTTATAATTTTTCTTTGTTTTCTTTATAATACTATTAAATTATATTATATTAAATTATATTATATTATATTGTATTGTATTGTAATTTTTTTATGCCTTTTTTGTTCTTTTATTAATTCCCCAATCGTACCACATTGCCCATATGGAACTAGCAATAAATACTGATGAGTATGTTCCTGCTATAATCCCTACTATTAATGGAAAGGCAAATTCCTTTATTGAAGGAACACCAAGTATATATAATGTAACAATAGTTATTAATGTTGTTAAAGAAGTATTTACAGTTCTTCCGGCACTTTGCCATATGCTTTTGTTTGCTATATTGCTAAAAGTTTCTTTTCTGGCATATTTATTGTTTTCTCTTATTCTGTCAAATATAACTATTGTATCATTAATCGAATAACCTAATATAGTAAGTATTGCAGCTATAAATGATGAGTTTATTGGTACCTTAAATATAGAATATACTGCAAGCATTATAAGTACATCGTGTATAAGTGCTATTACCGCAGCTACACCTGATTTGAATTCAAATCTAAAACTTATATATATAAGCATTAATATTGATGCAATTAATGATGCTACTAAGGCCTGTTGTTTTAATTCTTTACCTATGGTTGGATCAACATCGTCTATTGATAATAAGTCACTTTCTTTATTTAAGTCATATTTTTCTGATAATCCTTCAAATACCTTATCCCTATCTTCTAAGGTTAATTTCTTCATTTTAATAATGACTTCCTCTTGATTATCCCCAGACTTTTGCACCGAAGAAGGAGCAGATCCTATACTTTCTTCTATTATAGAATTGATTTCTGAATTATCAAATTGTTGACCTATTCTAATATGCAAAGCTGTTCCACCAATAAAATCAACATCTTGATTAAAACCTCGTATAATCATAAAAATCATACCAATTAAAATTATTACTAATGAAATTGCAAAAAATACTTTTCTTTTTTCAATAATATTAAACATTTTTCTCCCTCCCCCTTATGCACCGTATAGTTTCGTATTTTTTATATTCATGCCTACCGTTTGTTTTAATAAGTACCTTGTTACAACAAGAGCTGTGAACATACTTACTATAATACTTACTGATAGGGTTATTGCAAAGCCTTTTATAGGTCCTGTCCCAAATTTCCATAATACTATTGCAGCAATTAGTGTTGTTATATTTGAATCAAGTATTGAAGTAAATGCCCTTGAAAAACCTGAATCAATAGAAGCTCTTAATGTCTTTCCTGCCTTAAGTTCTTCCTTTATTCTTTCAAATATTATAACATTAGCATCAACTGCCATTCCTATACCAAGGATAATACCTGCTATTCCGGGTAAGGTTAAGTTTAACCTAAAGCTACCCATTATAAAAGTTACTATTCCTATATAGGCAAGTAATGCTAAATCAGCAACTAAACCGGAAACTTTATAACTAATTAACATGAAAATTAATACCAATATTATTCCTATTAGTCCAGCTATTAAACTTGTTTCTAATGCTTTTTCTCCAAGTGTTGCTTCTACACTTTTTAATTCTACATCTCTTAATGAGAATGGCAGCTTACCTGCCCTGATAAGGCTAGCCTTCCAGCCTGCATCTTCAGCTGAAAACCCACCGGTTATTACTAATTCTTTTTGTGATAATTGTTCACTAACATGTGGTTGCATTAGTACTTCTTCATCTAATTTAATAGCTATATAGTTTTTTTCAGATTGCAGATATTCCGGCTGAGTAACCTTTGCAGTTGCATCTGAAAATTTCTGTACTGCTTCGTCACTTATTACTAATGAAATATAATTTTCCGCAGGTTTTCCTTCTGCATATTGACCATATTGTGCCTTTGCATCTACAACATCTTTCCCAGATAATACAGTCTCATTATCGGGGTCAACAAATTGTAACTCTGCTGTTCTACCTAATTCATCTACTGCTTGATGAGGATCGGATATCGCAGGTATTTCTATTCTAATTTTTTTCTCCCCTTGGCGGGTAATGGTTGCTTCAAAGTAACCAAGATTGTCCAAACGTTCCCTTAGCATTCCTACCGCAGTTTCCATTTCAGCATCAGTCGCCGAATTAACGTCTGCTTCATATGTTATAACAGAGCCACCTGTTAGGTCTAAACCACGTCTTATTCCATATTCTTCATCTAATGCACTTGGTATTCTATGCCCAAACATAGATACTCCCCAAAATGCAATATACAACAATATTGAAATTATTATAACTATTGTTGCAAACTTTATTGAACTTTTAACTACCATTTACGCATATTCCCCCTTAATTAAAAATCTTAAGTTTTTCCTTCTTTTTTATTATATAACAAAAGTTTTATTAAAATATTATTAATATTTCAATCTTTTGTTAATTTCACACAAAATTATTATATATCCACCATTTAATATAGTCAATACTATATTATTTTATGTTATCATTTTCTTGATCCATAGATAGTGCCGCCTGTATCATTAAAGCACATTCAATTCGTTTTTTTTGTAGCTCACATCCCAAAAAGTATGGTTTATTAATATTACCATTATATTGATAAGCATTAGCCGAACATCCACCACTGCAATAAAATTTCGCCCAACATTTTTTACAATCGGGCTTAGTATATATATTAGATTTTTTAAATATATCCATAATGTCCTTATCAAACTCTTGTGTTAAAACACTGCCCATTCTAAAATCTTTTTCTCCAACAAATTGATGGCATGGATAAATATCTCCTTCCGGTGTAATAGCAAGATATTCATGCCCTGAACCACAACCTGCAAGCCTTTTTATTGCACATGGACCCTGCCTTAAATCCATCATAAAATGAAAAAAGTTAAATTTATTATCTCCCTTTCTCCTTTTTATATACTCATTTGCTAAATTTTCATATTCTTTATAAATAAGAGGTAAATCTTCTTCCCTAAGTGCATATTCTTCCTTTTCATCTGTAACAACAGGTTCCACAGATATTTGTTTAAATGATAAATCTGCAAGGTGTAATACATCTTTTGAAAAATCAAGATTATTTTTTGTGAATGTTCCTCTTACATAATAATTATCTTGCTTCCGTGAGTTAGCCATATCAATAAATTTATCTACTATGCTGTCATAGCTACCTTTTCCGTTAATAGTTACCCTCATTCTGTCATTTGTTTCTTTTCTGCCATCTAAACTAAGGACTACATTATACATATTATTATTTATATATTGCTTTATTTCCTCATTTAATAATAATCCATTTGTGGTAATGGTAAAACGAAAGTTTTTATTATGTTTTACACCTTCATCTTTGGCATATTCTACTATTTCTTTTACCACATCAAAATTCATTAATGGTTCTCCACCAAAAAAGTCAATTTCAATATTTCTTCTATTTCCTGAATTTTGGATTACAAAGTCTATTGACTTTTTGCCTATTTGGCTTGGCATAAGTAACCTGTTTCCCTTAAAATCACCGGTAGATGCGAAACAATACTTGCATCTCATATTACAATCATGTGCTACATGTAAACATAATGCCTTTACAACAAAAGGCATGTCCAATTTATCTGCAATTTCTTCATATATATCATCAGTGAATAACAAACCATTTTTTTGTAGTTTTTTTATCTCATCATAGGCTTCCTTTATTTGTATATCATTATATTTATCTTTTAGTTTTATCAAACACTTTTTAAAGTTTAAATTTTCTTTTTCCTTATCGATTTCTAATTTTTCGTTACTATCATAATAGTTTAAAATATCATATACTATATCATCTACAAGGTGTACAACTCCACTATTTACATCTAAGACAATATTGATATTATTTATCGAAAATTTATGTATCATCCTTATACCCCTAACCAGGTTTAATTTTATATTATTATAATAGCCCAGGTCGCTGCCCAGGCTATTATCTGTGTGCTAACTTCTATTATTTATCAAACTTTTCACATTTTTGGTTTCCTACTGTACATGATGTTTTACAGGCGGATTGACACGATGTCTGACATTCACCACATCCACCCTTTATTATTGATTCTTTTAAAGTAGGATTGTTGAGTGTTTTTATATGTTTCACTTTTTATACGCCCCCCTTACGGTAACCTTTTCCGGCAACATTTACACCTAATATTCCACCAAACGCACCCGAAACTGCACCTAAAATAAAGGTACACAATACATATTTATCGAATGAAAATCCGCTTATTGCAAGTGAACTTATTATATACAAGATTAAAGCATAGGTCAAACCAGATAAAGCACCATTTAACCAGCCTTTTGTTTTGACCTTTTTCCCAACTTTAACTGAAGATATAATAATACTTACTATTGTTGTAATTATAACAACAATTGGTATTGTTGTTTCCGAAACATTTGAATATGTAATAATTATTGCAAAAACAAAAAATGTTATTATAGTGATTATATATGCAAAAACTACTGATTTTAAAATAGTCCCTGCACATATTTTGTTTTCTGCTGTTATGTCTTTTACAGAATTTAGGTCCATTTTAAACATAATATCCCCCCCCGAATAATTAGCTGTATTATAATTTATTCGGAGATTCATTAATTATGCATATTTAAATATTTGCTGCTTATACTAAGCCCACAATAATTATTAGTAGGCTTTTACGCTACCTTTTCTATATCTCTGACTGACCACTTAGCAATTTTTAATTTTGTTTTGTCAGCACCAACTTCTATCGTAAAAGTATCATCTTTTATGCTAATAATTTTACCATAAATACCACCTACAGTTAAAATTTCATCTCCTACTTTTAAGTTTTCTAACATAGCCTTTGTTTTCTTATCTCTTTTTCTTTGTGGTAGTATTAATATGAAATAGAATACACCAACAATAAATACCCATGGTAATATTGCTTGCCATATACTTACATCACCTTCCGGCATATGTTACACCTCCTTTTGTTTTTAACTTTTTTATTTGCTTCTTTTTTTAACTTATCTTTTTCTATTATATCTTTTCCTGTTAACCTATTCAAGTATAATTTTTAAAAAGCGTTTATTCTTAATATTATAACCTTATACTTAAGCTAATATGCTTTTCTCGCCTATATGTTTCAAATATCCCTTCTTCAATAGCTTTCCTTATTTCTTCCATCAATTCATTATAAAAAAATAAATTATGGATGACACATAAACGCATGCCTAATATTTCCTTTGCTTTGAATAAATGTCTTATATATGCCCTTGAATACGATGTGCATGTTGGACAAGAACATTCTTTATCAATTGGATTTGAGTCCGTTTGATATTTTTTATTTAAAATATTTATCACTCCATGTTGGGTAAACAAGTGTCCATGTCGTGCATTACGGCTTGCTATAACACAATCAAAAAAATCTATACCCCTATATACAGCCTCTATTATATTCAGCGGTGTTCCAACACCCATTAAATATCTTGGTCTATCTTTTGGCATATAAGGTTCTACTTGTTCTATAATCCTATACATTTCTTTATGAGTTTCACCAACAGCAAGCCCCCCTATTGCATAAGCCGGCAAATCTAACTTTGCAATTTCCTTCATATTTCTTATCCTTAAATCTTCATATATTCCACCTTGGTTTATACCAAATAAAAGTTGCCTTTTATTAATGGTATCTTCCCGTAAATTAAGCTTGGCTAATTCTTTTTTACATCGTTTTAACCAGCGAACAGTTCTATCAGATGATTTCTTTACATATTCATATGTTGCAGGGTTTTCTATACATTCATCAAAAGCCATTGCAATAGTAGATGCCAAATTAGATTGAATTTGCATACTTTCTTCCGGTCCCATGAAAATTCTTTTACCGTCTATATGTGAAGAAAAATAAACACCTTCTTCCTTTATTGTCCTAAGTGCTGCCAATGAAAAAACTTGAAAACCACCACTATCTGTCAATATTGGCTGATCCCAGTTCATAAACTTATGTAAGCCACCCAATTGTTTTATTATTTTATCCCCGGGTCTTAAATGAAGGTGGTATGTATTAGAAAGTTCAACTTGACATTTTACAGTCTTTAAATCCATAGTTGAAATACCACCCTTTATAGCAGCCTGTGTACCGACATTCATAAATACAGGGGTTTGTATAGTACCATGCTCGGTCATAAACTCGCCTCGACGTGCCTTCCCCTCCGTCTTTAATATCCTAAACATTAACTCCGTCCTTTCATATGGTAATTTTTATTATAAGAATTATCATTTATATTATTATGTTTTAATAAACATCGCATCCCCAAAACTAAAAAACCTATATTTATCTTTTATAGCTAATTCATATGCTTTTAATATCTTTTCCCTTCCAGCTAAGGCACAAACTAACATTAATAAAGTTGATTCCGGCAGATGAAAATTTGTTATTAAGGAATCGACTATTTTAAATTTGTAGCCGGGATATATATAAATATCTGTCCAACCGGCTGATTCTTTAATTAAACCAGCATTATTTGCAACAGTTTCAAGGGTCCTGCACGTTGTCGTTCCTACGGCAATAATTCTACCACCCTTATCTCTGCATTTGTTTATATTTTTAGCAGTTTCTTTACTTATTGAATAATATTCTGCATGCATATTATGTTCTATAATCTTATCTTCTTTTACCGGCCTAAATGTCCCTAAGCCTACATGCAAAGTTATAAATTCAATATTAACTCCTTTTTCTTTAATTTTTCTTAATAAATCCTTGGTAAAGTGCAAACCGGCAGTTGGAGCAGCTGCAGAACCTTTTTTTTGTGAGTATACTGTTTGATACCGCTCCCTATCTTCTAATCTTTGTTTTATATAATGTGGCAGGGGCATTTCTCCTAATCGATTTAATATTTCTTCAAATATTCCATTATACTTAAATTCAACAATCCTATTTCCATCATTTAATATCTTTTTTACCTGGGCTATTAATTCACCATTTCCAAATGTAAACTCAGCTCCTATCTGTGCCTTTCGTCCCGGTCTTAATATAATTTCCCACTCATTCTTTGTAATCTGATTAAGTAATAAAAATTCTATTTGACCGCCACTATCTAATTTATTACCATATAAGCGTGCCGGGATTACTTTTGTATCATTTAAAACTAAACAATCACCCGGTTTTAAATAATTTATAATATTTTTAAAAATATCATGATTTATTTTATCTGACTCTTTGTTTATTATCATAAGTTTGGACATTTGCCTATCTTTTAATGGTTCCTGAGCAATTAATGTTTCCGGCAATTCATAAGTAAAATCTTTTAACCTCATTATCTATATCTCCTTGCATAATAGTTGCTTATTTCTGTTATTTTATTCTTTTTATACTAATGTTATTTTGCTACTAATATTATGGCTAACTTAATCTATATTGGTTCCGGGGAAATAATGTTCAAGTATCTCATTATATTTAAAACCTGCCTCAGCCATCCCATATGCACCCCATTGACTCATCCCTATACCATGCCCATAACCTCTGCCATCAAATATAAAACTATTAGGTAGGCTATTATAACCTTTTACTATTTGACCATCCGTAATATTAATTTGTTCATTATCTAAAAGAATGGCTTCACCTTGTCCACTTGTTAATATCTTTATTTCATTTGTTGGGATAGCCTTTATATGCTGGCTACCATCAATTAGGTGAATGTTATTATTGTTACTTGGTGTAACACTATACTTTTGACTATATATTACATTTGCACCGAATATCATTCTTGTATCCTGAATTTCAAAAATCTTTTCACCTTTTGTTCCCTTTATAGATAATTTAATAACTCCACCTGACTCTGAACGTTCAAGTGGTATAATAGATATAAGCTCTCCTAAATCATAAGCTTTAGAACTTAATATTTGTTGTATCTCTTGCCTGGTTAACTCAAGCTTCCATATTCCTTTACCAGCCTTTTCAGTTGGTTCATATTGATCACTTACTCCCGTTAAGTAGGGTATATACTCTCCGCCCCAAACATTCCTTATATCTTCAGTATATCCACCACTTGATGAAAAATAATAGGTTGATGCCGGTTTGTTTTCATATTTTAAAATTTCCCCCCTTGTTGCTTCGACAGCTTGTGTACAATTGGGATGTTCTACATTATAACCTCCATAAACTTGACTTGCTGTTGTTGCACACAAATTAAAACCTTGCTTTATATATTTGTTTATGTGAAGTATAGCATAAGTCCTTGCTGCTACTGCTTGTGCTTTTAACGCTTCCATCGGCCAATTCCATGACATTTCCTTGGGTAAGACCGAATATAAATATTCTTCTAAATTAACAATATTAACTACTGTTAATTTGTTGCTATTATTTATTTTTAACTCCACCGCTCCCCTATATGCTATATTGTTTATATTAATTAACGGTATGTCTTGGTTTTCATCCATAGGTTTAATATATAAGGCATCCCCACTATTTTCATATGTATAGATAGGAATATCTTGTCCGGGGCTTAGTATTTTTATTATATTAAACATACTATCATTATTATTAATATCTGCTATTACTATAAGATTATGTTCATAAATCGGGCCTGTTAATTCATAATATTGATTATCGACTATATATCCTATTTCAAAACCACTCTTAGAGCTTAACTCAACACTTGAAAGTGATGAGTTGTCGAAATAAAGACCTATTTTTATTGTATCAGGTAGCTTATCAAATGCATGGCAAGTATTATTAAATAAATGCAATAATAAGAAAACTATCATGTAAAAAATTAAAGTTTTTCTTTTCTTTTCTTTCATAACTTTTCCCCCTACTATCGAACAAAAATTTATTTGACACTAATATATATAAATGATATCATATTTATAAGATTAATAAAATAAAAATTATGATAGAGGAGCATTTTTTATAAGTATGCACAATTAGATTCCGGACTTCAATGATTTGTGTTGAAAGGAAAAAATGCCGAAGAATATAAATTTTCCGGCAAGTTTATATTCTGGTTGTACAGCAAATAACTGTGCAACTGTCATCACAATATTGGTGGAGGGCTATCTGTATTTTAAAATTATCACATTAGCATTCAAATATATGTTAATGTGGTTGATTAATAAAAGCAGCTGGTTACCTTAAACTAAGTTGCTTTTTCTTAGTATAGGAGGACTTTTATGAAAAATTATAATCTTGCAGTTGCAGGTGCTACAGGTATGGTAGGAGTAACAATTTTAAAGGTTTTAGAGAAACTTAATTTACCGATAGAAAATTATTACTTTTTTGCTTCCAGTAGATCTGCAGGAAAAAAACTTACCTTTATGAATAAGGAATATACCATAGAGGAATTAAATGAAAACTCTTTTAATAAACCTATTGATATTGTCCTTTTCTCAGCAGGTGGCAGTATTAGTGAAAAATTTGCACCTATTGCTGTATCAAAAGGGTGTGTTGTAGTCGATAATAGTAGTTTTTGGAGAATGGATCCTAAGGTTCCACTTGTTGTGCCTGAGGTAAATGCTGAAGATATCAAATGGAATAAAGGTATTATTGCTAATCCAAATTGTTCCACAATCCAAGCAGTTGTTGCCCTAAAACCTTTGCATGACAATTATAGAATAAAGAGGGTGGTATATTCTACATACCAGGCAGTTTCAGGTGCCGGTATTAAAGGTTATAATGATCTTAAAGGTAGCCTTAATGGAGAAGAAGCTAAACACTTCCAATATACTATAGCCGGAAATTGTATCCCTCATATAGATGATTTTTTACCTAATGGCTATACAAAAGAAGAAATGAAAATGGTAAATGAAACCCAAAAGATACTTGGCGATGATACAATTAAAATTACTGCTACTACAGTAAGGGTACCGGTTTTTAACAGTCATTCTGAATCTATTAATGTAGAATTTGAAAAGCAATTCGATTTACAGGACCTAAAAAATGTTTTATCAAACGCACCCGGAATAATTGTCCAAGATGATATAGAAAATAATATTTACCCCATGCCAATTACTTCATCAGGCACAGATGAAACATTTGTAGGACGAATAAGAAGAGATGAAAGTGTAGATAGTGGTGTGAATATCTGGGTTGTAGCAGATAATATTAGAAAAGGAGCAGCTACAAATACTGTTCAAATCGCTGAAGAATTGATTAAACAATGGAAAGTTAGTAAATAATTATTATGAAAGGTGGCAGTATAATGAAAAATACTATATTCACCGGTTCCGGAGTTGCTATCGTTACACCATTTACTAAGGAAGGTATAGATTTTGAAAAGTTAGGTGAACTGATAGACTACCAAATTTCTGAACAAACAGATGCTATAATAATATGTGGTACTACAGGCGAGGCTTCTACAATGCCGGATAATGAGCATAAAGAAGCTATCAAATATACAGTAGATAAAGTTGCCGGAAGAGTTCCTGTAATAGCAGGCACAGGAAGTAATGATACAGAGCATTGTATAGATTTAAGCAAATATGCCCAAGATGTAGGTTCCGACGGTTTATTAATTGTTACACCATATTATAATAAAACTACCCAACAAGGGCTTATTGAACATTATAAGCTTGTTGCAGATAAGGTTAATATTCCTATCATAGTATATAATGTACCGGGAAGAACAGGATTAAATATCTTACCGGAAACTCTAAAATCTTTATCTGACATAGAAAATATAGTGGGTATTAAAGAAGCAAGTGGTAACATTGCACAAGTTGCTAAGATGGCTTATCTTTGTGGTGACAAGATAGATATATATTCCGGTAATGACGATATGATTGTTCCTCTCCTTTCTTTAGGTGGCAAAGGAGTTATCTCTGTAGTTGCAAATATTGCACCAAAAGAAACTCATAATATGGTTCAGCAATACCTGGAAGGAAATATTGTTGAAAGTAAAAACCTACAACTTAAAATGTTAAACCTTATAGATAGTTTGTTTATTGAAGTAAACCCTATTCCGGTTAAAACAGCCATGAATCTTTTAGGATTTAATGTAGGTAAACTTAGAAGACCCTTAACTGATATGAGCCCTACTAACCTAAATATTCTAAAACAAACTCTTATTGATTATGGATATAAATTAGATTAATTAAAAACAGAAAAGCATCCGAAAGGACGTGCATACAAATGATTAAAATTATTTTAAGTGGTTGTAATGGCAAGATGGGAAAAGTCGTATCTGAACTCACCAAAAAAAATAACCTGTATGAAATTATAGCCGGATTAGATGTTTTCAACATGGAGGAAAACAGCTTTCCGGTATATAAAAATTTTCAATCTTGTAAAGAAGGTGCAGATGTTATTATTGACTTCTCACACCCTAATTCACTTGAAAATTTATTAAACTTTGCTTTACAAAAAAACATTCCGGCTGTTATTGCTACTACCGGTTTATCGCAACAACAAATATTAAAGATTAAACAAGCATCAAGCAGAATACCTGTGTTTTTTTCAGCTAATATGTCTATTGGGGTTAATCTTTTAACTGATATTGTTTG
>CAZRSG010000034.1:0-17021 GCA_964602705.1 uncultured Oscillospiraceae bacterium
TTTCTCCTCCCCATCGTCTTCCAAATCGTGATGTAAGTGTGCCATAGGTTGGTCTTCTAAATATTCCTGTGGCTGCTTTTACGGGTACAGGTTTTGTTCCTATCTTTTCTGTTTGTATTTGTGGTTCTTGTAATACTAAAGTGTTTAGTATGTCTTTTGTTTGTTCTATTCCATTTATACTAACAACTTCAGCTTCAACTTTGCATTTTCCAAGTTTACCACTTTCAACTATTTCTTTTTTTCCTACATACATATTTGAGTCATTAATTGTCTTTTTTTCAAATGGTATATCTTCTTCATATTCTACCACTTTTTTTGTTTGCACAGATAATATCGGTTCTGCTACTGATAAATTTATTTTTTGTTCAGGATATATATTTTCAGTTAAGCCGGGGTTCATATTCATAATCTCATCTATGCTTATATGGTTACTTAAGGCTATGTTCCATAAGGTATCTGTTTCTTTTACACTGTATGTTTCTACTTGGTTCTTAGTTGATTTTAACTTTGCAATAACACCTTCTTTTTCATCTACTTCTGCAATTTTTGCTACTACTTTTTCTATATTAATATCTTGTAAGAATTTCACTTCTACGCATTCTTCATTAGCATATCCATTCTTTATTTCTGCAAGTATCTCATTTGCTGTGTTTTCGTCACTTGCTAAGACAGTTTGTTGGCCATCTACTACTATGGCATAGGCTACAATTGATATGTCTACAATATCTTTTAAGTTTTCTTTAACCTTTTCAATCTTAGTTAGGTCTTTTTTTGTTATCCATCTTTTTTTTAAAGTTGGGTCTTGTTCAATTACAACTTCTCTGCCTATAATAGCATTTAATTCTTCTAATGATTCTTTTAAAATTTTATCGTATTCATATTTGTTTTGTATTATTCCTATGCTTTTATTGTTATATGCAACTTCTATCGCAGGCCTATAGGTAATTCCTGCAGTACAAGCTATTATCATTATTGCAGCTAATGAAATTGCTATGGCAGTTTTGTGTGTTCCACCAAGTTTATTTACAAAGTTTATTATGTTAGCTTTTATCTTTTTATCAATAAATTCTTTTGTGTTTTCCTTATATGCACGATATATATTATTAATATTCGCTTGTTTGCTTTTTTCTTTAATTGTCTTAATTTTACGATTTATGAGCCTTTTAGCCGGTTTTATATTTTCCCTTGATGCTTTTACTAACAATGATACACTTGATTTTGGAATTTTCACGCTTGCTACTGCAATGCAGCTGCGTCTTGGGTAATTAACTTTTTTACTATTAGTTCTGTTAAGTTTACGAACATACGAACTACCCGTTATTTCCTCAAAATTAGCATTCACTTTTTATTCCTCCTGCTTTTTAGAACAAATCTCCTTACACTTTATAATATGTAATTATTAAAAAAGTATTACTTATTTGTTAAATGTTTGTTCTTTTTCATTTGTTACAGAAATTCGTCTCAATTGTTAAGTTTTCTTAATAAATTTTATTCTTTTTTAATATTACACCATTGCGGAAGTTTTTTCAAGTGTTTTTTAAAACTTTTTTATATTTTAACAATTAATTATCATTTAATGGCACTTTAATTACTATTATCAAAGGAAAATAGTGAAAGTTTAGGTTCTTTGTTTTTCTTTTTAGACATGAGTAGTTTATTCCGATAACTGTGTTTCAATCCTATGAACTATAAATCTTCTAATAGCTTAGGTTCTTTGTTTTTCTTTTTAGACATGAGTAGTTTATTCCGATAACTGTGTTTCAATCCTAAAAGCCTGTATAACTCGTTACGGATGCACAGCAAAACTCACTTCGTTCAAACAGTTGCTGTGCGTTATCCTTCACTTCGTTAACAGGCTCTAAGTCTTTTCACAAGGTTATCTCCATAAATCTACTCACTACCCCAAATAAGTTACCCCCATCATATTTACTGACTCTTCAATCATTTTTTATATTATTGCTCTCTTCCAGCCTCTAAATCACTAACCACTAACCACTGCTCTTCTCCGACCTCCACATCTCTAACCACTAATCACTAACCACTATTCACTAATTATTACAATTGTATTGGCTTCAAAGACACCCATGCTTACAGTACCTATTGCTGTAACAACATCTCCTTCTTTTATATCTCTAAGGTACATGGTTCTTGTATCAGTACTTCTTATTATTTTAGCATTTTTCTTAACAAATACCTGATGCATTGTTTTATTTTCTGATGAATCTTCTGTTGATATTATATTTAAGAAACCATAACTATCATTTATTGATTCTACAACTCCGGTTATTTGTTGTGAATGTGTAGGAGCTTTTGTTTCCATTTTAGTTATTGAATTCCCGTCTGTAGTGAATTGAATTGCATAACCCAATCTTAAATCATATATGGTTCCTTCTTTATTATCTACCCAGATATCAGCGTCCCTTTTAACGGTATATGTGTTTTCTTTTTCTGCTTCCTTAATTTTTATGGATGGATTCTTTGATATTATAATTTCCTCTATTATACCATTTAATGATGCTGTTTCGCTTTTAGCTACTATTTTATTTATCTTATAGTATTCTAATGTTAATTCAACCTTATCTCCAATTTCGATATCTCTTAAGGTAGAATTTTTTCTGTTTTTAGTAACCATGATATTATCAGTTACCTCATAATCCTGAACTGTGTCATCTTCATGCCTTATTTTTAATTTAAAAGATGGTATTAAGATTATATCTTCTATTATTCCTATAGTTTCTTTTGTTTTTCCCTCTGCTTCTATTTTTTTAACCCTGCCGTTTTTAAGGTAGAGTTTTGCATAATCACCTGCTACTAATGTTTCTAATTTTGAAGACTTATCATTATATATTACTATTACATCATCATCCAGTTCATATTCCTCTGTTTCTAATTCCACATCCATTTTTACTTCTATTTTTATCTTTTTAATTGTTGCCCGTATTTGCATTGTTTTTATTACCCCGGAAACCTCCATATCCATGTCAGGTGTAATTGATTCTACCATATATAGTTCGTTTGATTTTTTTGTTAATATTACCTTTGAGCCTATTACAAAATCATTTAGCCGGGCATCCCTTCCATTTTGTTTAAGTATTGTTTTTTCTTCTATTTCATACTTTTCTGTTGTCTTGTCTTTTGTTTGAACTTTTATTATATTGTCCTCTGTATCTTTTTCCATTATTGTGCCTACTATTGTTTCTTCTATCTTATCATTTCTTTCTATTGTTCTATAAAGCATAACTGCCATTTGTGCTCTTGAGACATTTACCATAGGTCCAAATTCACTTTCAGACATTCCTTTCATTATTCCTTCCTTGTTGACATATTCAACATATGCCTTTGCATTGGCTGGTATAGAAGATGAGTCTTCAAATGCCATGGCTGCTACAGTTTTATTTTTAATTAATGATTCTTGTCCCATTATTTTAGTGAGTAAAATAGCTGCTTCGTATCTTTTCAATTCTTCGTCGTAATTTACACTTGATATATAAGTGTGTAGTTCTTCTTCATTTAATATGTTTTTATATAATAGGTAAGCAATTTCCCTTTTGTTTGGTATTTCATATGAATTAAGTAAACTTTTGTAAATGTCTTCTGCAATTTCAACATAGTCTTCATTTATCTTTTGGTCTACACCGGATATTCGTGATAGCAATATTAATGATTGTAATTTTGTTACTGATTCTGAAGGTTTAAATGTCCCATCCGGAAAACCTGCTATAATTCCCCTGTTTGTCATGTCCTGTATTGGTTGTTTTGCCCAACTCCAGTTTTCACTTTGAACATCCGGAAATGATGCCGCATATGTAATAATGTTAAAAGAAACGAGTAGTATTAGAGATATTAATATGTAACATAAATTCTTTTTACTTTTTTTCATTTGCTTTCCCCTCACTTTATCTTAATTTTATATAGGTATATTTCTTAAAAATGTTATTGGTGATTCTTTTGTAACTCGTTAGTTAAACGTTCTTATTTATAGGCTAATTATAACATTTTAATATTATGATTGCAATATTCTTTTTGCTTCCTTTATAGTTTATAGGTGTTTTCCTTTTTATTAATCTTTTGCTTTTTTTATGTGTGATTAAAAACTTGAATCTGGGATAAGACTGGAGATGATGTATGTTTTCTAATCCTTATTAACATATTTTACTACTTGATTACTATAAAAATATAAGTTACAATATCGATTGTAGTTAACATAATATTATTTGCTAAGTCCTATTTTTTATTACTATAGTTATTACCAATTAAACTACTAAGATGATTTCAAAATTTATATATCAAATATTATGTTAACATCATATGGCGGTCTATGTGTCATAAATATTTGTTTTATATTTGCAAAAGGAGGTGAAACAGTAAGTGGTTAATGATAAGTCATCAAGTTCTATACAAAAACATTTTATTAGCAATTATATTTTATTCAAGAAAACAGTTTTTAAAAGTTTTATAAATTTTAAGGAGGTTCATTTAATGTCAAATTTTAAAAAAGTACTTTCAATGGCAATAGTTTTTGCTATAATGCTTGGTTTAATGGTTCCTGCTTTTGCTGCTAACTTAGCAGATGATGTAATTGGAACAGAATATGAAGAAGCAGCAACTGTATTAGGTGCATTAAATATTATGATTGGTGATGCAGAAACCAGCGATTTTCGTCCTGATGATTCAATTAAAAGGTCAGAGTTTGCCAAAGTTGCAGTTTTATCTTTAGGCTTAGAAGATGTTGCTAAAACTTCAACAGATGTATCACAATTTCCTGATGTTGTTGTAGATCACTGGGCAAAGGGTTATATTAATGTAGCTGCTAATCAAAAAGTTATTATCGGTGATGATGTTGGAACTTTTAGACCTGACGATACTATCACTTATGCAGAAGCTCTTACTATTCTTGTTAGAATATTAGGTTACGAACCTGCAGCATTACAAAGTGGTGGATATCCTGTAGGGTTTATGGTTATTGCATCTCAAAATGGTATAACTAAGAATGTTAAGGATTTAAATAATGCAAATACTCCTATAAATAGGGGAACTGTTGCACAATTAACTTATAACTCACTAACAGTTAAATTAATGGAACAAACAGGTTTTGGTAATGATGTTAATTATCAAGTTGTTGATAAAACATTACTTGAAGATGTTCTTGGTGTTGAAAAGTTAAGAGGACAAGTTACTGCTACTGATGATACACGACTTGGTGGTGGTAGTGCTTTAAGTGAAGGTCTTATAGAAATAGATAGTGAAACTTATAATCTTGGTAATACAAATGCTAAAGCATTTTTAGGTTATAATGTAACTTTTTATGTAAGAGTAGATGATAATAGAAATGATAAGACATTAATTGCTATAACAGCAACAAATGGTGCTAATAAAGCAGTTTCTATAGATGCTGATGATATCGAAGATATTTCAGGTATTAAGACAGCAAATGGTCTTGTTAAACACTGGATTGATAAAGAAAATGATGATAGGCCTGAAACATTAGATATTGTTGAAGATGTTAATGTTATCTTTAATGGAAAAACATTAGTTACTGATGATATTAATGATGAAGTTTTAAAAATTGATTCCGGTAAGTTAGTTCTTCTTGATAGTAATAAGGATAACAAATTCGATATAATTTTTGTTACTTCATTTGAAAATGTTGTTGTTGACGATATAAATGTAAAGAGTCATAGAATATATGATAAGTATAGTTCATCCAGAAACCTTGAACTTGACCCTGATAATAAAAACTTAAAGTTTAACATTGTTAAAGAGGGCAAAGATATAGACCTAAAAGACCTTAAAGAATGGGATGTTCTTTCAGTTATAAAAAGCCTTGATAACGAACTTATAAATATTTTAGTTTCTAATTCAAGTGTTACCGGAACAGTTACCGAACTTGACGATGATAAGTTCTTTATTAATGGAGATTTTTACGAACTTGCTAAGAATTATACAGAACTTATAAAATTAGATGATTCAGGTGCTTTCTATCTTGATATAGTTGGGAAGATAGCAGCAGTTGATACTACAGCAAAAGCAGGCGATAACTATGCCTACTATGTAGATGGTGCTAAAATGACTGGTATGAATCCAAGATTTGAGTTTAGGTTATTTACTAATAAGGGTAAAGTAGTTATATTAGAAGGTGCCGAAAAGGTAACTATTAATGAAGAAAGAAATGCTAACCCTGAAGATTTAGATAAGGAACAATTAATAACTTATGAACTTAATGCTAATGGAGAAATTAGTAGAATCTATACAGCAGATAATAGTGGCTTAAATCAAACACCTGGCTTTATGAAAAATATCTTTTCAAAAGACTATGCTAATGCTTCCGCAGTTTATAGGGCTGGTGCAAGAACAATAGGTTCACAATATATCATAACAAATGATACTTTAGTAATTGATGTATCTGAAGATGATGCTGAAGATTATGCCATAAGGAATATTTCAATATTTGAAAATGATAATGAGTATGATATCGAAATCTATGATGCTACAGAAGCTAAAGTTGCAGGAGTTATAGTATTAAAGTCTTCAACCGGTGATACAAATGCAGAATCACCTATCGCTATTGTAGACAAAATTACTACAACAACAAATGATAATTATGTAAATGTTCATAAATTATATGGTATTTACAATGGTGAAAAATTTGAAATCTTGGCAGCTAATGATGAAGTTCTTGCTGAATTAGCACAAGGTGATCTTATACAATTCAGAACTAATGCAAAAGGTGAAATTGATAAAATAAACAGATTATTCGATGCAAGTGAAAATGCAATTACAGGCGATTTAAGTGATGATAACCTTGATGCAATATATGGTGAAGTTGTTAATAGATATTCTAATATAGTAACAGTAAAAGTTAATGATGAAGTAATACCTTTTGAAACAAGTGATGTCAATGTTTATATGTATGAATCTGCTAAAAAGTTAGTTTCAATTGCAGAAGCTGCAGATATTGAGCAAGAAGGTCATATCTTCATCAGGACTTATAAGTCAGAAGCTAAGGAAATTGTTATTGTAAAATAGTTCACATCTTAATTGATTTAAATATAGATTTTCACCTCTTTAAAAAATCCCAGCTGACAATTCTATCAGCTGGGATTTTTGTTTTTCTTTTATACGTAAGTAGTTTATTCCGATAACTGTGTTCTAATCCTATAAACTATAAATCTTCTAATGGTTTAACTTCTTCGCTTCACTTTTCTTTGTTTTTCTTTTATACGTAAGTAGTTTATTCCGATAACTGTGTTCTAATCCTAAAAGCCTGTATAGCTCGTTACGGATGCACAGCAAAACTCACTTCGTTCAAACAGTTGCTGTGCTATATCCTTCTCTTCGCTAACAGGCTCTAAGTCTTTTCACAAGGTTATCTCCATAAATCTACTCACTACCCCAAATAAGTTACCCCCATCATATTTACTGACCCTTCAGTCATCTTTTATATTATTACTCTCTTCCGATCTTTAAACCACTAATCTCTATGCTCTATGCTCTAAGTTCTAATCACTACTCTTTTCTCTTTACTCTCTTCCGACCTCCGACCTCCAAATCTCTAAGCTCTAAGTTCTAAGTTCTAAGTTCTAACCACTAATCACTAACCACTAACCACTGATCTCTTCTGACCTCCGACCTCCAAATCATTTCCCGGCTAATAAACCAGGCAATCCAATACCACACGATATATCATATTGCTTCTTAGCAAGATTATATGCCAATATAGCCCTTGCCCTATTAAGCCTAAATTCTTTTAATTGATTGAGGGCTTCAATTAAATCGTTGTTTGTCGCCATTCCGGCATCGAATTTTGTCCTTGTAATTTCATATACTTTCTCAATTTGTTCTATGCTTTTATCTAAAATATCAATAGATTCATGTGCATTTAACATATCCATATATGCCTTCCTTACAGAAAGTTCTACATCTTGTTTTGTGTTTTCGAATAAATACTTATCTAATTCATAATCATACTTTGCCTGTTGATATTTGTATGTATTTGGTGTGTAGTATGATGAAACTATATCAAGACTTAGTTTGCTTACTTCAACCTGCTCTTTTGCTGCTATAAGTTCATACCTTTCTTCAAATGCCTTTTCTATCCCCTTATTTGGACTTATATCGGTAGGTATTTCTATTTCAAGACTATCAGTAAGAACTACTTCTGTATCTAAGGATAATCCTAATGTCTTATTAAATTCCATTGCCTTATAGTCCAAATCCCTTTCACTAACCTTTAATTCATATTCTACTTGAGCTAATGCATTTTCTGCCCTTATTAATTCTATTAATGATATTGCACCTGCCTTATATTTTTCATTAGCATATTCTAAATTTTCTTTTGTTGCTTTTAGGATATCCTTATTAATCTTCAAATTATCTTGACTATTTAATAGATTAAAATAACTTGCTTCTACCCCAAACTTAATTCCTTCTATAGTCTGCTCTTTGCTCTTAATTGATAATTCTACACCCATCTTTGCCATGCGTGTAAAATAGCCCCTTTTAACTTGAAGTAGATCAAAAGTGCTAACTGTAATCTTATTAGCATTATATTGACTATATTCTGCCTCCGATAAGTTGACTTCTGCTTTTTCTAAGCCTGACTCCACAATCCCTATCATGGGGCTATTTTCTATTGCATAGTTAATTGCTGCCATAAGTGAAAAGGATAGTTTATTAGCTGTTTCATGCTCATTATGAATATCTTCTTTGCTATTGGCTAATACTGAAATATTTATTAATAAACTTATAAAGATTAAATATGTAACAAACTTAACTGTCGTTTTTCTTCTCATATTATATTCACACCTTGTTTCTTTTTTACTATACACATATTACTTGATTTAAAAAATAAAAGCTAATGCCTAATGGCATTAGCTTTATTTTTTTTTATTTAATTAGGATTCGTCAACCCAGTTATAAAGTACAACTTCTTCTACAAGATAGTCATAAACTCTAACGAAGGCATATTTTTTCTCTCCATTTGGATCTCTATCAGATGCTTCTACATCACCTAATTCTGCAATTGTTACAGGATTTCTTCTTACGCCTTCTTCATATTTATAGATATTAGCTTTATTAATTGTAAAGGATCTTGTTACATCATTTTCTCCATCCTTAAATTCTAAATCTATTCTTCCACCAGATCGTTTTACAATTTCACCATATATTACAAACTGTTCAGAATCATAATACTTACCGGTTGTTCCTTCTTTAACACCGTTATTAGCTAATTTAATTTCTTTATCTTGTGCAGAGAATACTACTTGGTAATTTGCATCTAATTCATTATCTGAAGTTGTATCAAATTGAATTATATCACCAGTTACTATATCACCATATATATCTAAACCGGATTCTGCTAATATTGAGTAATCTCTCTCTCCATCATATATTGCATAAAGCCTATCTGCTGGAGTACCATCTTTATCATTTGTAGTTTGTGTAACTCTGTCTACTAAAGCAATAGGATTAGTATCAAGACCTGCACCTACCTTACCATATACAACCATTACACTAACAACTCTATTTTCTAATGAATCATACAATACTGCATCGTATATACCTTCGTCAGTTAATGAGCTTATTTTTCTTACACTACTCTTTTCAGAGTCTGTATCATTAATTTCAAAAACTAAAGTGCTATCATCTACATAGTACCTTGTTCCAATTCTATTAATTGACTCACGGTATTCTAAGTCTGTCTTTGCTTCTACTGCTACGAACTTACTTCTATCATAATATTCGCCTGTAGAAAGTGAACCGGCTAAGTTAATTTTACTAATTTCGCCTGCTCTGTTTAATTCATAAGTTATTAATTGAGGAATAACTGAAATAGTTCCATTAGGGTTAGCTTGTACTTTGCCTTCTGCATCTAAAGTACCATCATAAAGATCTTCATCAGCAATAGCTAAGCCTGCCTTCATTCGGCTTCCATCAATAGTAACATATTCTGCAAGGTCAAGGTTAACTATTTCATTATCTTTGTTAAGAAGTTTAAATTCATAATATTCACCGTAAGATCTTCCTAATCCTGCTTCTAATAGATAAGCATAATTACCTGCTCTTGAAAGTGTAGTATCATTAGCAGCTATTCTTCCATCAATGTCTAAATAGAAGATACCTTCTGCCCCTGTAGCAATATCAGAATGTCCTATTGTTAATAAAGTTGATGAGAATTCATATTCTTTGCCATCAATAAATACAGTTCCTGCATTTTCATCTATTTCATTAATCATGCCTTCTACTGTTGCATCTGATACTAATATATTAATAACTTGTGTGCCTTGCCCTACTGAACTACTTCTTGCTATGGAAAGCACATCCCATTTTCTAAGGTCTTCTAAGCCTATCTCCTTACCATCTTTTATTATGGTATACCTAATATCTTGATTTCTACTTTCATCTAAATCAAGTGAAGTAATAGTAGAAGCAAATTCTGTATCAAAGAATATTTTTTGGGTCCTAGTATTTACTTCATCAACTATACCTACTTCATAATTAGTAACAAACATATAGTCATATTTGTTATTTCTATTGTTATCTAAGAAAACTACTTTTCCTGATTGGGGAAGTGTTGTTACACCATAATTATCACCAAAGTAGAAGTCCTCTGATGTTTCATATTTACCATTATAGATTATATTTATTTCCTCTTCTAAGTCTATATAGCTTGGGTTATTATCATAATCTTTATCTACCCAGTAGTAATATCTGTTTTCTGTAAGTCTGGATACTTCAGCTACTTCAGCTATATCACTTGCATTAATAGTAAATGTTCTATTTTCACCAGCTCTTGGGCTAATTGAAATTATAACATCATCACCATATCTATCTTCTTTAAAATAGAAGTTTACACTATAACCAATATATTCTGCAGCTTTTGTTGCACCTACTAAGAAAGGTCTTCCATCTTCTTCATAAATATCTTTTTTCCTGTCTTCTCTTACGTCAATGAAAACTTCGCCTTCTCCAGCTTCAGTTGGTCCATCTATTGATGTAAATTCATTAGCTACAACTACACCTGTTGCTTTTATAACATCTAATTCATCTAATAAAGTTCTATCCCCTGGTGCAAATTCAGCATCTGCAGGATCCCTTGGGAAAGTTTTTTGTTCCATTAATCCAACTTCTAATGAGTTGTATAATAATTTAGCAACTGTACCCCTTAATGCAGGTTCTCCTGATCCACCTTTAACGCCTTTTGTAATTTGTTCTTGGGATGCTACTACCAAATAACCTGTTGGGTATCCGCCTCTTGTAGCTGCTACTCGATCATATCCTAATGAGGAAACAATCATTTTTATAGCTTGCTCGAAAGTTACAGGATCTTCAGGTCCAAATGTTCCATCACCATGGCCTACAATAAATCCAATTTGAACAGCCATATTAATATTTCCTGTTGCCCAGTGGTCAACCGGAACGTCTATAAAAGGTGTTGGTCCTTTTAAAGCGTCAACTGCTGTTCCCATTCCTAATGCTCTTGTCATAACAGCGGCAAATTCTGCCCTTGTTATTGTATTATCTGGTTTGAATAAAGTAACACCGTCCTCATCATACCCTTGTATGATGTCAAGTGCTCCCAATGTTACAACTGCTTCTTCTGAATCAGTATCTATAACATCTTCTGGAACAGATGCTGCGAAAGCAATTGTACTGAACATCATAGCAACCACTACCATGAATGCCATTAATTTTCTAAGATTTCTCATTCTTAAAATCCTCCCTTGTATAATATATTATTAATTTTAGAAGAGGGTTTTTGCTATACTATAGATTATAGTTAGGTTATCCCCCCTTCTTATATATAACCTAACTTTTCCATCAGGTTTTATATTTTCTCCCTGATACTGTAATGATTATATCATTGGAATAAATTAGAGTCAATGGGAAATTTGTAGTTGTAATAAAACTGTAAAATTAGCAGTCCTTTATTTTGCTAAAATTATAAGCAGATTTTATAAATTCTTTAAATAATGGGTGGGGTTTATTAGGTCTTGATTTGAATTCCGGATGGAATTGCACCCCCACAAACCAAGGATGATTACATAATTCTATTATTTCTACCAAGTTTCTATCCTCTGATTTCCCCGATATTTTCATTCCTTTTTCCTCTATTTTATTAATATAATCATTTGCTACTGTATATCTATGACGATGACGTTCGAAAATAAGTTCCTTTTTATACGCCTTGTATGCTAAAGTTTTATCTTGTAACATACACCCATATTGTCCTAATCTCATTGTTTTGTTATTTTCTTTTTGCTCCGGTATGATATCAATTACTGCTTCTTTTGTCTTAGTGTTGAATTCGCTACTGTCTGCATCCGTAAGTTTAAGAATATTTCGACAAAATTCAACAACGGCAAGCTGCATACCAAGACATATACCAAAGAAAGGAACCTGGTTTTCACGAGCATATTTTATAGCTATTATTTTACCGTCTACTCCTTTAACTCCAAAACCACCGGGTACTAATATCCCATTTATATTTTTAAAAACATCTATACTTTTTTCTTCTTTTATTTTTGCTGCATCTACCCATTTTATTTTTATATCTACACCATTAGCTATCCCACCATGTACCAAACTTTCAGCAATACTCATATATGCATCTCGTAAGGCTACATATTCCCCAACTATCGCAATATTTATTGTTTCTGTTAGGTTTTTTGCCTTGTTTACTAATTGTATCCACTCTGTTAAATCAGGTTCACACTGAGGTATGTTAAGCCTTTTACATACAATTTCAGCAAAACCTTCTTTTTCTAACATAAGTGGCACCTCATATAGAATTTTGGAGTCAAGGTTTTGTATTACGGAGTTTCCGGGTATATTGCAAAATAGTCCGATTTTGTCTTTTGCTTCTTTATCAAGCTCTTTTTCAGTCCTGCATATTATTATATCAGGTTGAATTCCTAAACCTAATAATTCTTTTACACTGTGTTGGGTTGGTTTTGTCTTTTGTTCTCCTGACTTTTTAAGATATGGTATAAGTGTTACATGAATGTACATGCAGTTTTCCCGTCCTACATCTGTAGCTACTTGCCGAATTGCTTCTAAGAAGGGTAGGCTTTCTATATCTCCAACTGTTCCCCCTATTTCTGTTATTACTATATCTGTATTGTTTAGTTTTCCAAGTTTGTATATTCTTTCTTTAATTTCGTTTGTTATATGAGGTATAACTTGGACTGTTTTGCCAAGATATTTACCTTCCCTTTCTTTTTTTATTACCGACCAATATATTTTACCAGTGGTAACATTACTGTTTTTGTTTAAATTTTC
Source organism: uncultured Oscillospiraceae bacterium (assembly GCA_964602705.1). Taxonomy (GTDB): domain Bacteria; phylum Bacillota; class Clostridia; order SK-Y3; family SK-Y3; genus CAZRSG01. Next base: position 13,282 of record CAZRSG010000034.1, read on the forward strand.
ATCGATAAATCTTTCATAGTGACCTAAATCCAAGTCTGTTTCTGCACCATCATCTGTTACAAATACTTCTCCATGCTGATATGGACTCATTGTTCCCGGATCTATATTTATATATGGGTCAAATTTCTGTATCGTTACATGCCGTCCCCTTGCTTTTAATAGTCGTCCTAAAGATGCTGCAGTAATTCCTTTTCCTAAGCCGGATACTACGCCACCGGTTACAAATATGTACTTAACTGGCATGCTTTTTAACCTCCTAATTTTTTATATCTTTCTTTTCTTTTAACTTATTCATTTTAATATAGTAGACCTTTTATGTCAATCGAATTCGACAGGATTCAGCATTAAAAAATAATTTGATTATTATTTTTAATATTGATATGCATGTTTTTACAAATGACTTTTTATAATGTTTCCTCTTTAATTACAAACCTACTGAAATAAAATCTATCTTTTTACAGTAAAAAGGGCCAATGCTCCTTATAAATATAGGATAATGATGGCCCTTATTTAGTACAAAAATCTTGTATTATTTTATAGTTTTTTTAGTAATAAATTTGCCTATGACTACTTTATTATTAAATCTAAAAGTTTAAATTTTTGCTTTCTTTATTATTAAAATTAATATTATATAAACTCCCTATTACCATTAAAAAAGTTAATATAGCTAATCCTATAGAAAAAAAATATCTAATATTAAGTGTCTTTTTACCCATCACATTTTCCCATTCTCTTTCCCTTTATATTTGAAGTATAATTCTATCCAGAAGATTATTCTTACTCTACTTTTTATATTATATCATATCTAACTTTAAGATTTTAATTTTTATATTTTATAAATTTCTTTAAAGTATTTTTATTTTCCCTTATTGTAATATTTTTTGATTTCAAAGAATATCTTTATTTTTGTAATATTTAATTCAAATTGTGATAAAACTAACTAAAAATAATTAAATTGTTTTATACTTTTTTTAAATATGATGTTCTTTCATTCCTACAATATTTTATGGAGGTAGTAAAATGCAAATATATGAAAAGATTACTGTTGTACAACAATTTCCCGAAAGAATTTTTAGGCTTAATGATTTAGCCTATAATTTGTGGTGGTCATGGAATCACCGAGCTATTAAAGTTTTTGAAATGATTGATTGTGATTTATGGGAACAATCTAAACATAATCCAATCTCTTTTTTGCAAAAAGTCAGCAATAGTAAATTACAAAATGCTGCAAATAATGAAGAGTATCTTAATTTATATGATTCAATAGTTATCGAATTTGATAACTATATTAATAATGATGATACATGGTTTTCAAAAAATTATAGTCATAATAAAGATTACATTACTGCTTATTTTTGTGCTGAATATGGCCTACATGAGTCTTTACCTATTTATTCCGGTGGTTTAGGAGTTTTAGCCGGTGATCATTGTAAGTCTGCAAGTGATCTTGGCTTACCTTTTGTTGCTATCGGGCTTTTATATAAGCATGGATACTTTCAGCAACATCTAAATAAAGATGGTTGGCAAGAAGCTAAATTTATAGATTATAATCTTTCTGAATTACCTATTGAACCTGTAATAGGTTCGGATGGAAAAAATTTAATTATCTCTGTTGACTTCCCGGGCAGAAATGTCTACTGCAAAGTCTGGGAGACCAACATTGGGCGTGTAAAATTATATCTATTAGATACAGATATCTCACAAAACTCTAATGATGATAAACAAATTACTTATACCCTTTATGGAGGTAACCAAGAAACACGAATCTCACAGGAAATTGTTTTAGGAATTGGTGGTATTAGGCTTTTGGATTCTTTAAATATTAAACCAAGTATCTTCCACTTAAATGAAGGTCATTCCGCTTTTTGCACCCTTGAATTTGCTCGAAAGTTAGTTGAAAATTATTCACTTTCTTTTGAAACTGCCCAGGAAGTTATCCGTGCTGCTACTGTATTTACAACTCATACTCCTGTTCCTGCAGGCAGTGATCGTTTCCCGGTACAACTTATTGATAAATACCTTAGTAACTTATGGAAACTCTTGGGTATTAACAGAGAGCATTTTCTTAGTTTGGGTATTGATCCTAATTCTAATGACCAAAATGTTTTTAATATGACTATCTTAGCTTTAAAAATGTCCGGTTTAAAAAATGGAGTCAGTAAGTTACACGGCTTAGTTTCCCGAAATATATTTAATAGTTTGTGGAAGGAAATACCTGAAGGTGAAGTGCCTATTTCACATGTTACAAATGGAATTCATACCTTAACATGGGTAAATTCCTTATTCAAATCTTTATATGATAAATATTTGGGTAAAGATTGGGTTAATAATATTGATGACCTTAATGTATGGGAAAAAATTAATGATATTCCTAACGCTGAACTTTGGTCTGCCCATATGGCAATTAAGCAAAATATGATTTGTTTTATCAGGGATCGTTTAAAAAAACAAAAAAAACGAAATGGTGAGCCTTATAGTAAAATTAATACTATTGATAGTCTATTTGGGACAAATGCACTTACTATTGGTTTTGCAAGAAGATTTGCAACATATAAACGTGCCATGTTAATTTTTAGGGACTTACCCCGCCTAAAAAATATTTTACACAATCCTGCCATGCCTACACAACTTGTCTTTTCAGGTAAGGCACACCCCGCTGATCACGAAGGACAATATTTTATTAAACAAATATATGATTTATCCCAACATGAAGATTTTAAAGGTAAAATTTTTCTTGTTGAAAATTATGATATGGAAACCTCCCGTCATTTAGTTGCCGGTGTTGATGTCTGGCTTAATAATCCCCGAAGACCTCTTGAAGCAAGTGGAACAAGTGGTGAAAAGGCTGCCCTTAATGGTGTTGTTAATTTTAGTGTCCTTGATGGCTGGTGGGCTGAAGGTTACAATGGTTTTAATGGCTGGGTTATTGGTAATGAAGATTCATATTTTGATTCTAATGTTCAAGATGGTGTAGATTCTGAATGGTTGTACTCTACACTTGAACAAGAAATAGTTCCATTATTTTATGAGAGAGATGACGATAACATCCCTATTGAATGGATAAAGCGGATGAAATCTTCAATCATAAGTTGTGCACCTGTTTTTAGCTCTGATAGGATGTTAAAGGACTATATAAATAACTTTTATATACCAACCGGTATACGTTTAAAGAGCTATATTGACAATCATTTTAATTTGGCTAATGAATTATCAAAATGGAAAAGTAATGTTTTTTCTGAGTGGGATCACCTAAAGATTATTTACAATAAATTGCCTGCAAGTGAAAGGGGTAAAAAAGTTTTTTCCGGTCGACCTTTTGATGTAAATGCTATAGTATATTTGGGAAACCTTCAACCTGATAATGTCAGTGTGGAAATTTATTATGGTAAAATTGGTTCTGATGGCTATATTGAAAATGCGTCCATTAAGACTATGAATTTAACGGAAAAATGTGAAAATAATCATTATAAATACTCTTCTACTATTTATTTAGACTCCGGTGGAGAATATGGTTATACTTTTAGGATGTATCCTTACCATCCTGCCCTAATTAATAATAAAGAGTTAGGGCTTATAAAGGTTATTAATAAGTAATAATCTTTACTTAACTTTTTTTATATATAATATTTTTAGTAAATAAATTAAAAATAACAAATAATAAAAATTATTTGTTATGGTGGGCTTAGGTGGATTCGAACCACCGACCTCACGCTTATCAGGCGTGCGCTCTAACCAACTGA
>CAZRSG010000035.1:0-463 GCA_964602705.1 uncultured Oscillospiraceae bacterium
GCTAGTTATTTATCTTTACCAAATTTCTAATTTACCTACTATCTCATTAATGTCCTTAATATTATTTTCCACCAAGTAATCTTCTAATCCTTCTAAAATTTTAATACATGCTAATGGATCATTAAAGTTAGCTGTTCCTATTGCTATGGCTTCTGCCCCGGCAAGCATAAATTCAACTGCATCTTGCCATGTCATAATTCCACCCATACCTATTATTGGTACCTTTACCAGTGAAGCAAGTTCCCAAACCATTCTAATTGCTATTGGTTTGATTGCCGGTCCCGAAAGACCCCCTACATTGTTCCTTAATATTGGCCTTCGAGTATTTATATCAATTGTCATACCTAACAAGGTGTTAATTAATGAAATAGCATCTGCCCCTCCTTCTTCTGCTGCTTTACCTATTTCTTTAATATCAGTAACATTAGGTGATAGCTTAACTATAAGTGGCTGTTTACTATAC
>CAZRSG010000035.1:473-810 GCA_964602705.1 uncultured Oscillospiraceae bacterium
GTTTTGTAATATAGTTTACTGTTTTTGCATTTGTTCCAAATGCAACTCCACCTTCTTTAACATTTGGGCATGATATATTCATTTCAAGCATATCAACCTGACTTTTACTTAACTTTTCTGCCATTTTGCAATAATCTTCAATTGTATTACCTGATATATTAGCAATTACTTTAGTATTATATCTTTTTAAAAATGGAAGTTCATTTTCCAAGAAATATTCCGATGCGGCAGGGTCTAATGAGATAAATACCTCTTCTCCTGGCTTATATCCTGCTTTTTCAATGGCTTCTACAATCACTTCAATCGCCTCTTCGTTTGACTTGAGGTTCGGAGCAAA
>CAZRSG010000035.1:820-15495 GCA_964602705.1 uncultured Oscillospiraceae bacterium
CTATGCCGGGATTTTGTAATCCTACACTATTTAATATGCCAGCCGGAGTTTCAGCAATCCTGGGTGGTATATTGCCTTGACGAGGTGTAAGGGTTAACCCCTTTACAGCAATTCCCCCTATTCTATTAAGATCAAAATATTCAGAATATTCCCGTCCAAAGCCAAATGTACCAGATGCTGTAAGTATAGGGTTTGAGAATTCAATTCCTGCAATATTTATTTTCATATTTGGGTATTTGTTAGTCATCAAAAATCACCTCATCTCCCCAAAATACAGGTCCATCTTTACATATACGCTTATATTCTTCTGTGTTATTTGAAGTCTTTATTTTACATGCACATACAAGACATGCACCAATACCACAACCCATCCTTTGTTCTAATGAAAGCTGTGCCGGTATCTTATATTTGTTTGCCATTTCTTTAATAAGTTTTAGTAAGGGTGTTGGTCCGCAGGCATAAATTATATCTACTTTTTTATTAGTATTATTTTCTTTAACTTTATTTTGTAAAAGGTCTGTTACATATCCCCCATGTCCATAACTACCATCATCTGTTGCAACTTTTAATTCTTTTGAAGTTTTTAAAAATTCACTTTTTAGTAGAAGCATATCTTTATTTCTAAAGCCTAAATATGTTATGGGTTTATTAGGTAGACTTTTAGCAAGATAAAGTAAGGGGAAAATTCCTATACCTCCACCTATAAGTAATGGGTTTGTATATTCTTCTGATATTGTGAAGGGTTTGCCAAGTGGGGCCAATATATCTATAGTTTGTCCTATATTTTTTCCTGCTAATAAGCTAGTCCCTTGTCCTTTTATTTGAAATATAAATCTTAACTCATGGTTCTTTTTATCTATATCACATATGCTGATAGGTCTTCTTAATATTGTGTTTATACCATCACAGCATTTTATATTTAAAAATTGACCTGGTTTTGCTTGTTGGCAAATTTCTTTACTGATTACCTTCATATCGATTATTTCCTGTACGATTTCTTTTTTATAAGATATAAGACAGGTGTAGTCTTTACTATACATTTTTTATCTCCCCCATTATTATTAATTTAGGTTACTTATAAAAAAAATGATTTTTATTTCTTTTTATAATTTTTATATTTTATTAATATCTACAAGTTTAATATCTTGATTTTTCTTTTTTGTTTTTAAACTTTCAATAACGGCTTTTGCAGTATCAAGTGAGGTTAAACATGGAACTGAATATTCGACGGATTTTCTTCTTATTTTAAATCCATCCCTTTTTGGTTGTCTACCTCGTGTTGGTGTATTTATTACTAAATTAATTTTACCTGATTGAATTAAATCTAAAATATCAGGATAACCTTCACCAATTTTTTTTACTACATTTGTAGCAACATAATTTTTATTAAGTGTTAATGCTGTTTTACCGGTTGCATATAGTTTGTATCCTAATTCTTCAAATGCCTGTGCTATAGGAATAATTTCTTGTTTATCACTATCTTTTACGGTTATTAGTATGTTTCCATGCTCGGGAATATTAAATCCTGCCCCTATTAAACCCTTATATAAGGCTTCCGAAAAGTTATTAGAAATCCCTAATACTTCACCAGTTGATTTCATTTCCGGACCTAAGCTTATATCTACATCATGTAACTTTTCAAAAGAAAATACAGGAACTTTAATTGCAACATAATTAGATTCTTTATATAAACCGGTCCCATATCCGAGGCTTTTTAGTTTATATCCCAAGACAACTTTTGTTGCTAAATTAACCATAGGTATATTTGTTACCTTACTAATATAAGGAACTGTTCTGCTTGAACGAGGATTTACTTCTATTACATATATTTTATCATCATATAAAACAAATTGAATGTTTATTATTCCCTTAACATCTAAAGCCTTTGCTAATTTACAAGTATAGTTTACAATAATGTTTTTATGTCTCTCTGATATGGTTTGGGGAGGGTAAACTGAAATGCTATCTCCTGAGTGTACTCCTGCCCTTTCAAGATGTTCCATTATACCGGGAATTAATATATCTTCACCATCAGAAATTGCATCTACTTCTAATTCTTTCCCTAATAAATATTTATCTATTAAAATGGGGTGTTCTTGTTTAACACGGTTAATAATCTGCATAAATTCTTTAACATCATTATCGTTAAAGGCTATTTCCATTCCCTGGCCACCTATTACATATGATGGCCTGACAAGGACCGGATAACCTAATTCTTTTGCTACTTTTAATGCTTCATTTAATGTATATACTGCAGAACCGGCAGGCTGTGGAATATTACATTTTCTTAGTAAATCATTAAATTTTTCTCTATCTTCTGCTGCATCAATGTTTTCTTGTGATGTTCCAAGTATATTTACACCTAAATCTTTTAATTTCTTTGTTAACTTAATGGCTGTTTGACCCCCAAATTGTACAATTGCTCCGTATGGTTTTTCTATTTGTACAATGTTTTCTATGTCTTCATCTGTTAAGGGTTCAAAGTATAATCTATCAGCAGTATCAAAATCTGTACTTACAGTTTCCGGATTATTATTAACTATGATGGTTTTATATCCTATATCGCTTAATGCCCATACTGAATGTACGGAACAGTAATCAAATTCAATTCCTTGACCTATTCTTATTGGACCTGATCCTAAAACAAGAATAGATTTATTACTTAATGGTTTTATTTTTGTTTCACCAATATATGTTGAATAATAATAAGGTATAGATGATTTTAATTCTGTTGCATATGTATTTATTTTTTTATAGGATGTAAATATATTATTTGTTTTTTTAAATTCTTTAATATTATTTAGATTAGTTTTTAAAAAGTTTGCAATTATATCATCGGTATAACCCATATTTTTTGCCTCTATTAATGTTGCTTTATCTAAATTGTTTATAGATAAGGATTTTAATTTGTTTTCCATATTTATTAAGTTTTCTATTTTTTTAAGAAAAAATACATCTATTTTGGTTACTTCATGTATTTCTTCAATACTTATTTTACGTCTTAATGCTTGTGCTATTATAAAGATTCTTTCATCATCTATATTATGCAAACGTTCCTTTACCTCATTGGTTGATAGGCTGTTTATCTTATTTAATTCCAAAGTAAATAAACCTAATTCAAGTGATCGTATGGCTTTCATAATACCTGCCTCTATTGTAGAACTTATAGCCATAACTTCCCCGGTTGCTTTCATTTGTGTCCCTAATGTTCTTTTTGCATAGACGAATTTATCGAAGGGCCACTTGGGGATTTTTGTAGCAATATAGTCCAAATACGGTTCAAAATCTTTAAAGGTTTTTCCTGTTATAGAGTTATTTATTTCATCTAAGTTATAACCAATAGCTATTTTTGTTGCTATTTTGGCAATTGGATATCCTGTCGCTTTTGATGCTAAAGCACTTGAACGACTTACCCTTGGATTAACTTCTATAATTGCATATTCTGAATTTGTAGGGTTTAGGGCAAATTGTACATTACAACCTCCTTTAATCCTTAATTCAGATACTATATTAAATGCTGATGTTTTTAGCATATTATAATCTTTTTCATTTAATGTTTGTGAGGGTGCAACTACTATGCTATCACCTGTATGTACACCAACCGGGTCAATATTTTCCATATCACATACTGCTACACAATTACCAATGTTATCTCTGATTACTTCAAATTCAATTTCCTTCCAACCGGCTATATTTTTTTCAATTAAAACCTGCCCTACCCGACTTAACCGTATTCCATTATAGGCAATTTCTATTAATTCATCTTGATTTTCTGCTATTCCACCACCTGTTCCACCTAAGGTATATCCTGGTCTTACTATTATTGGATAACCTGTTTCTTTTGCAAAGTTTATTGCATCGTCAGTTGTATTTACTACCTTACTTGCAATTATTGGTTCTGATATCTTTTCCATAGTATCTTTAAACATTTGCCTATCTTCAGCTTTTTTTATTGTATCTACGGACATTCCCAATAAGTTAATATTATGGCTTTTTAAGAAACCGTCTTCTTCTAATTCCATTGCAAGATTAAGACCTGTTTGTCCCCCTAATGTAGGAAGAATGCTATCAGGCTTTTCTTTTATTATAATTTTTTTTATAATATCAATAGTTAGGGGTTCAATATAAACCATATCGGCTATGTTTTTATCAGTCATTATTGTAGCTGGATTACTATTAATTAGTAGAACTTCTATGTCTTCAGCCTTAAGTGTGCGGCATGCTTGTGTCCCGGAATAATCAAATTCTGCTGCCTGACCAATAATTATAGGACCGGATCCAATAACTAAAACTTTTTGTATATCTTTATTACGTGGCATCAGCATTTCCCCTTTTCTAAACTTTTTCTTATATTATTACGCATTATAATTGCTTCTTTTCTTGCTGCTATAGCATATTCTTCTTCGTTGGATTTATTGTTTATATATGCACATATAATTCCCCGAGATGAGTTTATAATAGCTCCTAAACCATCATTATTAAAACATGGTAATATATCATCTGCAGTTCCACCTTGAGCACCATAACCAGGTACCAAAAAATATGATTTTGGCATAAATTTTCTAAGTTTTGCTGCCTGCTTGGGGTAAGTTGCCCCTACTACTGCCCCTACATTGCTATATCCATTTTCACCTATAGATTTACTTCCCCATTTATTAACTAAGTGGGAAACCCTTTCATAAAGGCTTTCATTTTCAATCATAAGATCCTGTAACTCTCCTGATGATTTGTTTGATGTTTTTACAAGTATAAAGATACTTTTTTTATTATTTTCACAATAATTAAGGAAGGGGGCTACCCCATCTATGCCAAGATATGGATTAATTGTGATACTATCTGAATTAAAAGCACTTACTTTAATATCGTCTACTATTTTACTTCCTAAATAAGCTTCTGCATATGCCTCGGCTGTAGAACCTATGTCATTCCTCTTTACATCAGTAATAACATATAAGTCTTTTGCCTTTGCATATCTAATTGTTTCCTCAAGAACTTTAACTCCATGACTCCCATATATTTCATAATATGCTGATTGAGGTTTAACTGCAGGAATTATATCATATAATTTATCTATTAAACCCTTATTATATTCTAATATAGCTTGTGTTATACCTTCTACAGTTTTACCATATGTCTCATAACTTTTTTGACGAATAAATGATGGAACATATTCTATGCGAGGATCTAATCCTACTACAGAAGGATTGTCTTTTTCTTGTATCTTTTTTATAAGTATATCTATTGACATTATATTTTCTCCCTTTATTTATATAATTAAGTGGAACAAATCACTTACCCTTGTTTTAGTAAGCTAAGAATTATTATATTAGTAAATATTTGTTATCCTTTTATTATAATGATTTAATATACCATGGTATTTTGGCGAACAAGGATATTCTTTCCTATAATAGTATACTGTACAGTACCATTTAATTTATAACCATGGTATGGTGAGTTTTTACTTTTTGATTGAAATTTATTTACATCTACAGTATATTCCTGTTCCTTATCAATTATAATAAGCTCAGCACATTTACCTATACTCAAGGTCCCTTTGTTTAATCCTAAAATATGTGCAGGATTAATAGCCATTTTTCTTATTAATTCATTCATTGATAGTATGCCTGTATTAACAAGATAGGTTATTGCCAAAGGAAGTGCTGTTTCAAATCCAACAATTCCATTATCCGCCTTATCGAATTCTACATTTTTTTCATCGATATGATGTGGTGCATGGTCTGTTGCTATTACATCTATTGTTCCATCTTTTAGTCCTTGTTTTATTGCTTCAATATCTTTATCAGTTCTTAAGGGTGGGTTCATTTTAGCATTAGTATTATAACCTTCAACTGCATTTTCAGAAAGAGTAAAGTAATGAGGACAAGTTTCACAAGTAACTTTTATGCCTTTAGCCTTTGCTTGTCTAATAATTTCAACTGAATCTTTTGTACTTACATGGGCAATATGTATATGAGCACCTGTTACTTTTGATAATAAGACATCTCTTGCTATCATTACTTCCTCAGCAGCTGAAGTAATTCCTCGTAAGCCTAACTGAGTTGACATATAGCCCTCATTCATAACACCACCATCCAGCAAATCTAAGTCTTCACAATGGGAAATTACAACTATGTCAAACATATTTGCATACTGCATGGCTTTTTTCATTAATGAAGCATTAGTTACAGGTCTTCCGTCATCTGATATGGCAACAGCACCTGCAAATTTTAGTTCACCTATTTCTGCTAATTCTTTACCTTCCGAACCTTTGCTTATAGCACCTATGGGATAAACATTAACTATTCCTACATTCTTTGACTTTTCTTTTATATAGTCTATTACTGATTCATTATCTATTATTGGTTTAGTATTAGGCATACATGCAATTGTAGTAAAACCACCCATTGCAGCACTTCTTGAACCGGTTTCAATGTCTTCCTTATATTCAAAACCTGGGTCTCTTAAATGGCAGTGCATATCAACTAATCCCGGTATAACAAGCTTGTTGCTTGCATCAATTACTTCAATTTCTATTCCACTATCATCAAGATCCTTGTCTATTTCTGTAATTATTCCATCATCTATACAGATATCTAATATATCATCTATATTATTTTTAGGGTCTATTACATGGCCATTTTTAATTAATATTTTCATCATTAATCCCGCCCTTTCTTGTTAATAAATAAAGCAAGGCCATCCTTACTGCTACTCCATTTGTAACTTGCTCATTAATAAAGGTTCTATCACTTTCTATTACATCTGTTGTCAATTCTATTCCTCTATTTACAGGACCGGGATGAAGAATAATAGCATCTTCCTTTGCAAGTAATAAGCGATTATCATCTATTCCAAAAAAACGAGCATATTCTCTTATTGTTGGAAAAAAGCATTTCTTTTGTCTTTCTAATTGAAGCCTAAGTCCCATAATAACATCGGCATCAAGTAAGGCTTCGTGTGAACTATTAAAGGTCTTAACCCCCATCTTTTCCAGTTCATATGGTATTAAAGTTGATGGTCCTCCTATACAAACTTCTGCACCAAGTTTTGTTAAACCCCATATGTTGCTACGTGCTACCCTACTATGATATATATCTCCTATAATAGCAATTTTCAATCCGGCTATTTTACCTTTTTTTTCTTTTATTGTTAGCATATCAAGTAATGCCTGTGTAGGGTGTTCATTCATTCCATCTCCCGCATTTATAACACTTGCATCAACATTCTTTGCCAAAAGATGTGGAGCTCCTGACATGGGATGACGCATTATTATTACATCTGTAGCCATTGCATTAATTGTTTTACCTGTATCTATAAGTGATTCCCCTTTTTCGACGCTGCTTGTTGAGGCACTAATATTTGCAGCTGTTGCACCCATATATTTTGAAGCTAATTCGAAAGATAACCTTGTTCGAGTACTATTTTCATAAAATAAAGTAACTATTGATTTTCCCTGCAAATGCAAACTTCTTTTACTTTTTTGAGTAAGTATATATTTCATATTTTCTGCAGTATTAAGTATATAATTTATTTCTTCAGCAGACAATTCTTTTAAACCAAGAAGGTCTTTCCTTTTTCTTAGCATATCTTATCCCCCGTATTTATAGAGTTATTATTATTATAATTATTAAAAAAACGATGTAAGTATAAAGTAATTTTTTTATTCCTTACTGATTGTTACTTTATCAACACCGTCTACTTCTTTAATTTTTACATGCACCAATTCACTTTTTGAGGTAGGCATATTTTTTCCGACATAATCAGCCCTAATCGGCAATTCTCTATGACCCCTATCAATTAGTATGGCAAGCTGTATACCTTTAGGTCTTCCCATATCCATTATTGCATCAATTGCAGCTCGTGCTGTTCTGCCGGTAAATAAAACATCATCTACTAATACAACTTTTTTATTCTCTATAGAGAAATTAATTTCTGTACCTTTTATTACCGGGTATTCTGCTAAAAGGCTTAGGTCATCCCTATATAATGTAATATCCAATATTCCAACAGGTATATTTTTACCCTCAACCTCTATTATTTTTTTTGATATACGCTTAGCAAGTGGGACCCCCCTCCTTCTAATACCTACTAAAGCAATATCATCAGTTCCTTCATTTTTTTCAAGGATTTCATGAGCAATTCTTGTTATTGCCCGCTGAATTGTTTGTTCATCCATTACTTCTATCATACTAACCACTTTAAACCACCTCTTTTAAAATTAGTTTTAAAAAAACTTCCTACTAAAGACGGTAGGAAGATTTATGTATATAGGCAAACTGTCCCTTTTTATCGGTTCAGCTATACTATTATACATTTGTTATAAAATCCTTACCAGTCTCACAGGACTAATTTAAAGGATATTAAATTGTTTTTTTACTAACTTAACTATATAATAAATACTTCCAATTGTCTATACCTTTTTAAAAAAAATATTTAATTACCTATATAACAAATTCTATATTTTTATCATCTATTTTAATCACATAAAATAAAATATTTACATAAGATATTATAGATTATAAGTTTATATAAACTTACGAAAGGAATGAAAGACATGTATAATTTTTATGGATATTACCCCTATTATTGGCCAATGATGGCAACTTATTATCCGAACCTTGTAAGAAAGTTTATTCCCCTTAAGGATTATGGCCCTGAACCTTTTGTTGTAGATATTGAAGATGCAAGTGAACAAAATAATAACTATAGAGTGGCTTTATGGACAGGAGAACATTTACAACTTACTTTAATGAGTATAGGCCTTGGTGAAGACATAGGTTTAGAAATTCATAGGGACCACGATCAGTTTATTCGTATTGAAGAAGGTCATGGAATTGTTAGGATGGGTAATGATAGAAATAATCTGGATTTTGAAGCCAGGGTATCTGATGATGATGCTATACTTATACCTGCCGGTAAATGGCATAATCTAATTAATACAGGAAATAAGACTTTAAAGTTGTATTCAATTTATGCTCCACCTGAACATCCCCACGGTACAATTCAAAGATAGTTTAAAAATAAGTGCAGGCTAATAATAGGTTCTTTATAGGGGCTTACATTAATTGTATAAATATAAATTATTATCTCCTTGATAATTTTTTTAATAAGTTATAAAAATACTCCGGGGGGTTAGCATTAAATTCAAGATACTTTTTATTTCTGGGATGTATAAATCCAATTTTATTTGCATGTAGGGCATATCCCGGTAAATTAAACTTATCTTTTTTTGGACCATATATAAGGTCTCCAACTATTGGGTGTCCTATATATTTCATATGGACTCTTATTTGATGGGTTCTTCCTGTTTGTAAACGGCATTGAATATAGGAAAAATCTCTAAGGTCTTCTATAACTTCAAAATGAGTAATAGCTTCCCTACCCCCAATTGTAGCAATAGTCATTCGTTTTCTATCAACTTTATGTCTTATTATAGGTGCATTAATAGTAGCGGAAGTATTTTTAAAACCGCCATACACTATAGCTATATATTTTCTTAATAGTGAGCGTTCCTTTAATTGATTAGCCACATGCATATGTGTATAATTATTTTTTGCGATTAATAATAGCCCTGAAGTATATTTGTCTAATCTATGTACTATTCCCGGTCGAATATCATCATTATTTAATTGGGATAAATTATCTTTACCACAATAATGGAGTATAGCATTTACAAGTGTTCCGGAATAGTTACCTGCCCCGGGATGCACAACCATTCCTGATGGCTTATTAATTATAAGCAAATCATTATCTTCATAAATAATATTAAGTTTAATATTTTCGGCTTTTATTTCTTTTTTGCTTTCTTCAGGTGTATTTATATTTATAATATCATTTGTTTTTATTAAATAGTTGTTTTTTATGTTTTTATTATTTACTTTTATATAACCACTATTAATATACTTCTGAACTAATGCACGAGTTAATTCAGGAATTTCTTGATTTATATACTTATCTATTCTTATATTGGGCTTATCTTTAGAAACTATTAATCTATATTTATTCATTTCTATTCCTTTCAATATGAGTTTGATTTTCGGTCTTTTTTTTAGTAAGCCTTGGATAAATATATGGTTTAAATTTTATTAATACTATGATTTTTGATTGTCTAATATAAAAAGTAGATAATATGATAATATGATTGTTCCTATTACTACAAATGAATCTGCCACATTAAATACCGGCCATTTTATTAAGGTGAAATCTAAAAAATCTGTAACTTGCCCGGTAGTAATTCTATCAATAAGATTTCCTATTGCTCCACCAATAATCATGGGGAAGCTTATTTTTAAATAGATGTTATTAGGTCGGTTTACTATTAAGTAATAAATCATACCTAAAACAATTATTATTGAGATTATAATAAAAAACCATCTACTTTCTTGAAGTATACCAAAAGCTGCCCCACTATTTTTTACATAAGTTATATGAAAAACGTCTTTTATTAATGGGATAGATTCAAATTCTTTAAAATTTATAATAATTAAATGTTTTGTTCCCTGATCTAATATAATAATTCCAATAATTAATAGAATTAAAGTCAATGCCTTACCCCCTTTAATCTTATGTTTATGTGTTTATTATAAATAAAACTTGCACAATACGGTATAAATATTTAATCCGGAAATTGTGACTTATATTCTTTATTACTTATTTGTTCCAAAGGATCAACACTCCCATGCTTATCAATTTTATTAGAATAATATTCTTTATAATCATGATAGTTGTATATATTTTGTGATGTATCGGAAAAATTATATTTCATATTCATATAATCCCCTTATTTTCATTAATATTACAAGTTTTTTGATAGAAAAAGGTTTTAAGTGAAACAAAATTATACTGTGCCGGTAAAATAATTTGTTCAGTGCTACCTACAAATAGAATACCATGTGGTTTTAAAGACCTATTAAACTTTGAATAAATTTGGGACTTTGCTTCTTCAGTAAAGTAGATTAAAACATTTCTACAAATTATTAAATCACAAGCCAATGGGTAATTATCTTTAAGTAAATTGAGTTGTGAAAATCGTACACATCTTTTTATCTTATCTTTAATTTTATAAAAACCTTCTTCTTTTGTAAAAAAATCATTTATGTATTCAGCAGGTAAATTATCTAAGCTCTTTGAGTTATATATGCCAGCCTTAGCTTTTTCAATAATATTTCTATCTATATCAGTAGCGAAAATTTTTATTGCTGATAAAGGCAAGAATTTACTTAATGCCATAACTAATGAATATGGCTCTTCTCCTGTTGAACAGGCAGAACTCCATATTTTTAAACTTTTATTCTTTGAAAGTAAAAAGGGTATAAATTCATCCTCTAATATCTTCCATTGGCTGGGATTCCTATAAAATTCTGATACATTTATGGTTATATAATTTATAAATTCTTCAAATATAATCTTGTCTGTTTTTAATGAAACTAAATAATCATAAAAATTATCTATATTATTCTTTTTCATTAAAGACTCAATCCGTCTTTTCATCTGCCTTTCTTTATATAAACTAAGATTAATATCAGTCATTTTGTATATTTGTAGTTTAAATTGTTCATAAGAATTTTTTTTCATTAGTCCACCTTTAAGTTTATTTTATTATTAGTCCTTTATTTATCATATGCTGGACTGCAATCATAATAGCAATTTTACCATGCTCCCAAGAAAGTCCGCCTTGCATATATGCAAGGTAGGGTGGCTTTATTGGTGCATCTGCACTTAATTCTATTGATGCCCCTTGAATAAAGGCTCCTGCTGCCATAATTACTTTGGAATTATAACCAGGCATTTCCCATGGTTGTGGTTCTACAAAACTATCTATAGGTGCAGCTTTTTGTATGCCTTGGCAAAAGTTAATTACTAAATCAGGGTTATTGAATTTTATTGCTTGTATAATATCGGTTCTATATTCATCAGGATTTGGTGATACTTCAAAGCCTATTTCATTAAAAACTGCCCCACAAAAGGTAGCCGTTTTTAGACTTTGTGCCACAACGTGAGGTGCCATAAAAAAACCTTGATATAGGTGCCTGTTTATACCTAATGAAGCTCCAGCATCCTTGCCTATACCCGGTGAAGTTAACCTATATGATGCCAATTTTATGAGTTCACTTTTTCCAACAATATATCCCCCTGTAGGTGCAAGTCCACCTCCTGGATTTTTAATAAGTGAGCCTGCCATCATGTCTGCCCCTATTTCTGATGGCTCGATTATTTCTACAAATTCCCCATAACAATTATCTACAACACATATTGTGTTGGGATTAATACTTTTTATTAGTTTAATTATTTGTGATATTTCTTCTACAGTTAATGAGGGACGCCAATCATAGCCCCTTGATCTTTGAATAAAGGCTGCTTTTGTTTTATTAGTAATGGTACTTTTTAGACCTGCATAGTCCACACGGTTTTCTTCTGTTAGGTCTACTTGCTTATATTTTACACCCATTTCTTTTAAAGAGCCTTTATTTTCTCCACGTATTCCAATTACTTCTTCAAATGTATCATAAGGCTTTCCAGCAACAGAGACTAAAGTGTCTCCTTGTTTTAAAATACTAAATAGGCAAAGGGTTAATGCATGAGTACCTGATATTAAATTATGCCTTATAAGTGCATCTTCACTTTTAAATGCATCAGCATATACTTTTTCCAAAGTATCACGTCCCAAATCCCCATAACCATATCCTGTTGTTGGAACAAAGTGAGCTTCACTTATATTGTTGTCCTGAAAAGCTTTTAATACTTTATATTGGTTATATTGGCTAATAGAATCAATATAATTAAACTTTGTTTGTAGTTCTTCTTCTATTTTATGGGATAGTTTGTATATTTCTTCACCTATTCCATATTGCTTTTGTAATAATTTATATGTTTTTTTCTGCATGAGTTTCATCCTATAGTTTATATATCCTATCTGCGGGTAATACCCTAATATTATTTTTATCAAGTTCTTTAACTGCTTTTTGTGCTTGTTCAACTCGTAATATAACCAAGGCTTCACTTGTAGCTTTTCCAACAAAGGCATACATATATTCTATGCCTATAGATGCATCACTAAGTACGTTAAGTGCAGTAGCAAGTCCACCCGGTTCATCTAATACGGCTATAGCTATTACATCGGTGGAACTTACAGTAAATCCATTTTCTTTAAGAATTTTTTCTGCTTGTTCCGGTTTGTTAACGATTAATCTAAGGATGCCAAAATCTGTAGTATCAGCAATAGATAAAGCACTTATATCTATTTGATTTTCTGCCAATAAGTTTGTCACTTTAGATAAACGTCCAGACTTATTTTCTAAAAAAACAGAAATTTGTTTAACTAACATAAAATTACCCCCTTATATAATATAGTTGTAATCAAATTACAGCTTTTTAGCTGCAATAATTTATTAAAATAATAGGACAAAAAACAATATCAATTTTATGATATTCTTTTGTCAATTACCCTTTTAGCCTTCCCTTCACTTCTTTCAATTGTTTTAGGTTCGACTAAACGTACTTTTGCACTTAGACCTAATGTGTTTTCGATTTCTCTTTTTATTTTCTTACCTAAGTCTTCCAGATGTCTTACTTCATCAGAAAATAGTTTTTCCGATACTTCAACTTGTACTTCAAGTATATCCATGGTTCCTACTCTATCTACTATTAACATATAATGGGGTGATGTTTCACCTATTTCTAAAAGAACACTTTCTATTTGAGAAGGAAAAACATTTACACCTCTAATTATAAGCATGTCATCTGTCCTACCCGAAACTTTTTGCATCTTTATGAAGGTACGACCACAATCACACTTAGCTCGTGATAGTGATGTTATATCTCGAGTTCTATATCTGATTAAAGGTAGTCCTTCTTTAGTTATTGTAGTAAAAACAAGTTCACCTTTTTCACCTTCTGGTAAAACCTTTTTTGTTTCAGGGTCAATTATTTCAGGATAAAAATGGTCTTCAGCTATATGGAGTCCATTTTGACATTCACATTCATAAGCTACACCCGGTCCTATAACTTCACTTAAGCCATAAATATCAATTGTTTTTATGCCTAATTTATTTTCTATTTCCTTCCTCATATTATCACTCCATGGCTCTGCCCCAAGAATACCAGATTTTAATTGTAAGTCTTCCTTTTTTATATTCATCTCTTCTAAAGTCTCAGCCAAATATAATGCATATGAAGGTGTACATGCTAATACTGTTGTACCAAAATCTTTCATTATCTGTATTTGCCTTTTTGTGTTACCACCGGAAATTGGGATTACTGATGCCCCTATTCGTTCCGCACCATAATGAACCCCTAAACCACCGGTAAATAAGCCATATCCATAGGCAACCTGTATAAATGATTTTTTACTTGCCCCTCCTGCAACCAGTGTTCTTGCCATTACCTCAGACCATGTTGCTAAATCTTTATTTGTATAACCAACTACTGTCTGTTTACCGGTTGTACCAGAAGATGCATGTATTCTTACAATTTCACTTAAGGGTGCTGCAAATAAACCATATGGATAATTGTCCCTTAAGTCTTGCTTATAGGTAAAAGGTAATTTGCTTATATCTTCTATACCTTTAATGTCTTCAGGCATAATTCCCAATTGATGCATCTTATTTCTATAAAACTCTACATTTGAATATACCTTTTTTACAGTTTTTAAAAGCCTAATTGATTGCAACTTTTGC
>CAZRSG010000035.1:15505-16822 GCA_964602705.1 uncultured Oscillospiraceae bacterium
TTGTTTCTCGTGATAAGTCCCAACAATTCATAAAAAATGAGTCCTCCCTTTATAATTAACTATTATAACCTAAATTGAAAGCAGCTATATTTACATCAAGAAAACTTTTAGGAACAGTTTGTTTAATAGCTTCAATCCAAGCATCCTTATCTATATTGGTGTGTTTTGATAATAAGCCAATTAAAACTACATTTAAAGTTTTTGGATTTCCTGCCTTAATTGCTAATTTTAATGCATCTGTAGCTATAACATTATGGCATAAATTATTTATCTTTTCTATAATTCTGACCGGATATTCTTTAGCACCTGTAATTACAGGCATTGGGTCAATGTTTTGTGTGTTAATAATAATCTTACCGTCTTTTTTTAAATATGGCAACCACCTATATGCCTCCAATTCTTCAAAGGCTAATATTATATCTGCCTCTCCTTCTGAAATTATGGGGGAGTGAATTTTATCACCATACCTTACATAGGTTACTACACTTCCACCCCTTTGAGCCATGCCATGAACTTCAGAAACCTTGACATCATAGCCTTCTTGCATTGCAACATTACCAAAAACCCTACTTGCTAATAGTGTTCCTTGTCCTCCTACCCCAACAATCATTATTGATGTATTATTCATGTAAGCCACCTTCTTTCTCTATAGCTGAAAAGTTACATACTTTTTGGCACAGACCACAACCATTACAAGTAGTAGTATCAATAGTAACTTTTCCATCTTTATATGATATTGCCGGACAGCCCAATCTCATGCAAACTTTACACTTTGTACATTTATCTTGATTTATAACAAGCGGTAATGAATGTTTAACATATTTTAATAATGCACATGGTCTTTGCGAAATAATAACAGAAGGTTCTTCTAATTCAACTTCTTCTTTAACAAGCTTTTCAAATTGTTTTAAATCAAATGGATCTGCAACTTTCACCCTGTTTACACCTATAGCCTTTACTAATTTTACTAAATCAACAGGTGAAGTAGGTTCGTTTTTAATAGTATAGCCTGTTGTAGGATTGTGTTGGTGACCTGTCATACCGGTAATAGAATTATCTAATATAATAACTGTAGATATGCCTTTATTATAAACCACATCAATTAATCCTGTAATACCTGAGTGCATAAAGGTTGAATCACCAATTATAGCTACAAGTTTTTTAGAAAAATCTTTTCCTTTAGCCTTTTCCATTCCATGGGCAACACTAATACTTGCACCCATACATATGCAGGTATCTACAGATTCTAAGGGAGGTAATGCACCAAGGGTGTAGCAACCTATATCACCACTAACTTTTAATTTTAATTTTTTAAGA
>CAZRSG010000036.1:0-16001 GCA_964602705.1 uncultured Oscillospiraceae bacterium
TGGTGACTTTGGTACTAAACCGGAAGATGTAAGTCCATACATTGCTTCGGTTTTTTATACAGTAGATAGGTATGTTTCATTCAAGACAGAATGGGAAGATTTATATAAAGATGGTTATATTATTATTGCTGATCGCTATACTACTTCTAATATGGTTCATCAAGCATCAAAGATTAATAAGCAAGCCTTAAAAGACGAATTTTCCAACTGGTTATTAGACTTTGAGTTCAATAAGTTCCAACTACCTGAACCGGATATTGTTATATTCTTAGATATGCCACCCGAATATGGGAAAAAGCTTATGGCAGAAAGAAACAATAAATATACAGGTATGAGTGAAAAAGATATACACGAAAAAAACCATAAATATATGCTTGACTCTTATAATAACTCATGTCAAATAGCCGAAAAGTATAAGTGGAACAAGGTAGCATGTGTAACAGAAAATAAGCTAAGACCTACTGAAACCATTCACCAAGAAATTTATACAATATTAAAGGGTAAAAAAATAATCTAAAAAAAATAATATAAAAAAAAATAATATAAAAAATGATAAAATAAAAAATGATAAAATAAAGATTAAAGTTTTAGGTAAATAAATTACTTGGGATTAACATGGACCATGCAATGCTTAACATTCTTTTGGCTTGCCTCAATAGTATCATGTACCTTTTCAGCAATATCATGGGCAGCAGGGAAGGATAAATTCTTATCAACGGATAGCTCAACATCTACAAATAACTTATTAGCATGAATTCGTGTCCTTAAAACATCTATACATAAAACCCCTTCAACATTTAATATATCACTTTTTATAGTTGCTATAATTTCAGGATCTGCTGAATAATCTACAAGTTGTTTAATTGCCTGCCAATATATTTGGACTGATACAATTACTATAAAGATACCAATAATTATGGCAGCAATAGCATCTAAAATCGGATAGCCCATTATTGCACCAATAATTCCGATTAAGGCCCCGATAGATGAGAAGGCATCCGTTCTATGATGCCATGCATCAGCAAGCAAAATACTACTTTCAATTTTATTTGCCCCCTTCTTTGTATAATGGTACATCCATTCCTTGACTATTATAGATATCAAGGCTGCATAAATAGCGAGAGAAGATGGAGGCTTTAGGTTACCCTGCCTAATAAGGTTAATAGCCTTGTAGCCAATAAAAATTGCCGTTACAAATAAAATAATGGCTAAGAGCTTAGCTGCTACAGGCTCGAATCTTTCATGACCATAAGGGTGATTTTTATCTTCATCTTTATTAGCAATTTTAAGTCCAATCATAACAAAAATTGTACTTAAAACATCAGATAGGGAGTGTATACCATCAGCAACCATAGCACTACTGGCAGCGAGGATACCAATAATTACCTTAGTCAAAGTTAAAATAACATTAATTAAAATAGTTATTTTAGATATTCGGTTCCCTATATTAAGCCTTTCTTGATTATCCATATAAATCACCCTTTATCATTTATAATCTATAATTTATATTACACTTCTTTAAGATAAATTTTACTGGTTTCTTCCCATACCTTACCCGGCTCAAGTAATGCAAAACCGGTTATCTTATCCTCAAGTTTTATATTAGGTGCATTTGTAGCCCAGGATTGTGGCTCCATACAAATAAAGTTACTATTACCATCATCATTCCAAAGTATCCAATGGCTATAACTTTTTCCAACCTCATAAACAAGTTGTAGCTTATTTGCAGTATCTTCTATAATTGCACCATGAAAAGGCATGCCATCAATATCAATAGGAGATGCTGAAAAAAGTTGGTCCATTTTCTTATTATAAGGTATAAAACCTTCATCCCTATATTTCTTTTGGTCAGAATTCAAAGGTAGAAGTTTACCGGTTGGGAAAAGCCTTTCATTTAATTCCCATACCTTATCAACAGATGCTTTTACCTTATAGGCCTTATAATCAGCATCCGGCTTAAAAGGTACACGGAAAGCCGTATGAAAACCTATTCCAATGGGCATGGCTGTCTGGCTATTATTTTTTATAGTAACCTTTTGCTCCAGCCCCTGGGCAGATAGATTATATACAAGCCTATACTCAAAATCATGGGGAAAATATTCAAAAAACTCTCTTGTTTCATCAGCTTTAAAAACAAGCTCTATCTCAGCACAATCATCGTTAGGGGTATCAGTACGTACAATATCCCAAGCCTGATAATATAAAAAGCCGTGTATATGATTATTCCTGATTGGTTCATTAATAGGGAAATTATATACCCTATCTTTAACTTTAAATATACCATCTTCAATCCTATTAGGTGGAAATAGTAGAGGAATACCATAAACCTGAGGTCGTTTTTTAAAAGTTTCAATATCTTCCGGTGTCCTTAATAAAT
Organism: uncultured Oscillospiraceae bacterium; assembly: GCA_964602705.1. Classification (GTDB taxonomy): domain Bacteria; phylum Bacillota; class Clostridia; order SK-Y3; family SK-Y3; genus CAZRSG01. Next base: position 2,378 of record CAZRSG010000036.1, read on the forward strand.
CAAGATTATGTATAGTGTCCTTCAATTTAATTAAATTAGCACCTACACCAGGAATTAATATAGCTTCATAACCACCTGCATTTAATTGGATAGCTGGCTCTCCTGACCATTTAGTATTAATAATTTTTGCCTTTAAATATTTACCTGTACTCATAATATATGATTCATCCTTTCTAATTATAATATAATATATTATTTTTTTACAATTTAAATAAAAGTTCAAAGAAATTAGGAAAAGAAACATTGACAATATCAGCCCCATTTATCTTAGAATCAGACCGGGCAACTAAAGCCAAAACAGCAACCATCATTGCAATTCTATGGTCATTATAGGTATTAAAATCTGCCCCCATAATTTCTTTACCACCGTTAATAATCATGCCATCATTAGTTTCTTTAATATCAATACCGGTCTTAGATAATTCAGTAACTACCGCTGTTATTCTATTTGATTCCTTTACCTTTAATTCACCGGCATCTTTAATAATAGTTTTACCGGTAGATAGAGCTGCAGCTACTGCTATAATAGGCAGCTCATCAATTAAGCGTGGGATAATATTATCCTTTATTATTGTACTTTTTAAAGATGACGACTTCACTATAATATCGCCAACAGGCTCATTATTTAAAGACTTCCTATTAGCAATTGTAATATTAGCACCCATATCTATTAAGACATCAATAATACCGGTCCTACTTTGGTTAATACCAACATTTTTAATAATTATTTGAGAATTAGGGACAATTAAACCGGCAACTATAAAATATGCTGCGGAAGAAATATCCCCAGGTATATTAATATTTTGTGAGTATAACTCAGTCACAGGCTTGGAATAAACATTAAGCCCCTTTGTAGTAATATTTGCACCAAAATAATTTAGCATAAGTTCAGAATGATTACGGGAAGCTGCCAACTCAGTTAAAATAGTCTCACCATCTGCATATAGGGAAGCTAAAAGTAGGGCTGATTTAAGCTGGGCACTAGCAATAGGCAGTTTATAGTTTAAAGCCCTTAGCTTGCCACCACTTACTTTAAGAGGACATAAATTATTCTTATTTATTGATTTAATATTAGCACCCATTTGAGATAGTGGAATTATCACCCTATCCATGGGTCGGTTTCTAATAGAAGAATCTCCATCAATAATCGTTTCAAAGTTTTGCCCAGCCAATAAACCAAGCAGGAGCCTAATACTTGTTCCGGAATTTCCAACATTTAAGACAATATCAGCTTTCTTTAAACCATATAAGCCTTTTCCCTCAACATAAACCTTATTATTGCTTAAAAGCTCAATACCAATACCCAAAGCCCTAAAACAAGAAATAGTATTTAAACAATCATCAGAATTCAGGAAACCATTAATTTCCGACCTACCTTTTGCAATAGAAGCAAGCATGATAGCCCGATGTGAAATAGACTTGTCACCGGGTACGGTAAATTCACCATTAAGTGATTTAAGAGGAGAAATTATCATCATTAACACCTCACTTTCTACTTATTATCTTATAGCCATATTTAATAAGAACTTCACATGATCTTACCATACTTTCATAATCAGGAAGACTTATTATAAGAACACCTATTTCAAATTCCCTGCTATTATTAACATTAATATTCTTTATGTTAATATTATTATTAGCTAATAAAGTTGCTATTTTCCCTATTATACCAGGCTTATCTATTACATCAACTACTATTTCGTATGTACCTGGAATTAAACCTGTAGACATAGAATCAATAGAATCTCGAAAATCTTTTGCCTTATTAAAAAAAGAATAAATGCTTTCATTATCTTGCGAGTCTAAGTTATCTTTAAACTTATTTAAAAGATTAATATAATATTGTAAGATATTTAAAATAGACTGTTTATTACTCATACAAATACTAGTCCACATATATGGATTTGATGATGAAATTCTGGTTATATCCTTAAAGCCACCGGCAGCAAGTTTTTGCATAAAGTTATCTCCACTATCAAGTTTTTTAATCATATTAACCAAGCTGGCAGCAATAATATGGGGGAGATGACTAATAGCACCTACTGTATCATCATGGTCCTTAGCTGAAATTTTAATAGGGATGGAACCCATATTTTTAACAAGGTCAGACAAAAGTGCAAGGTCATTTTTATCAGACTTAGAGCAAGGAGTAAGAATATAATAAGCATTTTCAAACAAATGCCCCTTACTGGCAGAATAGCCCGACTTTTCAGAACCAGCCATTGGGTGTCCACCAATAAAATGAAAATCATGTTTAATATTTTCAATTCCATTAATAAGCTCCAGTTTAGTACTTCCTGTATCAGTAATAATGCAATTAGATTTAATAAGGGGTAATAAATTTTTAACCCAATCCAATGTTTGGTTAACAGGTGTGCATATAAATATAATATCAGAGTCTTTGATACAAGGGCTTATATGTGTAAAAGCCTTATATATAAGCCCTTCATCTAAGGCTAATTCCAAAGTTTCTTTATCAGAATCAATTGCCATGATATTCTTAATATTAAGTTTTTCCTTTAATGCCTTAGCTATAGAACCACCAATTAAGCCCAGACCAATTATAGTTACAGAATTAATATTTTCAACCATTTTATCAAACCGAACCCCTTACATGAAATTTTTTATCCAATAAGTTAGCAATATTACTTATATTTTTACACAAATCATCAAAACGTTCAATCGTCAGTGATTGAGGACCATCAGAAACAGCACAAGAGGGGTTAGGGTGGACTTCTACAATTAGACCATCCGCACCGGCAGCAATAGCAGCCATACTTAAAGGTTTTATATAATCCCACCTACCGGCAGCATGGCTGGGGTCAACTATAATAGGCAGATGAGTTTTACTCTTAATAACCGGTATAGCACTAATATCCAGGGTATTTCTTGTAGCAGTTTCAAATGTTCTAATACCTCTTTCACATAAAATTACATTATAATTACCTTCACTCATAATATATTCAGCTGCATTAATCCATTCATCAATTGTAGCTGATAAACCACGTTTAAGAAGAACAGGCTTTTTAGTCTTACCAATCTCACGTAAAAGATGAAAGTTTTGCATATTACGGGCACCAATTTGAAAGATATCCACGTATTTATTTGCAATTTCGACAGACCTTTGGCTAATTACTTCAGATATAGTTTTAAGTCCGGTTTCTTTTTTAACCTCAGCCATATATTTTAGGCCTTCCTCTTCTAATCCTTGAAAAGAATAGGGTGAAGTTCGAGGCTTATAAGCTCCGCCACGAAGAACTTGTGCCCCTGATTTTTTAATAGAATATGCAACTTCAAAAAGCATGTCCCGATTTTCTATTGCACAAGGACCAGCCATAACTACTATTTCCTTACCACCAATTTTAACTCCATCGACATCAATTTCTGTAGATTGAGGTTTAAAAGTTTTGCTGGCTAACTTAAAAGAATCCATTATGGGAACAAGTTTATCTACACCCGGCATAAGTTCCAAAGGAACATTATGCAAGACATCCTTATCACCTATAACACCTATAATAGTTACATGTGAGCCTTCAGAAACATGTATGCCTAACCCCAGAGATTTTAGAGTATTGCATACATTATCAACATTTTGTTTTTGTGTTTCCGGTTTCATTACAATAATCATACTTATCCTTCCTTTCTACAATAACAATCCTACCGTATGAATTTATATAAACTTTATTATCTTTAATTATATAACAAACCATCTATAAATGTAAATAAAGAAAGGTTTTAAAAATGATTTATATTAGGAAATAAAATTAAATTTAGTAAAAAAGGATCAGAAATTTAAAAAAGTATCATTAAGCAGATACTTGTCATATAGATAGTAATGATGAGGCTTAATTTATTGAATAAAACCATTGACTAAGCATACAATTATGCTACAATAAGGATATAAATTGCAAGCTTATAAAAGAACTATAAGTTAATTAAACCTTTGAAAACTACTTAAAAGCCTTTTAAAAAACACAAGATTATATTTATACAAGGGGGGAGTTTTTTGAAAGAGATACTAAGATTAATTATTTTTAGTGCCGAAAATGCTTTTATTCAAGTCACTGTCTTTGTTGGGGCAGTATTAATGATTTTTGGCTACCTTAATTTTAAAATGTCAGGCAAATTAGTTGAAGGTATTGAAAAGTCTAAAAAGACACAACCGATAATTGGTTCCCTATTGGGTTTAACTCCCGGTTGTGGGGGTGCAATTTTTGTAATGCCTTTGTTTCCCCAAGGGAGTGTTAGTTTTGGGACTGTTGTGGCAACACTTATAGCAACTATGGGAGATTCGGCTTTTGTCCTTATGTCGGTATTGCCGTTTCAATATATTTTAGTAAGTATATTTTCATTCATTGTTGCAGTTATAACAGGATATATTGTTGACTATTACAAATTAGGAGATAATTTATTAGATGGAATTAATTTAAAAAGGGAAAAAAGAAATAAGGGAAAAAATAAAAAACATCAACTTCAAGCTACAGAATCCGGTCAAAATATAAAAAATTTAAACCATATTGGGCATGCTGAGGGTGATGATATAGATTATATTCTTCACCATAGTATAAAGGGACATCAAGATAAGGATACCTTTGGCTATAAGTTTACACATAGTGCCTATATTTTGTATTGGGTCATTATATCTTTGGGTCTTATATTTGGTATAATGGACTTATTTCAACTTAATCTTAACAATATGTTCATACCTAATTTAGGTACCATAATGGGGGTTATAGGAACCGGTTTATCTATAGTAATGATGATAATGAGTAAGAAGTTTATTCAGGATGATACACATGAAGAAGCGGAATTAAAAGCCCTAAGTCTTAAAGAGACCATTGTACATAATGCTCAAGAGACAGCATTTGTTGCAATGTGGGTGTTTTTTGCATATTTAGCATATGAATTATTTATTCTTGGATTGGGTAGTGGTAACTATATGATAGGTGAAGCCATAATGACATCCTTTTTGACCAAGACAGGGTTAATGGCTGTAATAATAGGTGTTTTAATCGGAATTATACCTGGTTGTGGACCACAAATTATATTTGTAACATTATTTACTAAAGGCCTGGTTCCTTTTGCTGCCTTATTAGCAAATGCGATATCACAGGATGGGGATGCCTTGTTTCCTTTAATAGCTATAGATAAAAAGTCAGCAGTATGGGCAACAATTTATAATACTATTCCTGCATTACTTGTTGGGGTATTAGCTTATTTTATTGAAGTATGGTTTTTTTAGATTTAACCTATAAAGTTTATAAAGCTGAACAATTAAATAAGATATTTATAAAGGAATGTGTTTATGTGTTAAAATAATATATAAGTTTAGCGATAATAAATGGGTTAGGATCATTTAAATAATCCTAACCCATATCTAACATATACTTAAGTGTTTTATTTATAAGTATCAACTATTATTTCAACATTGAGTTAACAAACCAAAGATTTTTACTGAAGTAAGCTACAAAATCTTCAAACATAGCTACTGTTTCAAAGTCACCTTCATCATCTGCTGTGTTACGGATTTCTGTTGCCAAGTCTTTCATTGTTTCTAAGTCTTCTTTAACAAGTTTTAATGATTCTTCCATAGTAAAATCTTTAGGATTAACTTCTTTAACTGTAGCATTTTCTAAGTAATCAGCCATAGTTGATAGGGGCATTTGATTTTTCATTTTTAGAAGTTCTGCAACTTCATCAAAATCCCCAAAAAATTGGTCATACATTTCTTCCGTAAAATCATGGACACGCATAAACTTTTTACCAACAACATTCCAATGAATGTTGTGTAATTTAACATTTAATACACCTAAGTTTGCTAAGTAAGTTTGTAATAAATCATAATGTTTCATTTTAAAACCTCCATAAATTTTTCTTGTTTTTATTATACTGTCTTATTAATTATATACCCTTTTATTTATAAAATAAACATAATTTAAAAAATAGCTTATAAATATTGACATATATTAAAAGCAAGGTATAATAAACATATGAACATATGTCAATAACCATAGCTTTATCCAAGCTTATATGGGTCTTGATGGTTTATATTAAAAGATTAATCATAAAGGAGATTGGTGTAATGGATAATGATTGTAATCAAAACTGTAGCACTTGTAGTGAGGAATGTGATGAAAGAAAGACAAAAAAAAGTGATTTAATTGAAAAGCCGCACGAACTAAGTAATATTAAAAAGGTTATTGGTGTAGTAAGTGGTAAAGGTGGGGTAGGTAAGTCACTTATTACTTCTATGCTTGCTGTACTTACGAAGCGACAAGGCTTTAATACTGCCATATTAGATGCAGATATAACAGGTCCTTCAATTCCTAAGACATTTGGTTTAACACAAAAGGCAGAAGGTAGTGAATTAGGGCTTTTTCCGGTTAAAAGCAGGACAGGTATAGATATCATGTCGATTAATTTATTATTAGAAAATGATACAAATCCGGTAGTTTGGCGGGGACCACTTATAGCAGGTACGGTTAAACAATTTTGGACAGATGTTATTTGGGGTGATATAGACTATATGTTTATAGATATGCCACCGGGAACAGGAGATGTACCATTAACAGTTTTTCAATCACTAAATATAGATGGAATTATTGTAGTTACATCACCACAAGAATTAGTATCAATGATTGTTTCTAAGGCTGTTAAGATGGCAGAGATGATGGAGGTACCAATTTTAGGTATAGTTGAAAATATGAGTTATGTGAAATGCCCTGATTGTGAAAAAGAAATTAAAGTCTTTGGTGAAAGTAATATAGAAAAGATTGCAAAGGAACATAATATTAGCTTATATGCCCAGTTACCAATAGATCCTAAGATTGCTACAGCATGTGATAAGGGTATGATTGAACTTTTTGATGGTACTTGGCTTGATAATATGGTAAAAGTTTTAACAGAAGATGAAAAAGAAACTGGGTTAGAAAATGATAAAAAATTAGGAGGAGAAAAATTGAAGATTGCAGTAGCAAGTGAAGGTGGTAAAGTAACAGAACATTTTGGACATTGTGAAAGCTTTAATATATTTCATATAGAGGATAAGAAGATTATAAAGTCGGAACTTGTGTCAAATCCTGGGCATAAGCCTGGATTTTTACCTAATTATTTAAATGATTTAGGAGTTAATATAATAATATCCGGTGGGATGGGTACAGGTGCGGTAGATATTTTTAATGAAAAAGGAATTAAAGTTATAATTGGTGCAAGAGGTGATGCAGAAACCGTTGTTAAAGATTATTTAAAGGGTGAATTAAAATTATCGGGAAATGTATGTGAACATTAATTGAATTTGTATACTATTTATAACCCAGTAAAAATAATATATATGCCGGTGAAGTCATCTTCTAAACCGGCATTATTTTTTTATTAACTTTTATTTATTGTAAATATAATATATAATGGATATTAATAAAATAATAAGTAAGAACATAAAATTTAATAATTAGATAATTTTAAGGGGATGGGAAATATTGAATAATAAAAGACGAACTATATCAACAATATTAATTACTGCAATTATAACATTTTTACTTACAAGCACATGGTGCTTTATGGTTGGGCCCTTGCCACTTTATGGGATATTAAATGCTAATAGCAGTTTAGGGCAAAGGGCGAAGATTAATCAAGTTAAGGAATTAATAAAGAAATATTATATAGAAGATGTTGAAGATAATCAACTATTAGAAGGAGCAATACGAGGTGTTGCAGCATCCTTGCAGGATCCATATACTGTTTACTTAGATGAAAAAGATTTTGATGACTTAAAGATTCAAACACAGGGGTCATATGGGGGCATTGGAGTTGTAGTATCTGTTGATCCTACAGATAATCTTATCACTGTAATAGCCCCCTTGGAAGACACCCCGGGTGAAAAGGCAGGAATATTACCCGGTGATAAAATTATTAAAGTAAATGACAAGGATGTATGGGGTGATAAATTAGAAGAAGCAGTTAGTATGATGAAGGGACCTAAAAATACAGAAGTTGTACTTACCGTCTTACGGGAAGATTTGCCACAAGCCAAGGAGATAACTATAGAGAGGGATATTATTGTTTTAGAAACAATAAAACACAAAGTTATAGATAATGATATTGGTTACATTAGGATAACAACCTTTGATGAAAAGACAGCATCAGATTTTAAAGATTCCCTAAATGATCTATATGATAAGGATATAAAAGGATTAATAATAGATGTAAGAGATAATCCGGGGGGTTTAATGGACCAAGTAGTTAAAATTGCAGATTATTTAGTTCCGGAAGGCATAATAGTTTATACAGAAGATAAATATGAAAATAAAGATACCAAATATTCAGATAAAAATGAAGTAATGGTCCCTTTAGCTGTATTAATTAATGGTGGTAGTGCAAGTGCATCTGAGATTTTAGCCGGAGCTATAAAAGATCACGAAAAAGGCAGCTTAATTGGAACGAAAACATATGGTAAGGGTGTTGTTCAGACTGTTATTGATTTATTAGATGGAACAGCTTTAAAACTTACCGTATCACAATATTTTACACCTAATGGGACATCTATACATGATAAGGGGATAGAACCGGATATAATTATAGAATTGCCTCCTGAATTAAAAACAAGTATTTCCCAAATAGAAGAGGAAGACGACACACAATTACAAAAAGCCATAGAAGTTGTAAAGTCAGGTTTATAAACTAATATCCTATATTAAAAAAAGAAAATTAAGAATTAGTCCCTATCTTTAATATTAAAAATAGGGGCTAATTTTATTAGGGCTTTTTGAAACCTTTAATATGAAGAAACCTGATATATTTCCAATTATAATTAAGAAGAGGATAATAGTCTCTATTATCAGAATGGGTTGCAATTTGTATATTATTAAAATCAGGATAAACACCTGTATTAACTACAATTAATGAATGATTAAATTCGTGTGGTGAATTAAAGGAAAGTTGAATAATATCACCCAATTCTATATCTCTTATATTTACTTCTACACCTAAGGGCCCTACTGACCTATTATTTATTAAAAAACTATATAAAAAATTTACACCAGTCCATGCAGGTGCACGATTATTTACATCGATATAATACCAACCTGTATCTACCGTATAATTCATATAGCCGGTCCCGGCAAAAAGCACTTGAGATATAAAATTAGTACAATCTCCACCAATTTTTGAGAAGTCATAATAGGCAGGATTGGGTTCCAATGCCCATTTATGGGCATAGTTTAGTGCCTTTAACCTATCATATTCAAAAAGTTTACCTTTATCGGGGTTAATTACATGCAATATTATCATCCTTCCATAATGATTAAAATATTTTCTTTGTATTATATATAATTTTATGCAAGGAAGGGGGAAAATAGAGCTTATCTAAAAAACCTTTAAATAAGAAATTGAATACAATATATGCCTATGAATAAAGATTTATAAGAGTAATTACTTTTATCATATTTTATTATTAAGTTAATAAAATTAAAGTAAGAATAAATAAAATTATATTTGGTATAATTATTGGGGTGATAGATTGAATAATACTATAGGAATAATTGCAACATTAGAACTTAAAGATGATTATAAGGTGGTAAAAACAAAACATACAAATATTATAAAAAGTTTTTTTTGCTTATTAAATATTATATTTATAAATATAATATTACTTTTTAAAAAGTGTGAATTTAAAAAAGATAATCTTCCTGGTTTTAATATAAACATATATATAGCTTATTTGCCATTTACAAAATCAATGATGAAAAATGTAAGCAATAAAAGAATTAACAAGATATGTAAACAAATAGTTTTAAAATACAAAGAAAAGAATATAAATTATATATTAATGACTGATGGACTTAAAAATAATAAGCAGGTATTGGATTACATTTATAAGGAAGAGAATTTTTATAATTTTACGGGTAAAGAATTACTTATTTCAAGTATAATAGAGATTTTAAAGTCTATATATAAGATTAAGGGTTCAAATATTTATCAAACAACTATTGCAATAGCAGAAAAAAAATTAAGTAAAAAATCTAAACAACTTATTAAATTATTATCAAGTAAGTTTAAATATATTAAACTAATAACCTATGATATAGAATCAGCATATAGATATATAGAAAAGACCTATCAAGAAATGGGATTGATTATAAGGATAATTGATGGGGACAAAGAATTGAAAAATATTGAATGTTTGATTGTAATAGATGACTTTGATGAGCTATACTTAGATAAAATTCCTTTAATCATTACTAACACAAATCTTAAAGAAAAAGGAGCAAACCTTATTATAGATGGTATAGGTATAAGTCATAAATATAGATATAATGCCTCAAAGCTTTTAAGTCATATAAAAAGTATTGAATTAACAGAATGTGTTTTATTTATGCAATTAAAAATAGGGGACAAAGGGTCAAATATAAATTATATTCAATTAAATAAAAAATTTTTGGAAAATGCTTATAAAGTTAGTAGTTTAATGGGAATGGGTGAGGTAATTAGACTTAATAAATTGGTTCAAATGTAAAAAAAAGAAGCAAAAAAAAGAATACTTATTGACAATGCACAAACTGTTGTTTATAATAAGTAAAAATTGAATCATAACTTTGCCAAGCGGCTTAGTATATATATTATATTATATTTTAAAGGAGAGACATAAAATGATTAGTAGCAAGCAAATTGTGCTAACGTATGAGGGTCTTAAAAAACTTGAAAGTGAACTTGAATATTTAAAGGGTGTGAGACGGAAAGAAATAGCGGAAGAAATTAAACAAGCATTAGCATTTGGTGATTTATCTGAAAACTCTGAATATGATGAAGCCAAAAATGAACAGGCCCGTGTAGGGAATAGGATTAACCAATTAGAAAACATGCTTAAAAATGCAATTATTATAGATGATGATGATATCAATACAGATATAGTAAGTATTGGTTGCAAGGTTACTGTTTTGGATGTGGAATTCAATGAAGAGGTTATATATACAATCGTGGGTTCAACGGAAGCCAATCCTAATAGCTATAAGATTTCCGATGAATCACCTGTAGGCAAAGCATTGATGGGTAAAGAAGTTGGCGATACAGTTCAAGTAGAGGTACCGGACGGGTCAATAGAATTTAAGATAATATCAATTGATAAATAATGAATTTATATATAATTATTTTATAAAATAAATTAATACTATTAAACCACACCAAATTTAACAGGCTTAGGGGGTGTGGTTTTTATTTTACAAAAAAATATATTTGATATATAATAATGAATATTAATCTTATTGTTAGTAATAAGAAATAAAATATAAAAAATTAATAAGATAAGTTTGACAAACAAAAACAGGAGGCATACATATGGCTGAATATGGGAATGAAACACAAGGCGTAGAATTAAATGAAATATTAAAAATCCGGAGGGAAAAGTTAAAAGAATTACAAGAAAAGCAGTTAGATCCTTTTAAAGAAGTTAAATTTAATAGAACACATAATAGCAAGAATATAATTGACAATTTTGAAGCACTTGAAGGGCAGCCTGTTTCAATAGCAGGTAGAATAATATCCAAGCGGGGCATGGGGAAAGTATCTTTTTGTGATTTACAAGATAGGGAAGGAAAAATCCAGCTATATGTTAGTAAAAATGACTTAGCAGAAGATTATGACAACTTTAAAAAATATGACATAGGTGATATTGTAGGAACTAAGGGTGAGGTTTTTCGCACTAAAAAAGGTGAAATATCTATAAAGGTTACAAATATAGTTTTATTATCGAAATCTCTTAAACCATTACCGGAAAAATGGCATGGCTTAAAAGATGTAGACTTAAGATATAGGGAAAGGTATGTAGACCTGATTGTAAATCCTGAAGTAAAAGATACTTTTATTATAAGAAGTAAAATAATTAAATCTATTCGTCAATATTTAGATAGTAGGGGCTATATTGAAGTTGAAACTCCGATGTTAAATCTGATTCCCGGTGGAGCTGCTGCACGACCCTTTATTACCCACCATAATACTCTAAACCTTGATATGTACCTACGGATAGCAACAGAATTGCATTTAAAAAGACTTATTGTTGGAGGATTGGAAAAGGTATATGAAATGGGTAGGATATTTAGAAATGAAGGTATGTCGGTAAAACATAACCCTGAATTTACAACAATAGAGCTATATGAAGCATACACAGACTATAATGGCATTATGGACTTAACTGAACAGTTAATAGCCAATGCGGCACAAGAAGTATTAGGTACTACTGTCATAGATTATCAAGGGCAGGAAATTGATTTAACACCACCATGGAATAGGATGACTATGATAGAATCAATTAAGAAATATACTAATATAGACTTTAATGACATTCATACGGATAAAGAAGCTGAAGAAACTGCAAAGACTTTAAAAATTGATCTTGACGACAAAAAATCCAGGGGTGAAATAATAAATATAATTTTCGAAGAATATGTTGAAAGACATTTGATACAGCCAACATTCATTATCGATTATCCTGTAGAAGTATCACCATTAGCTAAAAGGAAAGCAGACGAACCTGAACTTACTGAAAGATTTGAATTATTTATAACATCAAGGGAAATTGCTAATGCATTTTCTGAATTAAACGATCCTATAGATCAAAAAGAACGTTTTAATAAACAGGTTGAAGCACGTGAAGCCGGAGATGAAGAAGCAAATATGATGGATGAAGATTTTATTAATGCATTAGAGTATGGCATGCCTCCGACCGGTGGATTAGGTATTGGCATTGACAGGTTAGTTATGTTATTGACAAACAGCTATTCTATTAGGGATGTATTATTATTTCCAACGATGAAACCGAAAGAATAGTTGGAAATTGGAGGAAGATTAACTATGATTATTGACAAAAAAGGATGGGAAAATTATTGGTATTATTATAAATGGCATACAATAGTAGGTATATTTATAGCAATTGTCTTGATTATTTCACTAAAAGATTGTTCTAATAGGGTAGATCCGGACTTATCCATTGTGTATATTGGGGAAAATTATATAAAAGATGAAGTTGCAGAACAATTAAAAGATTATTTATCTGAACATATTAAAGATATTAACGCCAATGATAAAGTAGAAATAGTGTTTTTACCTTTAGTGGTTCCGGAGAAGCCTGTAAGTGAGCAAGATTTTGTAATACACCAACGAATAATGCTTGAGTATGCAGCGGGAGATTCACTTATATATTTTATAGATAAAAATAACCTTAACAAGGCTATAACACAAGGGGCATTTCAAAGCTTGGATGAGCTTATTGAAAAAGAAATATCCTATATTAATGAAACTTCTTTGGTCAAATTAAAGTTAGAAGAAGAAACGGAAGAGCATACCTATGCAATATCTTTAGAAAACAATGAATTTATGAGGGATATAGGCTTCCCAACAAAGGATTTATATATGGCACAAAGAACTATTAGAGAGAAGGAAAAAAAGGATGAGAAAAAGATAGCAGAATATGAAAATGCTAATATTACTATAAGGGAAATTATTAAATATGTTAGCCCTTAATTTTTATATAGATAAGGAAACTATCTCTCAATAATTATCCACCAAATCGAATTTACCATTAAAAAGATAAAAAAAGGTGTTGACATTGATATAAAATATGTGGTAACATATCGAT
>CAZRSG010000037.1:0-12346 GCA_964602705.1 uncultured Oscillospiraceae bacterium
AGACTGTCAAAGACCAAGCTTTGAATACAGACAATTTTCTAAAGCTAGTAAAAAAATATACCGAGATTAAAAAGCTAGATGCTGAAATTATTAGGGAATTTGTGAACAAGATAATCGTCTTTAAAGCCGAGAAAGTTAATGGTAAAAGACAACAGAAAATAAGGATATACTATAACTGCATTGGTGCTATAGATATTCCTAATACAGAAAGCAAAACGGCATAGCCGATGTCTAAACCGACTATGCCGAATTTTTTTAGAACCATAAATCCCTATGGTAAAGTACCATTCAGCCCCCACTTTTTTATTATTAGTTAGATTTGCCTATTAAGGACGAATCTATATAGAATCCAACATACTTCCATAAATAATGTATTAAAAATATCTGTATGGGAAACATAACAAACTCTTTTAATAATCTTTCTAATAGTATTACAAGAAAAGGATTATTCCTTATAATTGATAACCAAAAGGTATTTAGGCCTAAATTAATTATAAGTGTAACAATTAATACACTAATAGTAATACGGCTAACTGTCTTAGTTTTATTATATAACAATAATCCGTATACAATTCCGGTTAGGAATTGACTAAAGGTAAGGCCGGGAAAATAAGCACCACCAACAGGAAATATCATCATTCCTATAAAGTCCCCTAAGGCAGCTGAAATCCCGCCTATAATAGGTCCAAATAAGATAGCAGAAAAGGCTACAGGTAAAAATCCAAAGCCTATTCTGACATTAGGTAATTGAATGGATAAAAACCTTGCAAGAATAACATCTAAAGCAATTAAAAGCCCAATCAAGACCAAAACACGTGTTTTTTTCATAATAAAAAGCACCTCCCCTCTTTTTTAATGGCAATAGACCACAAAAAAGAGAATGTGTGCTTTTTTGTGGCAGCGGAATGCGACATATGTACCGCAAATCTTTTGTGACTTTTCGTCCAGTGGCAACTTCCCGTCCAACAGGCACTTAACGCACATACATCTACTCTGCCTTTAACATTGCATTATTTAAATATATTTCAAATATAATTATACACCTATTTTTAAAATTGTCTACAATTTTATTTGCCGACAAAAAGTTACAAGATTACAAAAAAATCTATCATTTTTTTATACAATATAGTATAATACTATTAAAGCATATAATAAATGTATAATTTTAATACAATTTAATTGCTTAAAATATTATGATGGCATGACAGAGGAGAGAACTTTATGGCATCAAAAAACAAAGTGGAAGTTAGAATTAATGGTAAAGATTACACAATAGTTGGCTCTGAGACTGAGGAGCATATTCAAAAAGTTGCATTAAAAGTTGATAAAACAATGCATAAAATCATGGAGCAAAATAGTAGACTAAGCACTGCTATGGCTGCAGTTCTTACAGCTGTGAATATTGCAGATGATTACTATAAAAGTCTTGCTTCAGAGGATAACCTTAGGGAACAAGTGCAACAATATATTAAAGAAACAAACAAGCTTAATTCTGAACTTAGCAAAGGTAAAATTGAAAATATAAAATTGTCTGAAAAAGTTCAGCAATTACAAATTGCACTTGCAAAAAAAGAAACAGAACTAAGTAGTTTTATTAATACTTTTGATACAAACACTGATAAGACAGGGAAGTGAATATGTGTATAGTAATTTAGAGCTATTATCACCTGCAGGGAATTGGGATTCGCTTGTAGCAGCTGTCCAAAATGGTGCCGATGCTGTCTATTTGGGCGGAAAGCTATTTAGTGCCCGCCAATATGCAGGAAATTTTACTGAACAAGAATTAAAAGATGCAGTTAGGTATTGTCATATTAGGGATGTAAAAGTATATCTTACAATTAACACTCTTTTAAATGATAAGGAAATAGAGCAGTTGCCAAATTATATTATTTATATATATAATATTGGTATAGATGCAGTAATTGTTCAAGATATAGGGGTTGCAAAACTTATTAAAAAAATTGTCCCGGATCTTAAACTACATGCAAGTACACAAATGACAATCCACAACATAGAAGGTGTCAAAGTTCTTGAAGATATGGGTTTTAAAAGGGTTGTTTTAGGCCGTGAATTGAACATGGAGCAAATACGTCAAATAAGCAATAATACAAATATTGAAATAGAAGTTTTTGCTCATGGTGCCTTATGCAGTTCATATTCCGGTCAATGCCTTATGAGCAGTTTAATAGGCGGAAGAAGTGGTAATAGGGGTAGGTGTGCCCAACCCTGTAGGTTACCCTATAGCCTAATTGATATTGGTCCAAACTTTTACAATTCTGATAGCCTTAATCTTATTAATACCAACTTAAATAAGGAAAATGAAAATATGGAAAAAGCCCATATGCTTAGTCTTAAGGATTTGTGCTTGATTAACCATATTAACATACTTAAAAACTTGGGTATTAACTCTTTAAAGATTGAAGGTAGAATGAAACGTCCCGAATATGTGGCAATTGTAACAGAAATTTATAGGCGATATTTAGATAAAACCCAACCTGTATTAGAAGAGGACTATAATAATTTATTACAAATTTTTAATAGAGATGGTTTTACATCAGCTTATTTTGATAAAAATAAAAAAGAGAATATGATAAGTTATGATAAACCTAATAATTGGGGTGTTTATATAGGAAATGTTTCAAATTTTGACAAGGGGACTAATAGGGCAACCATTAACTTAATAAAAGATTTAAACAAAGGTGATGGAATTGAAATAAGGGCAAGTAATGGGAAAAGTTATGGTAGTCTTATAGAAAAAATCAAACTAAAAGGTCTTATAAAAGACTCTGCTTTAAAAGGAGATACCATAAAAATCAACATTAAAGGTGATATAAGACCAGCAGATAAGGTATATAAAACCTCATCATATAATCTTATTAAAAGAGCCCAAGATACATATATAAACAATCATGATAATAAAAAAATATCTATTTATGGTAATTGTAAAGTTGAATTAGGACAAGCCATACATATTAATATTTGGGATAATGATAACAACTTTGCTGAATATAGGGGTGAAAAATTAGTTGAGAAGGCAATCATTAAAAATCTAACAAAAGAAGATGTTAAAAGACAGTTAAGTAAATTAGGTGGAACCCCATATGAATTTAAAAGTTTGGAAATAGATATAAAACCGGGTTTGTTTATTCCTGTAAATGAAATAAATAAGGTTAGACGGAAGGCTATTGAAGTTATAGAATCTAAAAGGGCTACTAAATATCCTGCAAGAAAGCAAGCACAGGTGCAGGTAGATAATAATCTTGAAATGGATGTAATTAATACTTATGTAAAAACTGACAATACGGTTAAGGCCTATAGCAGTAGTGAAGATAATAAAGCTAAATTAAGTGTACAAGTAAGTAATATTATGCAATTTGCAAGACTAATAGATTATGAGCTTGAAAGAATTTATATTCCTGCAGATATATTCCTAAACCAATCTAATTTACAGAAGGCTTTAGATTTAATTAATAAATGTTTTAATAAAGGCATAGAAACTTTTTGCATTATACCAAGAATATTTACAGACGATGATATTAAAATATATAAGGGACTATTTGAGATAATAAATCAAGATATTTTCACAGGTATTATGATTGGCAATATAGGGCATATTCGATTGTTTAAAGATACTCGAATAAAAATACATGGTGACTTTGGTCTTAATCTTTATAATTCTATATCTCTTAAGCTTGCTCAAGAATTAGGCTTAAATAGTATAACCTTATCACCGGAGCTTAATTTAGGTCAAATAAAGGATATGAACGAACTTTCAAATATTGAAAAAGAAGTGATAGTATATGGCAGGCTACCCTTAATGATATTAGAAAATTGTCCCATTGGAAGCCGGTATAAACAAATAGATGGAAAAGATACCTGCCGGCAAAAATGTTATAATTCAAATTATGGCTTAGTCGACAGAAAGAATATCTTTTTTCCTATTATAAGTAACCCATTAACATGTAGGGCTGAAGTTCTTAACTCAAAAACCCTTTTTGTAATCAAAGAATTAACTGAATTGCCGATAGGAAAGATAAGTTATATTAGATTATTATTCACCAAGGAAGAACCTAATAGGTGTGGTGCAATAACCAACTTATATAAGGACTTTTTAATGACAGGCTATAAAACAATAGAGGATAAACATAAAAATATAATTGATTGGGTTAAAGCAGAAGGAGTTACAAAAGGCCATTTTTATAGAGGGGTAGAGTGATAGTTATTATGCAAAATAAATTAGATGTTAAAATTAAATATATATCAGACAAAATAGGAGATACTATAAAAGAACCTTTTTATGCAAGTAAGGGGGCAGGTGGAATGGATTTATCTGCTTGTATAAATATGCCCCTTGTTTTAAATCCCGGGCAAAAAATTAATATACCAACAGGAATAGCCATACAATTACCCGATAATCAATATCTTGCACTGATTTATGCACGTAGTGGCCTCGCTATAAAACATGGTATAACATTGGCTAATGGAGTTGGTGTTATAGATAGTGACTATACAGGTGAAATTATTTGTGGGCTTATAAACTTGTCTGATAAACCCTATACTATAAATCCCGGTGATAGGGTTGCTCAAATGATATTTACACCAATAGTTTTGGCTAAATTAACACTTGTAGATGAACTTTCACCAACCGAGAGGGGAATAGGCGGCTTAGGTTCTACTGGGAAATAGTTAATTCAGAAGGGTGAGGAGTGTATAATGACTTTAGGAGATAAAATTGTTATTATTATCACTATTATAATTGCCTTATTAGGAATGTTAACCATTAATTTTTTTATATATAATGATAGTGCAAAGGGAGTACTTATTGAAGTGAATGGTGAAGAATATGCTAAATATAATTTTAATGATATAAGTTCGATAGAATACATTGAAATAAAAACTCAATATGGATATAATAAGGTAGAAATAAATAATAAAAAAGTTAGGGTTATAGAAGCGAGCTGTCCCGACAAATTAGATGTAAAGGCTGGCTGGATAAGTAAAACCAATCAAATGCTTGTATGTTTACCCAATAAAGTTCTTATAAGGATAATTGGTAAAAACAATGAAGTTGATGGTGTTGTTTATTAAAATGTGAAAATGGATAGTGGAAAAGATGCAAAAGATATTTAAAAATGTTTACCTTGCAATATTAATATCAATAGGACTTGTTTTACATATAATTGAATCATATATACCAATACCGGGTAGTTTGCCAGGTGCAAGAATAGGATTAGCTAATATAGTTTCGCTTATAACTTTGGTTATTTACGGACCTATTGTTGGGCTTGCCTTGGCTATTATCAGACCGGTTTTAGGTGGAATTTTAACAGGGGCAGTATCGTCGATACCTTATAGTTTAAGCGGTGCATTATTTAGTACAACAATAATGTGGTATTCTTTTAAATACCTATCACCTAAATTAAGCCTTATAGGAGTAAGTGTTTTAGGTTCTTCCGCACATAATATAGGCCAGGTATTAATGGCAAGCTTAATATTAAGTAATATAAATATTATTATATATTTGCCGGTCTTACTAATTGTAGGGACCTTTACAGGTTATTTTATTGGCCTAATTGCCAAGTTAACAGTTAAACATTTAAGGGTTAATATTATAAAATAAAATGGGGGTGCCATATTGGGGGAGGAAAAGTATAGATTAAGAATAAAAGACCTACCGAAAGAAGAAAGACCATACGAAAAGCTGGAACTTTATGGTCCTGAAATGTTATCAAGTGCTGAACTAATGGCAATAATAATTAGAACAGGTACAAAAACAGAAACATCAGTTGAAGTAGCACAAAAGATACTAAAGAAATATTCAGACGATAATGGAATGGCATTTATGCATGATATTACACTTGATGAATTAAAAGCAATTAAGGGGATAGGTCGAGTAAAAGCCATTCAATTGAAGGCAGTATTTGAATTAGGGAAACGAATGGCTATATATAGAAATACTAATAAAATAACTATTACGTCACCTTGTGATGTAAGTATGCTTGTTATGGAAGATATGAGGTATTTAAAACAAGAACACTTTAATATTATTATGCTAAATACTAAAAATCATGTTTTAAAAAAAGAGGCTATAGCAATAGGAACCTTAAATTCAGCTATTGTACACCCTCGGGATGTTTTTTGTAAACCTATTAGAAATAAATGTGCATCAATAATATTGGTACATAACCATCCGAGCGGAGACCCGTCTCCGAGTAAGCAGGATGTGGATATTACTAATAGGCTTGTAGAGGCAGGTAAGATACTGGGAATAGATGTTTTAGACCATATTATTATAGGAGATGGTAATTATATTAGCTTAAAAGAAAAAGGCCTCATTTAAAAACACCATGTATTAAAATTTATAGAAAGCGAAGGGAGTAAATATATGTCAATATTTTCAAAAGATATAGGAATAGACTTAGGAACAGCAAATACATTAGTGCACGTTAAAAATAAAGAAATTGTAATTAGGGAACCATCTGTAGTAGCAATGAACACTAATACAGGTACAGTTTTAGCAGTTGGGGACGAAGCTAAAAGAATGATAGGCAGAACACCGGGAAATATCTCAGCAATACGTCCTATGAAAGATGGTGTTATCGCTGATTTTAATATTACTCAAAGTATGTTAAAGCATTTTATAAAAAAGGCTATGGGGTCTAATAAATTATTTAAACCTCGAGTAGTTATATGTGTACCATCCGGTGTTACAGAAGTGGAAAAAAGGGCAGTTGAAGAAGCAGCAATACAAGGAGGGGCCCGGGCTGTTTTCTTAATAGAAGAACCAATGGCTGCAGCAATTGGTGCAGAATTACCGGTAGGTGAGCCTACCGGGAGTATGGTAGTTGATGTAGGTGGTGGTACAAGTGAAGTTGCAGTCATTTCATTGGGGGGAATAGTAACAAGTAAATCTCTTAGAATTGCCGGAGATGAGTTTGATGAGTCCATAATAAGCTATGTTAAAAAAGAATATAATTTGGCTATCGGTGAACGAACATCCGAAGAAATAAAAATAAAAATAGGCTCCGCATATATTACAGAAAAAGAAGAAAGATTAGAAGTAAGGGGCAGAGATTTAATAAGTGGACTACCTAAACATATGACCTTAACTTCAATGGAGATATCAGAAGCTTTAAAAGAGCCGGTAAATGCAATTATAGATGCTATTAAATATACCTTAGAAAAAACACCCCCGGAACTGGCTTCAGATATAATGGATAGGGGTATAATGCTTACAGGAGGCGGTGCCTTATTACAAGGTCTTGATAAGTTAATAACCCGGGAGACGGGAATGCCTGTTAATATTGCTAATAACCCTTTAGATTGTGTAGTCTTAGGGACAGGGAAAGTCTTAGATGAGATTAATACCTTGCGAAAAGTATTGATTAAACCAAGATTAAATAAATAGTAGGTGATTATATATGTCATATTTCTTTAAAAACAAATATATGATAATTATATTTACTGTTACAATATTAATATTTGTAGTAATGATTGTTTCAAACGGGAACAGGAATAAAACTACATTTGTTGAAGATATAGTTGCAACAGTTCTTTCGCCTGTTCAAAAGGTTTTTTTCAATACTGGTAAAAATATAAGTGACTTTTTTCAATTTCTTAAAGAAATAAAAACAATAAAAAAACAAAACGAAAGCCTAATCTTGGAGATAGAAAAATTTAAGGAAGAGAATAGAAAGCTACAAAATTTAAAAGAGGAAAACGATAGATTTAGAAAAATGTTAGATTTAAAATATGAATTAGATGATTTAGAAATGATAGGTGCTCAAGTAATATCTAAACAATCAAATAATTGGTTCGATATATTTACTATTGATAAAGGTATTGCAGATAATATAAACAAAAATGATACGGTGATAACAGAAAAAGGCTTAGTCGGGCATATTTTTGAAATAAGTAAAAACAGTGCAAAAGTAATATCAGTTATAGATAGCAATAGTGCCGTAGCGGCTATTATAACGAGGACACGAGACTTTGGAATGGTAAAGGGTGATTTATTATTTCAAAAAGAGGGACTATGTAAAATGATTTACTTAAATAAAGACGCTGATGTTGTTGCCGGTGATGCTGTAGAAACTTCCGGTTTAGGAGGTATATATCCCAAGGGTTTATTTATAGGTAAGATAAAAGATATAAGGGAAGAATCAGATCAAGTATCAAAGATTGCTTCAATAGAGCCTGCTGTTGATTTTAAAAGCTTAGAATATGTATTTGTGGTAAAGTAAAGTTTAATTACCAATCACTAAAAAGTGATTGGTAATAGTGTGACTCCTTTTTTATAGAATTTTAAAAAAGAAATAAAGACTAAGGTGAAAGGTTGGGAAATTTAAAATGAGGTTTCTTATAATAACTATAACTCTTATTTTGGTTTCAATAATTCAAGCCACATTAGTTCAATACATATCTATATTAGGTATTAAACCAAATATGATTTTAATCATGATTATATCCTTTTCATTATCACGAGAGTATATGGAAGCAGGAGTAATTGGTTTTTTTGCAGGTTTACTTTTAGATATACTGACCGGTAAAATGATAGGTTTACATACATTATTAGGCATGTATACCGGACTTTTAGTTGGGAATACCAAAGAAAAGTTTTTTAAGGATAGTTACATAGTCACAATTTTTTTTACCTTTACTTTTACATTTTCTTATGAATTAATTTTTTATATTTTAAATTATTTTATTTGGGGTGAAACAAGAATGATGTATGCATTAAGCCATATCATTTTACTCCAATCTATTTATAATGCAATATTATCCATACCTATTTATAGTCTTATAATAAAAGTTAACAATTGTTTGGATAAAAATGAAAAGGCAATAGGCAAATATAGATATTAGATAAGGGTGTTGGTCAAAATGACTTGGGATAAAATAAAAGATAGGTATTCTATAATAATAATAATAGCCTTATTAATTAGTTTCATATATACATACAAGCTTTTGCAATTACAAATTGTAAAAGGTGAAGAGTATATGGAATTATCACAACAGCGATTACGGAGATTAATACCTGCTGCAGCCCCAAGGGGTGAAATTTTTGATAGGTATGGCAGGCCCTTGCTTGTTAATAAAATGGGCTTTTCCGTGCAAATTTTCAAGTCAAATATATCAGAAGAACAATTTAATAATACGATTTTAGAATTAATAAAACTTTTAGAAGAAAATGAAGAATTTTATACTGATACTTTACCAATTTCCTACCCGCCTTTTGAGTTTACATTTTCAGAATCAGAAAAGTTAAGTAAAAAGGATAGGGAGCTAAATTGGAAAAAGACCAGAGATATTCCTGCAGAATATACACCTATAGAAACCATTGAAATACTAAAAAAGAAATATGGTATATCTAAAAAATATAATGATATAGACACAAGAAAAAATATAGGTATTCGTTATGAAATGGATGTAAGGGGTTTTGGAGTTAATACCCCATTTACTATAGCCAGTGATATAAATTTAGATACAGTTATGCAAATAGAAGAAAGGCATTTTGACTTTCCGGGTGTAAATATTGTAACCGAATACACAAGAAACTACGTTTATGATGAGTTAGCAGCACATATATTAGGAAGAACAGATATTATATATAAGGATGAATATGAGGTCTTGAAAAACAAGGGCTACGGGATGAATGATATAATAGGTAAAGATGGAATAGAAAAGGTTGCGGAAAAAGACTTAAAAGGAAAAGATGGGACAAAAAGTATAGAGCAGAACATAGATGGTAAGTTAATACAAGTAGTTAATGCTAAGCCATATATACCGGGTAATAACGTGATTTTAACAATAGATATAGAACTGCAAAAGGTGGCAGAAGAAGCACTTAAAAGAACAATTGAAGATATCAGGTTAAAAGGTAGAATAACCAAACAAGGGCAAGATGCAGATAGTGGTGCCGTAGTTGTAATTGATGTTAATACAGGAGAAGTGCTTGCTATGGCAACATACCCAACATATAATCCTAAAAATTTTAAAGAAGAGTATAATAATCTTTATAAGGATCCATTAAAACCGATGTTGAATAGGGCTATAAGCGGTGCATACGCTCCGGCTTCTACATTTAAGATGCTTACAGCTATTGCAGCTTTAGAAGAAAATATAATTAATAAAGATACAAGAATAAAGGATCAAGGTGTTTATAGATATTATCAATATGATGGACCAAGATGCTGGATTTATAGCCCAAGATATGGGTACCGCACCCATGGAAACATTAATGTTTCTGAAGCTATAAGAGACTCTTGCAATTATTTTTTCTATGATGTAGGTAGAAGGTTAAAAATAGAAAACTTATTGAGCTATGGTAAACAATTTGGTCTGGGTGAATACACAGGTATAGAACTACCTGCTGAATCTAAGGGAATATTTGCTTCACCGGAATATAAAAGTACAGTTTCGAAAGAACAATGGTGGCCGGGAGAAACATTAAGTGCAGCTATAGGTCAGATGCATATATTTACACCCTTGCAATTAGCAAACTATGTTGCTACATTGGCTAATGGGGGTAATAGATACCGGCCGTATTTAATAAAACATGTTAAAACCTATGATGAAGGCAAAATGGTAAGACAAACAGAACCGGAAACAATAAATAAAATTAACTTAAAGGAAGAAAATCTTAAGGCTGTATTAGAAGGAATGAAATCAGTTACACAAGAAGACGGAACAGCCAGCCATGTATTTTTAAACTTTCCTATAGAAGTTGCGGGCAAGACCGGAACTGCGGAAGTAAGCAGGGGTACAAGTGATGGTATCTTTGTTGGGTTTGCACCCTATGATAAGCCACAAATTGCAGTAGCAGCAATTATAGAGCATGGGGGTAGCGGTGGTAATACTGCACCAATAATAAAAGAAATCTTTACAGACTATCTTGATATAGGGAAAAAACAACAAAACTATGATTTTCCTACTAACCGATTAGTGGAATGAGGTTTTATATAAAAATTATATAATAAAAGATTGGGGGTAAGAGATATATGAATATTGAGCCTGTTATATTAAAAGGAAGTAATGAAGGCATAATAATACTTTTAGATGAAGATAAAGATTTTGAAGAAATAAAACAGAACTTAATTGATAAGTTTATGACGGCACAAGGGTTTTTTGATGGTTCTAAGATAGATATAAGAGTTAGGGGACGTGAATTAGATACTGATGAAAAGCAAGATGTAACTGATATAATCTATAATATTATAGGAAATGAAGTAAATATCACCTTTGAAAAAGAAATTAGGAAAACAGATAAAATAGAAATTAATAATATTAATCCAAATACTACAAAATTTTACAGGGGTACGGTAAGGTCAGGTCAACTTATAAAATCAGATGGAGACTTAATTATAATTGGTGATGTTAATCCGGGTGCACAGTTAATAGCAGAAGAAAATATCGTTGTTATGGGTTCTTTAAGGGGAATTGTACATGCCGGTTATAGTGGAAATACAGATGCAATAATTGCAGCAATTAATTTATATGCAACACAATTAAGAATTGCTAATGTAATTTCACGCCGACCGGACGAATATATGCCCTCAAAAGAAATAAGACCTGAAATAGCATATATTAAAGATAATATGATATATATAGATTCATATTTATCAAAAAATATTTAATAACAAAAGTTTTTTATTTACCTAAATTAGGCATGAACCGATAATGAAAATAGCATAAAGAGAGTAATGGTAACTCATTAGAACTCAGGCTAAGATTATATAGACGTATTTACTTTCTTATGTTATAGTTATAATATAAATTAAACAAGCAAATATAAGTAAAAAGAAATTAAGAAGAAGTATTTCTTAATTATAAAATAAGCCGTTGATAAATTTTTAAAAATAGGAGGGATTTGTATGGGAGAGGTTATTGTTGTTACATCAGGTAAGGGTGGTGTAGGCAAAACTACCAGTACAGCTAACATAGGAACAGGGTTAGCCATGGAGGGGAAAAAAACTGTATTATTAGATACAGATATAGGATTAAGAAATCTTGATGTTGTTATGGGTTTGGAAAATAGAATAGTGTATGATTTAGTAGATGTAATAGAAAAGAGATGCAGACTTAAGCAAGCACTAATAAAAGATAAAAGATTTGATGATTTATACATTATTGCAGCAGCACAAACTAAGG
Source organism: uncultured Oscillospiraceae bacterium (assembly GCA_964602705.1). Lineage (GTDB taxonomy): Bacteria > Bacillota > Clostridia > SK-Y3 > SK-Y3 > CAZRSG01. Next base: position 12,151 of record CAZRSG010000037.1, read on the forward strand.
ATAAAGATGCTGTTAGCCCGGAACAAATGTTAGAATTATGTAATCAACTTAAAGAAGAATTTGATTACATAATAATAGATTGCCCTGCAGGTATTGAACAAGGATTTAAAAATGCTGTTATCGGTGCAGATAGGGCTATAGTAGTAACTACCCCTGAAGTATCTGCTGTACGGGATGCAGATAGGATTATTGGATT
>CAZRSG010000037.1:12356-15734 GCA_964602705.1 uncultured Oscillospiraceae bacterium
TAGATATGGTTAGAAAAGGCGATATGATGAATATTGATGATATTATAGAAATACTTGCTGTTGATCTTATTGGCGTAGTTCCTGATGATGAAACCATAATAGTTTCTACTAATAGGGGTGAGCCGGCAGTTGCAGACATGAAATCACAAGCAGGACAAGCATATAGAAATATAGCAAATAGGGTATTAGATAGGTACGTTCCAATTATGGATTTAAATACAGGTAATGTATTTGTAAAACGATTAAAGAAGTTATTTGGGGTTGTAAATTAGTTGTAAAATAAAGGAGGGGGAAAGTTGTTAAATTGGAGAAAGTTTTTTAAAAGTGGTAATAAATCAAAAGATATCGCTCGGGAAAGGCTTAAGTTGGTTCTTGTACATGATAGGGCTAATGTTTCCCCACAATTTTTAGAAATGCTCAAAAGTGATATTATGGCTGTTATATCTAATTATATGGAAATACAGCAGGATGAGTTGGACATTCAGTTAACAAAAACAAAAAGTGATGATGGCGATAGAATGGTGCCTGCACTAATAGCAAATATTCCTATAAAGAAAATGATAGAAAGTGGTAAATAAATTTTAGCCTTTCTAATAATTAATAAATAAAATATAATATAATAACTATAAATATCCTATTAAAGTAAGGAGGCGATATGTTGAATATAGCATTAATTGCCCATGATAAAAAAAAGGAGCTAATGATACAATTTTGTATTGCCTATAAGGGAATTCTTGAACCCCATAATTTGGTAGCAACCGGAACTACCGGAGGTTTAATAATTGAAGCGACAGGTTTAAAAATTCATAGATTTTTATCAGGACCTCAGGGTGGAGATCAACAGATTGGTGCCAGGATTGCCTATAATGAAATAGATTTAGTATTATTTTTCAGGGATCCACTTACGGCACAACCACATGAACCAGATGTATCAGCCTTATTAAGGCTATGTGATGTTCATAATATACCTTTAGCAACAAATATAGCAACAGCGGAGGTATTAGTAAGGGGTCTTGAGCGAGGGGACCTTGGTTGGAGAGATATAGTTAATCCTAAAAATCATAAACACTTATAATATGGGTGTTTATGATTTTTTATAATTAATGGATGATATAAGTAATATTTATATGTATGGCCTAATATAATATTAATAAGTTGGGAGGCGGTACATATATGGATGATGTATACAGAAGAAGATACAATCCAAGAACAAATTATGCAAGAAGCAAAAGAACTATTAAGCCTATAAAGGATAATCATAGAAGTAATATTTTAAAACAAATGCTCTCATGTTTTATAATCTTTGCTATAATCTTTGCTATTAAAAATATTAATATACCGGTTACAAACAATATTGCAGGCTGGATTAAGGATACTATTACTAATACTACAAATATTAATAAGTTATATGAAAGATTTAATCAGAAGGTGGGCTTATTTAAAAAACCTAACATTCCTGTATTTAAGGCTGGTGGGGAAGAAGCATTACAATCACAGGAAAATGATGAGAAAATAAACCCTATAGAAACATTTGAAGATACAGATTTACAAGTTCGAGATAACAAACCTAATGAAATAGAAAATGAAACAATAGAAATTTATCAAACGGTAGTTCCACCATTAAATGGACTTATTACATCTAATTTTGGAATGCGTATACATCCATTAAATAAAAAAGAACTCTTTCATTATGGGGTAGATATTAATGGGGAAACAGGGGAAGATATTGGTGCAGCTATAGATGGAGAGGTATTTGAAGTAGATAGGGATGACGTTTATGGGGCATATGTTAAAATAAAACATAATGACGATGTTTATTCATTTTATGCCCATTGTAGTGAGATAGTGGTAAAAAAGGGTGACAAAATAAAAATGCAGGAAACAATTGCAAGGGTGGGTGAATCAGGATTAACTTCCGGTCCCCATTTACATTTTGAATTATGGAAGGGCGATAAAGTTTTAAATCCTATGCATTATATTAGTTTACCAACTGAATAAATAATAGCAGGGGGCGAGGTGTTATATAATTGAATAGTTTTTTCTATATTCACCCCTTAGTTTTACTTATATTTATTATTGCCCACTTTACTAAGAACTTTCAAATTACATTACTTATTTATATAGTTGCAATGATACATGAATTATTTCATTTAATGATGGCTTATAGGCTTAAAATAAAAATAAAGGGCATATCAATTCTCCCTTTTGGTATAAGCCTTAAAATAAAGGATAATCGAATAGGCAATCCCATTCATGAAATTCTTATAGCTATAGCAGGTCCATTTTCAAACTTACTTATGTTAACTATAGCACTTATCTTAAAATCATATTTCCATTTAAATTCTGATAATATGAGCTTTTTTATTTTAGCTAATATTTTAATTGGGCTAATAAATATTGTTCCTATACTTCCATTAGATGGGGGCAGAGTCTTAAAATCAATTTTTACAATTAAAATAGGTTTTATTAAATCATTCAAAATTATGAAAAAGATAACTGCAATTACAAGTATTATTTTACTTGTTTCGGGTGTTTATCTCTTATATATTACAAAGTTAAATTATTCATTAATATTAATCTCATTATTTTTAATATATAACTTATCAAAGGAAATATCTAATAATAACTTATTAGCAATGTATGATATTATTAACTATAAAAAAAAAGTAATACATAAGAAAATATTTAAAGCAAAAAATATTGTAGCTATGTACGACACACCTGCACAAGAAATAATAAGATTGCTAACTTATAATTATTTTTACCTTATAATTGTAATTGATGAAAAGATGAGAATTATAGGTATACTTACAGAGACACAAATTATCAAGGGTCTATTATCACTTGGTAGTGGTGCGACAATACACAATGTATTAAAAGCAGTTGACAGCATTTAGATTCAAGTGTAAAGTATTAATACCAATATTATTTTAAATAAAAGGAGTTATATATAAAGCAGATGATAAATGATAAAATATTAAGCAGGGTACAAAAGCCAACAAGGTATATAGGGAATGAATGGAATAGTATTCATAAGGATATTTCTAATGTACAAATAAGATTTGGTTTTTGTTTTCCGGATATATATGAAGTTGGAATGTCACATTTAGGGATGAAGATAATATATCATTTGCTAAATAAGAGGCAGGACACATATTGTGAACGTGTATTTGCCCCGTGGGTAGATATGGAAGAGGAAATGAGGACAAGCAATATCCCCTTATTTTCAATGGAAAGTGGAGACAGTATAAAAAATTTTGATTTTTTAGGTTTTACTTTACAATACGAAATGAGTTATAGTAATATTTTAAATATGCTGGAATTAGCAAATATACCCTTACTATCAGCAGAACGAAATGATTCTCATCCTTTTATATG
>CAZRSG010000038.1:0-1904 GCA_964602705.1 uncultured Oscillospiraceae bacterium
GGTGAGCTTTCTATTAAATCATCATGTGAGCCTATTGATTCTATTTCTCCTTCATGCAAAACTAAAATTCTATCAGCATGTTTTATAGAAGAAACCCTTTGTGCTATTATTATTGTTGTTATATCTCCAAGTTTTTCTTTTAATGTCCTTTGAATATTGGCATCTGTAGTCATGTCAACAGCACTTGTTGAATCATCAAGGATTATTATTTTAGGTGCTTTCAATAAAGCCCTTGCTATAGTTAATCTTTGTTTCTGCCCACCCGAAAAATTTTCCCCACCTTGCTCAACTTTATGATCTAATCCATCCCCAAACTTTGAAACAAATTCCCAGGCTTGTGCATATTTTAAAACGCTTATAATTTCACTGTCCTTAGCATTTTTATTACCCCATTTCATATTTTCACGTATAGTCCCTGAGAACAAGGTATTTTTTTGTAATACAAATGCAACCTGGTCACGTAAAGATTTAATATCATACTCTTTTACATTAACACCACCAACATAAATTGTTCCTTTTGTTACATCATATAACCTGGGTATAAGCTGTACTAAGGTGGATTTTGAAGACCCGGTAGATCCTATTATCCCTAATATTTCACCGGATTTAATATCCAGATTGATATTTTTCAAAGTTTTTTCTGAACTTTGAGGATATTTAAAACATACATTTTCAAAGCTAACTGAACCATCCTTTAATTCTGTTACTGCTTGCACAGGATTCTTAATTTCTGTTTCTGTATTCAATACCTCTACAATCCTCTGCAAGGAAGCTGAACCCCGCAAATATTGCATAAAAAATATTGATATCATCATAAGTGATATCATAATTTGAGTTATATATGTAATGAAGGATATTAATTCACCACCACCCAATGTTCCCATAACTATTTGCTGGCCGCCATACCACAAGACAGCTATTATTGTAGAGTATATTATTAAATTTAAAATCGGCATAAGCCATATTACTAATGATATTGCTTTTAATGCAGTATTTCTTAAGGAATCATTTTTTTCTTTAAATTTATCTTCTTCATGTTTTTGCCTATTAAATGATTTTACTACCCTTATGCCAATTAAGTTCTCTTGAATTACCTTATTAACTTTATCAACCTTACTTTGCAGCTTTATAAATAAGGGACGTGCTTTGCTTAATCCAATAACTGCTACAAAAGCTGTAACAGGGATTACTATCATAAATACCTTTGCCAATGATGAATTTATTTTAAAGGCCATAATAAGTGCAAATAGAAGCATAGAAGGTGCCCTTATAGCCATCCTAAGGCTCATCATAGTTACTTGTCCGATAGTGTTACAATCATTGGTTAATCTTGTAATCAAAGATGAAACTGTAAAATTATCAAGATTTGCAAATGAAAATGTTTGAATTTTTTTAAATGTTGCCTCTCGTATTTCTGAGGCAAATCCATATCCTGCTTTTGCCGCACTATGTGCACTTAAAACTCCAAATAATATAGCTACTAATGCTGATGTAATCATTAAAGTTCCAATGTTAACAATATAACTGATATCCCTATTTGCAATTCCTATATCCACAATACGTGACATAAGATAAGGAATAATAATATCTGATAAAACTTCTAAAACCATAAGAATAGGACTAAGTATAGCATAAAACTTATATTTGTCTATCAAGTGTATTACCTTTTTCACTAAATCACCCCTATTTTATATATTGGAATATTTATTCTGCTTTAAATGCCTTATTAGTTGTTAAATATTTTTAAAAACTTATTCATATATTTTTATTTATATATTATCTTACCATAAATTTTTCTTTCTTACTACAAATTTTTATTTAAATGTTTTTTATATTTAAATAAAAAATAAAGCAGCAAATATTCCCGCTGCTTATTTCTAAAAAAGTTTATTTTTAAATTTATC
>CAZRSG010000038.1:1914-4283 GCA_964602705.1 uncultured Oscillospiraceae bacterium
TTATCAATAATTATCTATAATATTATTTCATTTCCTAAGTTGTTGAAGGTGGGGTTGCTATTATAGGACTATCAACCTTACTCTTTTTATTTTTTTCCTTTTCTAATTTTTTAATATTAAGGTTCTCTTCCGGTATTGCTCCAGAATAAATCAATGCCAATTTAGCAGAAAGTGGTCCAACTAATTCATACAGGACTGACGATGCCAATATAATTGTCATCATTCGATTACCAACATCCGGTGGAAGTATCCGCTGCCCTATAAATGCTAACCCTATAGCTACTCCCGCCTGTGGTACCAAGGCTAAACCTAAATACTTACGAATAGGTTTTTCCATATCGGTAACTATACAGCCTATATAGGCACCTATATATTTTCCGATAATTCTAATTAAGAAATAAGCAACCCCAACAATTCCTAAGGTAAAAAGAGCTGCAATATCTAATTTTATACCTGATAAGACAAAAAATAACGATAAAACCGGTGGTGTAAAGTTATTTATTTGTGCATACAATTTTTTATCATGGGTTGTGTTAATATAGGTTGCCCCAAAAACCATACATGCCAATAATGGAGATATATCAAAAATTGTACATATGCCAGAAATTGCTAATAATAGTGCTATTACTAATATTAGTCTATTATCACTACTTCTATTAGGTGTAAGTAATTTACTTAATACTATTCCACTAAAAAAACCTATTATTAAAGCAATTATATTATAAATTATCGGTAGGAGTACATCAAATGATGTAATTTCACCAACCCTGCTTGCATTTATAACAGCAACTATAACACTAAATATAACTAAACATACTACATCATCCAAAGCAACAACTTGCAATAAAGTATTAACAAATTTTCCTTTAGCTTCATATTGATTTATTGTCATAATTGTACTAGCAGGTGCTGTTGCTGTAGCAATTGCCCCCAGCAATAATGAAAAGCTCCAATCAAATTTAAATAAATAACGAGTAAGTATTGTAATTAAAATACCGGGAATAAGTGATTCAAATAAGGTAATGATTATTGACCTTGCACCAGATTCTTTAAAGATTTCCTTTCTTAAAAATTTCCCAACATTAAATGCGATAAATGCTAAGGCAATATCTCCTATAAAACTCGCATTTTCAATTGTATTTTGAGGTATTAAATTAAAGCAGTATGGTCCTATTAAAATTCCCGCTATAATAAATCCACTCACATTAGGTAATTTTAATGCTTTAGTAATTCGTGTTACTAAAAAACCAGCAAGTAACATGATCGACAGAGATGTAAGTATAATTGTTGTTCCACTAACTTGATCTAAAAATACATTCATTTTATCACGACCCCTTTACAAAAATTCCAATATTGTAATAAGTTATTAAATTCCGGTAAGCTCACTATATATTTTTCATCAAATAATATGTTGAATTATATTATTTATAGTAAACAATCATTTGAAATAAACTTAACTTTATGATAATATATTATATCTAAGAGCCTATAAAGTAAAATTATACTTATTTGGGCACCCATAAATATATTTGATAAGGGGTGTTGTAATTGTTAGATATTAAGATTTATACTTTACTTACTGTATACAAAACACGTAATTTTACCCAAGCTGCAAAGCAACTTTCACTTACACAACCTGCAGTTAGTCACCACATTAATCAATTAGAAAAGGAGTTAGATGTTAAGATTTTTAATCGTAGCACAAATGACTTAAAACCAACCATAGAGGGTGAAATAGTAATTATGTATGCCAAAAGAATAAGCTCACTCTATAGTAAGCTACAAGAGGAGTTAATTAACTCTAAAAACAAAATAACACAAATCACTATCGGGATTACACATACTGCCGAGAGTAATTTTATAATCCAAGTTTTAGCTAAATATTGTAGCTTAAATGAAGGCATAAACATTAAAATAATTACTGACCCCATAAAAAAACTTCATAATAAGTTAATGAATTATGAAATAGATTTAGCAATTGTTGAAGGGAGTGTAAATAATTTTAATATTAACTCCTTATTACTTGACACAGATTATTTGGTTCTTGCCGTGTCAAATGACAATATATTAGCAAAGAAAAATGTTATAACTATCAATCAACTAAAAAAAGAAAAAATGATACTTCGTTTGCCGGGATCCGGTACCAGAAATCTATTTATTTCTCATTTGGAAAGTTTGAATATGTCTATTATGGATTTTAATCTTATACTTGAAGTAGATAATGTTGCAACCATAAAGGATTTAGTAGCTCAAAACTTTGGTGTTTCTATACTACCTAAAAGTGTATGTTTGGATTATGTAAGAAGAAAAAAACTTACGATTTTAACTATAGAGAATTTAAGTATGATACGTGAAACTAATATACTATA